>NZ_JBICKP010000084.1:0-73998 GCF_043104335.1 Pseudomonas sp. WSY_20
TGCGCGCTTAGAAGCAAAAGCAGAAAGCACGTGGCGGTAAGGACGCGGACAAGGACGACGGTAATCGCTTGGCCATCGCCGAGTTACAGGCGGGCTGGACATGGGTTGCAAGCAACCCAATCCCGCTCGCCCTCCCCCAGATCAGTCCGCCAACCGCCAGGTCGTCCCACCCTTGCTGTCTTCAAGCACCACACCCATGGCCGTCAACTGGTCACGAATGCGATCGGACTCTCCCCAGTTCTTGTCCGCCCGCGCCTGCAAGCGCGCCTGGATCAAACCCTCGACCTGGGCCGCGTCCACCTTCCCCTCAGCGCCTGCACGCAGGAAGTCATCGGCCTCCAGCTGCAACACACCCAGCACGTCACCCAGCTCACGCAAACGCCCCGCCAAGCCAGCCGCGGCCGACACGTCGCTCTCGCGCAGGCGGTTGATTTCGCGGACCAGATCGAACAACACGGCGCAGGCTTCAGGCGTGCCGAAGTCGTCGTTCATCGCAGCAGTGAAACGCTCGACAAAGGCCTCCCCGCCGCTGGCCGGTATACGAGGCAAGCCACGCAAAGCATGGTAGAACCGCTCCAGTGCACCCTTGGCGTCGCGAAGGCTATCCTCTGAATAGTTGATCGCGCTGCGGTAGTGGCTGGCCACCAGCAGATAGCGCACCACTTCGGGGTGATACTTTTCCAGCACGTCGCGAATGGTGAAGAAGTTATTCAGCGACTTGGACATCTTCTCGCCGTTGATGCGGATCATGCCGCAGTGCATCCAGGCGTTGGCGTACGGTTTGCCGGTGGCAGCTTCGCTCTGGGCAATTTCGTTCTCGTGATGCGGGAACTCAAGGTCGCTGCCGCCGCCATGGATATCGAAACTCTCACCCAGGCAGCACGTGGACATCACCGAGCATTCGATGTGCCAGCCAGGGCGGCCAGGCCCCCAAGGCGACTCCCAGCTGGGCTCGCCCGGTTTGACGCCTTTCCACAGGACGAAGTCCAGCGGATCCTGCTTGGCCTCGCCGACTTCGATTCGCGCACCAATACGCAAGTCTTCGATCTTCTTGCGCGAGAGCTTGCCGTAACCCACAAACTTGCCGACGCGGTAGTACACGTCGCCGTTGCCAGGCGCATACGCATAACCTTTGTCGATCAAGGTCTGGATCATGGCATGCATGCCGGCAATGTGATCGGTGGCGCGCGGTTCCTGGTCCGGAGGCAGGATGTTGAGGCGGCGTTCGTCCTCGTGCATCGCATCGATCATGCGGGCGGTGAGTGCATCGAAGGTTTCGCCGTTCTCGTTGGCCCGGTTGATGATCTTGTCATCGATGTCGGTGATGTTGCGCACGTACGTCAGGTTGTAGCCGCTCTTGCGCAACCAGCGGGTGGCCAGGTCGAAAGCCACCATGCTGCGACCATGGCCCAGGTGGCAGTAGTCATAGACGGTCATGCCGCAGACATACATGCGCACGTTGTTGCCGTCCAACGGCTTGAACGGCTCCTTGGTCTTGGTCAGGGTGTTGTAGATCGTGAGCACGGTAGTTCCTCAGCTGCCCCAGGAGTCACGCAGGGTGACGGTGCGGTTGAATACCGGGCGGCCCGGCTGGCTGTCCTTGAGGTCAGCACAGAAGTAGCCTTCGCGTTCGAACTGGAAGCGATCTTCCGGCTGCGCCTGGGCCAGCGAGGGCTCGGCACGGCAGCCGCTGAGCACTTGCAGCGAATCAGGGTTGATGTTGTCGAGGAAAGTGCCACCCTCCTCGGTCTTCTCAGGGTTTGCCGAGCGGAACAGACGGTCGTACAACCGGACTTCGCATTCCACACTGCCCTCGGCCGGCACCCAGTGGATCACCCCCTTGACCTTGCGGCCTTCGGGGTTCTTGCCCAGGGTGTCCGGATCGTAGGAGCAGCGCAGCTCGACGATGGTGCCCTCGGCGTCCCTGATCGCCTCATCGGCGCGGATGACGTAGCTACCGCGCAGGCGCACTTCGCCGTTAGGCTCCAGACGTTTGTAGCCCTTGGGCGGCTCTTCCATGAAGTCGTCGCGGTCGATGTACAGCTCACGTGCGAATGGCAGCACGCGCACGCCCATGTCTTCCTTGGGATGGCGCGGGAGTTCGAGCTGCTCGGTCTGGCCTTCGGGATAGTTGGTGATCACCACCTTCAATGGGCGCAGCACGCACATCGCGCGGGGTGCAGTGCGGTCCAGATCGTCGCGGATGCAGAACTCCAGCATGGACATATCGACCACACCGTCCGAGCGGTTGGTACCGATCATTTCGCAGAAGTTGCGGATCGACGCCGGGGTGTAGCCACGGCGGCGGAAGCCCGACAAGGTGGACATGCGCGGGTCGTCCCAGCCCTCGACGTGTTGCTCGTCCACCAGTTGCTTGAGCTTGCGCTTGGAGGTGATGGTGTAGTTGAGGTTAAGACGGCTGAACTCGTACTGGCGCGGATGCGCAGGCACCGGCAGGTTGTCCAGGAACCACTCGTACAGCGGCCGGTGTCCTTCGAACTCCAGCGTGCAGATGGAATGGGTGATGCCTTCGATGGCATCCGACTGGCCGTGAGTGAAGTCGTAGTTCGGGTAGATGCACCAGGTATCGCCCGTCTGGTGGTGGTGGGCATGGCGAATCCGGTAGAGGATCGGGTCACGCAGGTTCATGTTGGGCGAAGCCATGTCGATCTTGGCGCGCAGCACGCGCTCACCGTCCTTGAACTCACCGGCCTTCATGCGGGCGAACAGGTCGAGGTTCTCCTCCAAGCTGCGCTCGCGGTACGGGCTGTTCTTGCCTGGTTCCTTGAGGTTGCCGCGGTACTCCTTGGCCTGCTCCGGCGTGAGATCGCACACGTAGGCCTTGCCCTGCTTGATCAGCTCGACGGCCCAGGCGTGCAGTTGGTCGAAGTAGCTCGAGGCGTAGCGAACGTCGCCGGCCCAGTCGAAGCCCAGCCACTTTACATCGCGCTGGATGGCATCGATGTACTCCTGGTCTTCCTTGGCAGGGTTGGTGTCGTCAAAGCGCAGGTGACAGACACCTCCAAACTCCTTGGCCAGGCCGAAATTGACGCAGATCGACTTTGCATGGCCGATGTGCAGGTAGCCATTGGGCTCGGGCGGGAAGCGGGTAACGATGCTGGCGTGCTTGCCCGAGTCCAGGTCGGCCTGGATGATCGGCCGCAGGAAGTTCGCAGGGACAGCGGGGGCGCCTTTGGCAGCGGCGTTGGGCGCGTTGTCGGCAGTGGGCTTGCTCATAGGATCCTTGAATGCACGTAGCCGGCCTGGGTAGGCCGAATGAATCAAAGGGCCTATCATAGCCGAAGCAGTCAAGCTGCCGACAGTCGGGCTCCGCCAAACTCGCGTGATTTCTCACGCCTTTTTGCCGCAGCCTTGGCAAAATGGCGCAAGCGCGCCATGTGTCCCCAACGCCTGACGCCGCGTCTGGTAGTAATCAGCGCCCAGCGCATCCTATTTTCGATTGCCTTGAAAAAGCGAGTTTCAGCATGTCCAAAGTCAAACTGAGCACCAACCACGGCGACATCGTCCTGCAGCTGGACGCCGAGAAAGCGCCGCAGACGACCGAAAACTTCGTTCAGTACGTCAAGGACGGCCACTACGACGGCACCGTTTTTCACCGCGTCATTAAAGGCTTCATGATTCAGGGCGGCGGCTTTGAAGCTGGCATGTCCCAGAAGAAAACCCGCGCCAGCATCCAGAACGAAGCCGACAACGGCCTGAAGAACAAGAAGTACAGCATCGCCATGGCCCGCACCATGGACCCGCACTCTGCCTCGGCACAATTCTTCATCAACGCTTCGGACAACGATTTCCTCAACCACAGCGGCAAAACCACCCAGGGCTGGGGCTACGCCGTGTTCGGTGAAGTGATCGAAGGCCGTGAAGTCGTCGACGCCATCGAGAAAGTTGCCACCGGCTCGAGCGCTGGCCACCAGGACGTGCCTAAGGACGACGTGATCATCGAGAAAGCCGAGATCATTGAGTGATACTGCTGATCTCCGATCTGCACCTGCAAGAAGAACGCCCGGACATTACCCGGGCGTTTCTTGGTCTGCTCGAAGGTCGGGCTCGCCAGGCAAAGGCGCTGTACATATTGGGCGATTTTTTCGAAGCGTGGATCGGCGACGATGCCATGACCGCTTTTCAGCAGTCGATCTGCCAAGCCATGCGACGGCTCAGCGACAGCGGCACTGCGCTCTACCTGATGCACGGCAACCGCGATTTCCTGATCGGCCAGGCCTTTTGCGAAGCTGCAGGCTGTACCCTGCTGAGCGATCCTTGTGTGGTGGAGCTGGGAGCAGAACGAGTGCTGTTGATGCACGGCGACACCTTGTGCACCCGAGACCTGGGCTACATGAAAATGCGGCGATTGCTGCGCAATCCCCTGAGCCTTTGGTTGCTTAGGCACCTTCCCTTGTCAGTTCGCCTGAAATTGGCACGCAAGCTGCGCAGCGAAAGCCGCGCCCAGACGCGAATGAAATCCACGGAGATCGTTGACGTCACGCCCGAAGAAGTGCCCAAGGTCATGGCGGCGCACGACGTTCGCACGCTGGTGCACGGCCATACTCATCGCCCGGCCATTCACAAGCTGATGGTGGATGGGGAGCCGGCCCGGCGCATTGTCCTGGGCGACTGGGACAAGCGTGCCTGGGCCTTGCAAGTGGACGCGCAAGAGTTTCAGCTGGCGCCGTTCGAATTTTCCTGAGCGCTTGAGCGCTATTTGCTCGATAGTGGGCTAGCCCGTCTGATGCTTATGCGGGAGACGAGCAAGGCTTGCCTCCCGTCTCGACACTCACTGAATGCCCAGCCGCTCATCTCGCTCGCGGATAATCACCTCCCGGTACGCCGGATCGGCCTTGATCTGCTTCTCTGTGAACGGCATATCATGCAACTGACCGGCAGCGAACGCCTTGGTCTGATCACTGGCATGGGGCGAGGCCGCCTCGCTCGATTGGGAGAACGCCAGCAGACCGCGTGCCTTGGGACCTTCACCGGTGAAGCTGACCAGCTGTAGGTAGCTGGTGCCGCTGACAACCAAGCGCTTGCCCTGCCCCATCGGCACACTGTACATGGCGTTGTACACGCCAAGCGCCTGGGGCCCGCCCGGCACTGGCGTGCCATCATGGGCCTGTTGTACCTGCCCCCAGTGCGCCTTCGGGTCGATGCCCTCCTCGGCCACTTGCCGGAGTGAGGCAAGGGCCGCCTGATGAACCACCCTGCTCACCGATGCCTGCTCAACCGCCAGACCACGCGGGGTATGCACAGGATCGTTGCGATCGAACGCCACTCGCCATACCTGCGGTTGATGCTCGATTGCGTTGTAGATGTTTTCAAAGTGCACCAGCCCCATGTTGCTCTGCTGGTTGGCCTTGCCGTTCCAGCTGGCCAGGCTGCGGCACACGGGCTCGACATCAGTGGGGGCACGCTTGCACCAGCTCAGCAGATCCGGCAGCAGCAAACGCGCAAGGTAGACTTTGTCATCGGTCACCAAGCGCTGCAGATCTTCCACACCAAGCAGCGCCCTGCCTTGCAGACGTTCCAACGCGAAGCGCCCACGCATGCCCAGAGGCTGATCGCTGCGGCTGACCAAGGGCGAGTAGCCTGTCATCGGCTGCGCAGGGTTGGTCATCCAGGCTGGATCGTTGGAGTTCTGCACGAAATCATCGCGCTCCAGACGGGGCATCAGCTGCGCCGGAACCGTACCGGGTTGGGCAGCGCGGCTGTCGACTTTCCAGTTGCACAGGCTGCGGGAACCATCGAGCACTACCAGCGGGCCTGTCTGTTCGCCACCGCAGGCATCGAGCAATGCCTGGTCGACGTAAGGCACCACTGACTGGTTCAGGTAGGTCGTCTTGCCACGTTCATCCACGGCGACGGTGTTGACCCAAGGAATACCATGCAGCTGCTCAATGGAACGCGTCAGCGCCGCCACGCTGTCGGCACGATTGATCTGGTACCACTGTTGCAGCACGCGGGCGTTATCGCTGTTGGCATCACGCAGGCTGTAGGCCGTATGCCTGTCCCAGTCCAACCGCCCAGGCCACTGAACGACCGGACCAAATGACGAGCTATACAGAACACGCTCGACTTTTTGCAGTCGGCCATCGGCGGCCTTGACCATGATGCTGACGCTTTGGCGGGTCAGCGGCAGGGACTTGCCGTCGAGCACGTAGCGGGTTGGGTCCTTGGGGTCGAGTTGCAGGCGAAACAAGGTGAAATGCCTGGAGGTGTCGACGGTATGGGTCCACGCCAGGTGGCGATTAAAGCCGATGTTGATCGTCGGCAAGCCAGGTAATGCTGCACCCATCACATCGAGTTCACCGGGGATGGTCAATTGCATCTGGTAGAACCGCATGCCTCCCACCCATGGGAAATGCGGGTTGGCCAACAGCAAACCACGCCCATTGACCGAACGCTGGGCACCCACTGCAATGGCGTTGCTGCCACGCTGGGTGGCAAACCGTTGCTGCTGTTCCAGCGCTTTCCCGTAAGCGACGGCGGGCCGCCGGACATCGTTCTCGGGCGGCTGCGCGCCGGCCAGGGCTTCGACGAACTGCCCGACCCCACCTTCTGCAAGTAACCGCCGTGTAAGCTTGACCAGGTCCTGGCTGGTGATGGCGCGCACCCACTCACCCCCTCCACATTCCGGTGGCAGGCCCTGCTGACGACGCTCAGCCAGTGCTCGATTGAACCCACTGGCATAACCCGCCAAGAGAGCCTGGATGGCAGCGGGCTGCGCGTCCAGAAACGCCTGCACCTGTGTCGGCCCGTTGAGCCAGGTGAAGAAGACATCGCTGGCCAGGTTCTCGCGCTGGTCCACGGTCTGGCCTTGACCACCAAAATAGCGCGAGCGCTCACCGCTGACCGTCAGGACCTGGTCAGCCAGCAAACAAAGATTGTCCTGGGCATAGGCATAGCCAATGCCATAACCGAGTCCTCTTTCATCCTTGGCCACGATATGTGGCACGCCATAGGTAGTGCGACGGATCTGGGCGCTGGCATCTGGCGCTACGGGACGAGCGTGTGCGGTTAAGGCCGCAACCATGAGCGCTGCGGCCAGACCGGCACAACGGCTTGAGCGGATAAATGGGGACACGGACACTCCTCGAATACGGTTCATGCCGGTGAAACGAACGAACGCAAGAAGAGTTTAGGCGGCCTTTACGCTCAGGCCTGACGCTCGTGTACAGGGACCAGGCGTGACGGTAAAAGAAGCCGCTTGATCTGAGCCCACAACAACTGATGAAGGTTTTTTCGCTTTGCATTGCAGATTACAGGCGCTCATTCGTCTTATTCAAAGAGGCACCCATCGTTCGGTTCGTCCAAGAAAAGGAGCATTCACATGTACAACCCGCCAACTCCAGTGCAAGCCAACACGGCGCAGGCCAACACCCCGACTGGGCAGGACGCGCAGGTCGACGAACGAACCGGCAACGAGCAGATACGGGAGTTGCTGCGCAGCTTCGGGCTGCGTACGAGCCTGATACGGCTGAAAGTGATAGACGCCCTGCACGCGGCAGAGCGAAATGGAAGAAGCATTGGCGTGCGGGGTGTGCATGCGCAACTGGAGCAGTTGGACATACCGTTGTCATTTCTCAGCGTACGAGAAGTGCTCAAACGGTTATGTGCCGAAGGCGTGATTCAGCTAGGTGCTGACAAATGCTACAGCCTTGATCCGCAGGCACGTGCCCTGCTGGAGCGACCCACCTCAGCCTGAGTAGCTGGGTTGGCCACTGGACCGACAAACGTCATCGCCTGACTTTACGTCGCAGTATGCCGTTGATCACGACCACAACCACGGCAATGGCGATAGCCAGCATCTGAAAGGTCTGCTCGCTGATCGTACCCGCTTTTTGCAAATGGGAAAGGCCGATCATTAGCCCAAGGACCACCAGAATGATCAGGAGGGAATATTTGAGGCGCTGCACGTGTGTCATCGACGGTTCCTTGCTACATCCGGGACAGATGGCTTAGCTCAAGCCGCGCAGATGATACAACGTTCGCACGCCCCGGCGCTGCATTTCCTGCTGCCTGGTAGCACCCCAACCTGAAAACATTCGGCTTCATCACACGTGTGGGGAGCCCCATGAACAAACGCCTGTTAACACTCATGCTGTGCCTGACCGCCACGCCACTGCATGCTTTCAATACAACTGAGGTGCCTTGCGCAAGACTGCTCGATCTTGGTTACACGCTGAGCCAGCAAGCAGGGAGCAGCCAGTGGCAACAGTTGTGGCAACGGGTTCGAAAGGCTGGCTATCTGAATCCTGGCAACACTTCGTTGCGATTCGAGGTGCCCTCCGCTGTATTGCCAACACTTGCGCAGCAGACCCTGGCGCGCGCCGACCAAGTCCGGCCGGTGTCCGAGACCCACGCGATCTACCGCAGGACCTTCGATGACCGGATTATCGGATCCCGTAACAGGCAGCCTCTGCACGCGCTCTGCGTGCAGGTGGACTAGAGGTCCGTGCCATCCGGGCCGAGAAGTCTTCAGGACGCACACGTGGGCAGTGCCAGTCTACTCAGTGCCTACCCCTGCGACTGAGGTGCTAATACCCAAAGTGCCATACGTTGCGCACATCCCTTCGGGAACATTCGTTTTTCAAGCGCTTGCATGTTTTTTTCCTACACCGTGAGACTGCGCTGCCTGCATAAGCTAGTAACCGAAACTACAGCCCTCACCCCTAATGGCGCCTAGCGGGTCCCGCCGGCTATCACAGAGAATTTAGCCACACCTCGACGTTATGCCGCTGGTGACCCCTACCATTTTCGAAGGAGCGTCATATGGAAACGCCAGACTTGAGCCACATCGACGTTAGCCAATTGCCGCAATCGCTACAGGCACTGATTGAGTGCATAGGCATAGAAAACGCGTACCAGCTGACCTGCGCATTTGGCGGTAGGCCTAAGTACATTCCAAAACACCGCGATCGAACCAAACTTGCTGACGTGTTACCGGCTGAGGCACTCGACGCCCTGATCAAGCGCTTTGCAGGTGTCGCGCTTGAGATTCCCAAGGCTGATCATTTTATCCGCCAATTGCGCAACCACCAGATTCAAAAAGAAAGCGCCAGCGGATTCTCGCGCAGCTTGTTGGCCGACAAGTACGGCCTGAGCCTGCGCCAGATCGGCAACATCCGCCGTCAGGATTTGCCGTTGCGATGAGCGAAGCCTCCTCAACCCATACACACCCTTAACCTGAAATTTAAAAGAGAACCCAGCATGTCCATAGACAACAGCCTCATAGGGTCCGTCATCAGTGCCTTGCCCATGGACCGCATGATTGCGGGCCCGTTGCAGGCCATGGTCCAGGCCCAGGTCACCGCCAGCAAATCCTACGCAGACTTCCTCATGCAAGTCTGCGTACAGGACGGCAAGGCGGTCGCTATCCAGTTCGACTATGACGAGACCATCGCCGACGAGCAGGGCCAATCACAGGGCGTGGTCAAAAAGACGCTGCAAGTGCCGCTAATGGCGGCGATCACCCACCCCAACATCGCCATCGAAAACGGCACCGTCGAATTCGAGCTGGTCATCAATCAGATGTCCGAAGCCACTTCGGCCAGGGACATGAACGCAGAAGGCGCCGCCTCCTTGGGCTGGGGCCCCTTCAAGCTCAACGTCAAGGGCAGCGTGAGCCATAAGTCCTCGCAAACGCGCAAGACCGACACCCGGGCACGCTACGCCTTCAACACGACCCTCAAGCGACAGGACCCACCAGAGGCAATGATGAGGGTGATCGACTTCCTCACGGAGGCGGCTACCAAGCCCATTATTGCAAAGGATGTCACGCAGCAATCGCCAGCCTTGAGTGCGCCACCTCAGGCTCAGGAAGAGCTCGATAGCCCAACGGCATGACTACTGCCAGCGCAGTCACGGCGCGGCGCGAACTGTCCCCCTGAAGGCTCTTCAGGGGACCCACTTGGCCCAATGAGTCGAACCCATGGACAAGAGCCCTGTCCCTATGACCTCCATTGACCTGCGCGAAATCACTCGCGGCCTGCAGGAAGCTGCGAGCGCCGCCAACAGCATGATCGCGCAACAGTACATTGAACTGTTCGATCGTTTTTTCGACTGCAATCACCAGGAGCTGGGCGCGCCGATGACCGCGAAGATGGTCGAGGTGGCCATGGATGGGCAGCACCTGATGCGCGTGCCCCTTTTCGCGCTAGTGTCGCCTAAAGGGTTGGCACTGGAACGGATGCAGGTCGACCTGTCGGTTCGCGTCCAGAATACCGAAGCACGACGAGCATTCACCCCAGCCGACGCAAGCCGCTCGGCCAGTTTCAAGGTAACCATCGGTGGCCAGGGGCGCCAAGGAGATAGCCGCGACCCCGACGAGGTGCAGATCCGGATGCAGTTCCAGGCAAGCGAACCGCCCGAGGCCTTGAACCGGCTGATCGAGGAATACACCAACTTGATCATCCCAGTTCGCGCCCCGGCTCCGGCTCCGGCTCCGGCTCCAGCTCCAGCGCCACCACCCTCGCCCACCAACGAATTCATCGAGGCGGCGACGGTACGTTGATTCCCAAACCACCTGCTTAACCCGACTCTCGGTCGGACCAAGCCGGCAACCTTCGGTGGCGACTAGAAGTCGCGTTTGTAGAAGACGTCCAGGGAGCTTGCCACGCCACTGGCAGCCTCGACATACACCTTCTTGCTGAGCTTGTAGCGCAGGGCGATGGTGTTGGCCGGCTCGAACACGCCCACTCCATAGCGCAGGCTGAGTTTCTCGGTCAGGTTGCCACTGGCCACCACACTGGTGGTGTTGCCTGAGCCCTCGGTATCGAGCTGGAAGTCATCGATACCCAGGCGGGATGCCACATTACCCGTGATCCCTGCGCTGCCGGCCAACCCCAGTCCCAAGGCAGCCTCGGCCAGCATGTTGTTGTCTTCACCCGATGCCCCCAACGGACGGCCAAGCACCAGGTAGGACAACGCTTGTTCCTGGCTCATGGCAGGCTCGGAAAACACCGTACTGGTCGGCTGCTCGGCGTTGCCGCTCAAGCGGATGCCGGCGATCACGTCATCGACTTGGCGGATCGCTTCGATGTCCAGGTAGGGCTGGTCGATCGGCCCGGCAAACAGCAGCCGGGCGCGGCGGATGGTCAGCCGCTGGCCGTAGGCGCGGTAGCGACCATCGGCCAGGCTCAACTCGCCACGCGTATCGAGGTTGTCACCGATATGCACGTGCCCCAACAGGTTGGCAGTCAGGCCGAAACCACTGAACGACAGTTTGCCTCGGCCTACCTCGACATCGATATCCATGGCCATGGCCATCGGCGGCTTGCCCTCCTCGGTCTGGTTGCCGACGATGACCGTGTCGTCGGAAACCTTAACCGTGGAAGGGGGCAGCTCGCGCACCGTGATCTTGCCGTTGGGCACCTGCACCTTGCCTGTGACTGCCAACTTGTCGTCGATCAGTTCCAGGGTAAGGTCCGGCGCTACCTCCAGCGTGGCATAGGGTTCGACCGTGACAGGCAACTGCTGCCCTTGCACGCGGATGTTCATCCCCAGCGCCTGGCCCCAGGTCAGGTTGCCATCGACCTGGCCGCGACCTGCAGTGCCGCTGCGCCAGGTGCCGGCAAGCTGCACCTGTTCACCCGCGATCCGGGCCTGAAGGCCCAGGTCCTGGAACTGAATCGGCAGTTCGGCACCGGTGATCTGGCCGCCGCTCAAATTCATGCTGCCGTTGACTTGCGGCGCCAGCAGCGTGCCAGACAGCTGCCCGCTCCCCTTGAGCTCCCCAGCCAGGTGCTCAACCATCGGCACGAAGGGACGGGCCACTGAGAGGTCGAGACCGGCCAGGTTGAAGTCGCCGGACAACGGCTTGTCCTTGCCCAGTGGATCGATACGCGCCGTGAGATTCAGCTGCCCCAGGCGCTCCCCCAGGAATGCAAGACGCGTATCGATACGCCGCGGCGCCAAGGTGCTATCCAGCCGCAGGGTCTGGTAGGGGAAATCGACCCAGCGGTTACCGTCATTGACACGCAATGTGCCGCCACTGGCGTCAACCACCACGGTGCCCTTTGGGCCGCTGGCGGGCAGGTCCAGGTTGATGTCGGCATTGAGCAGGCCCTGCCATGCGAAATCCTTGGGCATCCACTGCGCCAGGCTGTCCAGCGGGAAGCGCTTGAGGTGGTACCGCAGGCGCGGCTCAGGCGCCAACCGTTGATCATCACCACACAGACTGGCCTGCCCGGAACGCCAGCAGTGGGCGCCGAAATCCAGCTGACCGCTGGCCAGGCGCTGCAGTTTGGCAGGCGCCTGCAATTGCCAGTCTTGCCCGCCAGCCTGTACCCGCCCAGTGGCTAGGCGGCCGCGCCAGTCACCGTTATCCAGTTGCCCGTCCAGACCCACGTCCAGCTTCAGTTGCGGGCCGTTCAACGCCAGCGTCAATGCCTGTCGTCGCATGTCACCATTGCCGACCGCCTGCAGCGTACCGAGGGCGGTGTCACCCGCCTGGATACCCGTGACTTTCAAGTCGATATTGGCCCGTTGCCGGTCGTCCAGACGGGCCGAGAGATTCAGTTGCTGCAAGCGATTCTCGGCCTGTGCCAACCCGGTACCGCGCAATGCCAGCGTGCCTTGCGGCGCCTGCAGGGTACCGGCCACGTCCAGTTGCCCCTTGACCTGGCCCTGCAGCTCGGGCCACAGCTGCCCCAGCCGTGGCAGATCGATGTCCACCTTGCCGGCCAGGCGCTGTTGCAGGCTGCCACTTCCGTTTATACGATTGTCACCCAGTTGCACGCGCAAGGCTGCCAGTGTCCAGCGCTGCCCTGCCCCGTCCGCCTGAACGTTGAGCACAGCGGGTTGGCCGCGCAGGCGCCCCTTGAGGTCGAGCTGAGCGTCGAGCGACAGGTCATCGCCCTGCAGCTGGCCTTTGCTACGCAACGGCCCGGCCAATGTTCCAGGTAGCTCCGCCACCCAATAGGCCGGGTTCAGCGCCGACAACTGCAGGTCCACGTCCCAGGCGAGCGCTTGCGCGAAGCGTACGGCCACACGGCCTGTCGCCTTGCCTTGTCCCGCAGTAAGCGCCAGCGTTGGCAAAGTGACCTGCTCCAGATCCCCTTCGAAAGGGCTTGCCACCTTGAAGGCGCCGGCAGGCCCGTCCAGATCGCCATCAAAGCTGCCCTCGTAGCGACCGTCGCGATAGCGAACCTGCGCGTTCAGGCGTTTGAGCGTCACCTCAGGCGGTGTATCCAGCGGGTACAGGCGCAGCCAGGGAAAGTCCTGCCAAGCCAATTGGGCGTCCGCTGCCAGGCCGTCCTGCCAGTCGACCTTGGCTTGCAGCTTCACCTGCTGGCTATCGCCTGCGTTGAGATCAAGGCCCTTGACCACGGCACCTTTGCTGTCGACCATCCCGGACAAAGCCAGGGCGATGGGCGACTGCTGGGCTGGCAAGTTGGCAGACCCGGTCAATGCATAGCCCGTCTCAAGGTTCCCATCGGCTAACAGCACCAGGTCATCGAGCTGCAGGGTGTCGGGCAGTGCCTCGGATGGCTTGAACGCCTTGGTCTGAATGCTCAGGCTGGCCGGCAGGTGTTCAGCCAATGCCTGGACCTTGCCCGCAAGGGTGGCATCCAGATACCCATTGCTCGTCCCGGTCAGGTCAAGCGAGCGTTGCAGTTCACCCGTGGCTTGCAATGCCAGTTGCCATGGCTTGTCCCCCACGGCGGGGAGCTGCACCTGGGCCTGCAACTGCACAGGCCAATCGCCTTGAGGCTTCACATCACCTTGCAGGCCCAACTGCAGATCGTCGCGGGTCAGGTGCAGGCTGTCGATGCGCATGCCTTCACCGGTCCAGTGCGCAGCCAGTTGCAGATCACCGAGCAGGTCGCTGCCATCCAGGCGCAGTTGCCCTATCTTCACCTCGCCCAGTTCGATGGCAAGCGGCAAGTCCAATGTGGGCAGTTGCAGCGGGCCGTCGTCGCTGACGTCAGTCGAGGGGGCGAACGCCATGTCGATTCGTTCTGCGTGCAACTGCTCGATGCACAAAGCCCCACGCAGCAGGCATGCCGGGGACCAGTTCAGCAACGGCGCCTGCGTCTGGACTTGGGTCTGCCCATCGACGTAGGAAAGACGAGTGGCTTGCCAGGTGCCCGCCAAGCGTCCTGCGAAACCCTCCACGGTCAGCCCGGGAACCTTGCCCAGCGCCCAACGGCTGCCGCCCTCGGTGCCGATCACCAACGCGATGGTCAGCGTCAGGACGGCCACGAGCCCAAACAGGCCCAGCAGCATGTATTTGATGACAGATTTCAAAGCTCAGGCCCCA
Organism: Pseudomonas sp. WSY_20; assembly: GCF_043104335.1. NCBI lineage: Bacteria > Pseudomonadati > Pseudomonadota > Gammaproteobacteria > Pseudomonadales > Pseudomonadaceae > Pseudomonas > Pseudomonas sp. WSY_20. Next base: position 14,276 of record NZ_JBICKP010000084.1, read on the forward strand.
TGGAAAAGTGCAGGCGGATGCCGCCGTCGTCGTCCAAGGCCTTGGCCAAGTCCAAGCGTAGCGGCCCTACCGGTGAAACCCAGCGTACGCCGAAGCCGACCCCCGTCTTCAGGTTGGGCAACTCGAAGTTGTTGAACGCGTTGCCCTGGTCGACGAAGGTCGCCAGGCGCCATTTGTCCGTCAGGGAATACTGGTATTCGACGCTGCCCGCCACCAGGTAACGGCCACCGATGCGATCCCCGTCGCTGTTTTTCGGCGACAGGGTCTGGTAGTCGTAGCCGCGCACGCTCTGGTCGCCACCAGCGAAGAACCGCAGCGAAGGCGGAACGCTGTTCTGGAAACCGTTGGTGGCGCTGCCGCCGAACTGAACGCGGCCCAGCAGCCGGTGGTTCTGACCTACCGTGGTGAGCCCTTTGAGCAGCACGTTGCCGCGCAGCAGGTTCGTATCGGAACCCAGGCCTTCCTTTGCCACTTGCGCTTCGAACTGCACGCGATAGCCATTATGGGGGTCAATGCGGTTGTCGCTGCGCAGGAATAAATAGCTGATACCGGGCATGAGCAGGTTGCTAAGGCCCGCATCGTCCCCCAGCCGGTACTCTTCGCGCTGGTACTTGAGCGATATGACCCGCTGCCAGCCGCTGGGCAGCTTGCTGTGCCATTCAGGGCCTACCGTCAAGAGCTTGCTGAGGGTGTCGGTGCCCGCCAGTTCTTCGTTCTGGTACCCCCCGGCAAATCGCAGTTTGTCGGTCAATGGTGGGTCCAACGGGATGTCGTACCACAGCCCCACGTTTTGACGCGGCGCCGACAGCTCCGCTTCCCAGCCATAGCTGTGCCCCTGGGGATTGACCCAATGGCGCGTCCAGTTGGCCTTGCCGCGCGGGCCAACGTCGGTGGAATACCCAAGGCCCAAGCCCAATGTGCGAGGCTTGCGGGTTTCCAGGCGTACATCGACCGGAATATTCTGAGCGACTGCGGCCGTGGGCGCGGCGTCTACGCGCACACCCTCGAAGTAGCCGCTGGACTGCAAGTCGCTGTTGAGTTCGGCAATCAGCTCCGAATCGTAGGGCGTACCGGGTTTGAACGAGACCATCCGCTGCAGCAAATCGTCGTCCAACGGCGTATCGCCACTGAAGGTGACCGCGCCCAGTCGGTACCGCGGCCCACTTTGGTAGACCAGGTCGATATCGGCCACCCCGGCGCGGGGATCGACGGCCAGACGCTGCTGGCTGAAGCGACCTGCGAAGAAGCCATAGCGTGAGGCCTGGTTCTGAATGACACGCTTGGCATCCTCATAGACACCATGGTTCAGTTGCTCGCCAGTGCGAAGCGCGCCCCCGGAAGGCACTCTGAACGCGGTCATGTCACTGGCCGGCCCCTCGACACGCACGGTCACGTTGCGCAGGCGTATCGGCTCGCCGGGCACGATGTTGACCACCAGTCGTGGTGAACCGTCATCGTCGCGGGGCGGCTTGACGTCGGTACTTATCTGGGCCTGGTAGTAGCCCAGCGCCTGGGCCGCTTTGCGCGCCTGCTCCTCGGCCCCGCGACTGAAACGCAGCAGCGCTTGCTCGTCGCGGTCGCCCAAGCTACCGATATAGCCCTCGACATTGGCCTTGAGCGCCTTGTTGGCCGGCTTGACCGTCACCACCAATTCGCTCTGGCCCCATGCAGCAAAGCTGACGGCCCAGATCACCAGGCCCCAGCGAACTCTTCCTGAATATGTCATCCCGCGCATGCTACCAGACCAAGGGTGTAAAAGAAGCCAACCGAAACGCCATTCACGCCAAGGGTTCACTGACCTGAGCGCTGTCATACATCAGAACGCGTTGGCGCACTGTCCCAATGGCGACCTCGCCAACCTCGACAAAGCCTTGCGTGTGATAAAACGCCACGTGTTCATCATTGCCCGTGTCGACGACGATCCCTTCGACCTGCCCATTCTTCATACACCATTGTTGTACCGCATGTAACAACTGGGCCGGATACACCTGGCCTTGCAGCGCCGGCAACACCCCCAGTAGCGGCAGCACGTGCACTTGATCGGTAGGCCGGCATGTCGAGACAGCCGCCTGGTACGCCATGAAGCGCCGGGTGGCGCGCACCCCCGCGCCAACCATCATGCGCAGGCGCCAGGCCCAACTGTCAGCCACACCCAGACGCCGCAGTGGCGGCACAATCAGCGCGACGCCTACCAAGCGATCGTCCAGCAGCAGGCCAACGGCGGGCAGTTGCAGGTAGAAATGCTGGCGTACCCACTCGCGTAGCAGCGTACGCAGGCGGCGCTCATAACCAGGGCGATGCGCTTCGAGCAGATAAGCGAAGGTAGGGTCGTTCCGGTAGACGGTGTACAGCAGTGCCCGGGTTTCGCGGCGATAACCGGAGTCGAGCAGCCAAACGCGGGCCTCGGCGGCAGGGGCTTGAGACATGGAGGGGAACCTTCTGGGCTGGCTGATAGGCCTTGGAGGCACAATGCCGCCCATCGTTCACCTTCGCGCCATGTCAGCCGCGCCTAAGCGCCCTCATGCTGGTGATCAACGCCGATGTCGGCTAGCATCGCGACTTTTTACCGGGATCGGCTCTGCATGAAGATCGTCTGCTTCAACATCAATGGCCTGCGGGCGCGCCCACACCAGTTGGCCGCCTTGGTCGAAAAGCACCAGCCGGACATCATCGGCCTGCAGGAAACCAAGGTCAGCGACGATCAGTTTCCACTGGCCGAGGTCCAGGCTCTGGGCTACCACGTGCATTACCACGGGCAAAAGGGCCACTACGGTGTCGCCTTGCTGTCACGCCAGGCACCTTTGAGCTTGCACAAAGGGTTTTCAACGGACGAAGAAGACGCCCAGCGGCGCTTCATCTGGGGCACCTTCGCCGACCACCACGGCAACCCCATCACCGTCATGAACGGCTATTTCCCCCAGGGCGAAAGCCGCGACCACCCCACCAAGTTTCCCGCCAAGCAGCGTTTCTACGCGGACCTGCAAGCGCTGCTCGAAAGCCAGTTTCGCAGTGACCAGCCCGTGTTGGTCATGGGCGACATGAACATATCCCCAGAGGATTGCGACATCGGTATCGGCCCAGACAATGCCAAGCGCTGGCTCAGGACCGGCAAATGCAGCTTCCTGCCAGAGGAGCGGGAGTGGATGGAGCGCTTGAAAGGCTGGGGGCTGGTGGACAGCTTCCGGCATCTGCACCCGGGTGTCGACGACCGTTTCAGCTGGTTCGACTACCGCAGCCGCGGCTTCGAGGACGAGCCCAAGCGTGGCCTGCGCATCGACCTGATCATGGCCTCGGCAAGCCTGGTTCCGAGGATCAAGGCTGCAGGCGTGGATTACGAACTGCGCGCGATGGAAAAACCGTCGGATCATGCGCCCATCTGGCTAGAGCTCAGCTAAGCCAGCCTAGGGCGCAGGAGGCCTTGTACGGCTCACAACGTCGTGCGCAAGGCCTCGCCGATACCCACACCGCGACCATCATCGACAGCACTGACCAGGGCGAAATTGTAGGCGCCATGGGACCAGTATCGGGCCTGGAGCTGCCCATCGATTCGCTGCCCTTGCGGCATGCGCCGGAAGTGCTCGCCGGGTGAGCGCAGGAACAGGCTGATACGGCGCCCCGCCCCGTCCTGGAACACCACCAGCGCCGCCGGCCCTTGCTCGTTACTGAGCAGCCGGGCGCCCACCGGGGCGAACCCGTAGCCTGCCAAATCAGGCAGTTGGCCCACCTGGTGAAAGTGCGCTTGCAGCCAGGTGCGCAATTGATCGGGGTCACGCGCCTGAATATCCAGCGCTTGGCTGTCGGCAAACAATCGGTGGGCCTGCACGGCATCAGCCATGGGCTTTGCGTCGGCAAAGCTGGCATCGCGCGCCTGCCACCCGCCAAGTCCCCCAACGCCTAAGGCTAGGACGATCGCTGCAGCACTTGCCCAGCGACGCTTCAGGCGGTGTCGCGCCTGTTGGCGCAGCTGATCGCGGTCAACCCGCGGGCCCGCCAGCGGCTGCGCAAGGCCCGCCAGGCTCGTGCGCAACTGGCGCGCATCGGCGCGCCAGCCTTCCACACGTTGCGCAGCCTTTGGATGATTGGCCAGCCAGGCCTGGACTTCGGCACGGCGCACCGGGTCCAGGCGGTCATCGACGTAGGCGTGAAGCTCTTCTTCGCTAGGAATAAGACGGGTCATTTCAATCTCCGCAAGGCCGGTGGTCGAGGGCTGTCCTCGGTCAATGCACGCAGGGCATCGCGCGCCCGCGACAGCCGTGACATGACAGTACCGATTGGAATACCCAACGTCTGGGCAGCCTCCTTGTAACTCAGGCCCTCAACGCTCACTAGCAACAGCAACGCGCGCTGCTCGGTCTTGAGCCGGCCAAATGCCTGCAAATCCGCCTGCGCCAGCACGATGTCCTCAAGGTTATCGCCGGCCGTTTCTTCGGCAGCGCTACTGCTGGCGAACCAGGACAGCCAGCGGGCATGCAACCGTTCTCGCCGTTTGCCATCCAGAAACAATCGATAAAGGATGGTGAACAGCCAGGCGCGCAGGGCATCGGGATCCTGATGCTGCTGACGCCGGCTCAAGGCACGTTCGACCGTGGCCTGCACGAGGTCATCCGCACTTCCCGCCTCGCGGGTCAGCCAGAGGGCGAAGCGACGTAGTCGGGCCAGTAGCGCTCGCCATTGTTGGTCGTCCAAGTCCTGCATGGAAAATATCCGGTCGATGATGGGGCAGTCTAGAGAACAGACGCGTTGGAGAAAAAGTTATTCCCGCTCGGGGAATAACTTTTCCAGGGCAGCGTCGTACTGGCACTTTTCGTGAAATCAACGGGACTGACCATGAACCAACCTTTGCACGGCCGGGCCAAGGCCTGGCGGCTTGCCGCAATCGGCGCGGTGATGCTGGCTGCCGGTGCGGGCTTCGCCTACAGCGCCGGCTGGCTTGGCCAATCCGCGCTCACACCACAGCGCATCATCGACACGTTCGAGGCCCAGGCTGGGCACTACCCGGGTTATCGCAAGAACCACGCTAAAGGCCTGTGCGTGAGCGGCTATTTCCAGGCCAGCGGGCAAGCGGCAAGCTTGTCGACGGCACGGGCATTCACCCAGGCGCATGTGCCGGTCACAGGCCGCCTGGCCATTGGTGGTGCCAACCCGTTTGCGCCTGACACCGGCATCCCCGTGCGCAGCCTGGCAATCGAACTCGCCACCGACGATGGGCAAGTCTGGAGGACCGGCATGAACAACCCGCCCGTTCTGGCGGTAAGTACGGCCGAGGCGTTCTACGAGCAGGTGCTGGCCAACACCCCGGACCCGGCCACGCGCAAGCCCGACCCTGCCAAGGTACAGGCCTTCTTTGCAGCCCACCCCGAGAGCGCCGCGTTCAAGCAATGGGCAGCCAGCTACAAGCCCAGCGACAGCTTCGCCAACACCCAGTACCACAGCATCAATGCATTCAAGTTGATCGATCACGACGGCCATGCCCATCCGGTGCGCTGGCAGCTTGAACCGCTCACGCCGTACACGGCCTTACCGGCGAAGGTGGACGACCCTCTGTTCCTGCAACATGACCTGCGACGACGGCTGGCGCTGGGGCCGTTGCGCTGGACCCTGCGCCTGGTACTGGCCGAACCGGGCGACGCTATCGACGACCCTGCCAAGCCTTGGCCAGCGAGCCGGCGCAGCGTCAACGCAGGCACCCTGGTGCTTGAGCAGGTCGACGCACCGGAACAGGGTGCCTGCCGCGACCTCAACTTTGACCCCTTGATACTGCCCCACGGCATCGAACCCTCCGCCGACCCTATACTCGCGGCCCGGTCAGCGGCCTATTCGGAATCATTCAACCGTCGTAGCCGCGAGTCCTTGAGCACGGGAGCCCGACCATGAAACCCACCACCTTTCATCCCGTCGCCCGCCTGCTGCACTGGTCGATGGCGTTCCTGATCCTGGCCATGCTCTTGATCGGCGTGAGCATGGTCACGGACCTGTCGGTCCGTCACCCCGTACTGGTCAGCTTGCACAAGATCACGGGGCTTGCGCTGCTGGTGCTGATCGTAGCGCGCATCATCGTGCGCCTGAGCATTCCCCATCCACCTCTGCCCCAGGACCTACCAGCCTTCCAGCGCCTGGCTGCCGGCGCTTCGCACCTGCTGCTGTACGGCCTCATGCTAGCCATGCCCTTGCTGGGGTGGGCCATGCTCTCGGCCGGCGGGTACCCTCGCCCGTTTGGCCTGCCGGCGATCGTGCCCCATGATTTGCAGCTGTATGCCGTGCTGCGCCAGGCGCACGGCTGGGGAGGCTACCTGTTGTTCGCCACGGTACTGGTACACGTGGGCGCTGCGCTGATGCACGCCTGGGTTCGCCGTGATGGGGTGCTGCGCAGCATGTGGCCAGGATCAAAGGCGGACTGAGGGCGCCGCATCTTGCCTGGCGATGGCCCGTCCGGCCTCGCTGGCAGCGGGCACCTGCAAACCGCAGCGCGCAAGCCTTGAGAGTGTGTTTTAATGCGCCTCGCTCATTATTCTTGACACCTCTTATTACAAGGCGGCTATGGACACGGGGACGCGACTCAAACTAGTGCGTGAACGCAACAACCTCTCCCAGCGAGAGTTGGCGCGCCGCAGCGGGCTCACCAACTCGACCATTTCGCAGATCGAGCAGAACCGCGTCAGCCCATCGGTCAGTTCCTTGAAAAAGCTGCTGGAGGGCATTCCGATGAGCCTGGCAGAGTTTTTCAGCTTCGATGAACCCGTGCGTGAGGAGCGTTTCGTGTTCCGGGCGGGCGAGCAGCCCGACTTGGGTCGCAACGGATTGCGCATGCTGCTGGTAGGTGCCAGCGTCGAGGGCCGGCAAATGCGCATGCTGCGCGAGCTTTACGCCCCAGGTGCCGACTCGGGCGAGCCCATCGTGCACGCCGAGGGCGAAGAGTGCGGGCTCGTCACGCGAGGCACCGTCGAGCTGTGGGTCGATGGCCAGGTCAGCGTGCTCAATGCGGGAGATGGCTACTACATCCCTACCACCCTGCCCCACAGTTTCAAGAATATTGGCCAGGACGAAGCAGAGATCATCAGCGCCAATACCCCCGCGAACTTCTGACCCAGGCGACGTGATGGTTGCAGACCACGTGAGCTGCAACCATCACCGGGTCATCGCACCGTCGGCACCTCGATATCATCCTGCTCGCGGCTCGCATAGTGTTGGGCCAGCACAGCGCAGACCATCAGCTGGATCTGGTGGAACAGCATCAATGGCAGGATCATTGCGCCGATGCCGCTTCCGACGAACAGCACCTGCGCCATCGGCACACCGGTTGCCAGGCTCTTCTTCGAGCCTGCGAACAGGATGGTGATCCGGTCTTCGAGGTTGAAACCAAGCACTTTGCCCAACAGGCTGGTCCCCACCAACACCACGGTCAGCAGGATGCCGCAAACGGCGAACAGGCCTGCCAGGTGCTGCGGCGAAACAGTGTGCCACAAGCCCGTGACCACCGCCTCGCTGAAGGCGGTGTAGACCACCAGCAGAATCGAGCCCTGGTCGACGATCTTCAGCCAGCGCGCATTGCGTTTAACCCAGGCACCGATCCAGCGGCGGGCCAGTTGCCCGGCCACGAATGGCACCAGCAACTGCAGGGTGATCTTGAGCACTGCGTCCAGACCCGAGCCGGTGTCGCCGCTGGCGCCCAGCAACAGCATCACCAGAACCGGGGTCAGGAATATGCCCAGCAGGCTGGATGCGGCTGCGCTGCAGATGGCCGCTGGCACGTTACCCCGCGCCAGCGAGGTGAACGCGATGGCCGACTGGACGGTGGCAGGCAGGGCGCAAAGGTACAGCACCCCCAAGTAGAGCTCGTCTCCTACCAGTGGCAGGAACAGCGGCTTGAACGCCATGCCCAGCAGCGGAAACAGCACGAACGTGCAGGAAAACACCAGCAGGTGCAGGCGCCAATGCCCCGCTCCAGCGATGATTGCCTCCCGCGAGAGCTTGGCCCCGTGCAGGAAAAACAACAAACCGATCGCCAGGTTGGTGAGCCAGCCGAAATACACCGCCCCCTGCCCTGAGCAAGGCAACACGGTGGCGATCGCTACCACAGCCAGCAAGGCAAGGGTGAAGTTGTCGAACAGCATGCGCAGGTACTTCATCACAGCTCCGTCTTGTCTTTGGGCAAGGACGGAGGATAAGGTCTAGCGCCCCCAGGCGCTAACGCCGGAACCCCTCCTGGTATCGCGCAACGGACAGTCAGCCAAGGAATCTTCATGATCTGCTCCCGCTCCGTGGCCCTTGCGGTCGCCCTCACACTCGGCGCCCCCTGGTTACCCGCCTACGCCAATGACCCGCTGCGAATCAAAGTCGACACCGTCATCGGTCCCCTGATGCAGGCCCAGGGCATCAGCGGCATGGCGGTCGCGCTGTATGCGAATGGCCACGCTCATTACTTCAGCTACGGCGTCGCCAGCCGCGACAGCGGCGTGCCCGTTAGCCGCGACACCCTCTTCGAAATTGGCTCGCTGAGCAAGACATTCACCGCCACGTTGGTGGCAGTGGCCAATGCCGAAGGCCAGCTTGCCCTGGACGCCCCTGCCAAACGCTATCACCCGGCCCTGGCTGGCACTCCCCTGGGCGACGCCACCGTGCTGGACCTGGGCACCTACAGTGCCGATTGCCTGCCCTTGCAGTTTCCCGACACCGTGGAAACACCCCAGCAAGTGGTGACGTTTTTGCGCCAATGGCAGGCCAAAGGCACGCCAGGTGCCCAACGGTGTTACTCCAACCCGAGCCTGGGCCTGTTCGGCGACCTGGCCGCCCGCGCCCAACACCAACCGTTTGCCACCTTGCTTGAGCACAACGTGCTGGAGCCCATGGGCCTGCACAGTACCTACCTGGAGGTGCCCAGTGATGCACGTAGCCTGTATGCCCAAGGCTACGATGCCAGCGACAAGCCAGTGCGCGTAAACCCTGGCCCTTATGCGCAGCAAGCCTACGGCATCAAGACCAGTGCCAGCGATCTGCTGCGTTATGTGCGCTTGAACATGCAGCCCGACGGTCTGCCTGCGCCCTTGGCCCGCGCCACCCTCATCACCCGTAGCGGCTACGCCCAGATCGGTGAAATGACACAAGGCTTAGGCTGGGAGCGTTATGCGTACCCCGTTGCACTGCGCACCCTCATCGCCGGCAATGGCCCGCAGATGATACGAGGCCCCCAGCCGGCACAACGGCTGCAGCCGCCTGCCGCCCCATTGGCGGGAGCCTGGTACAACAAGACAGGCTCCACCAATGGTTTCGGTGCCTACGCAGCATTCGTCCCGTCTGAGGGGTTGGCCATCGTGCTTCTAGCCAACCGCAACTACCCCAACGAAGCCCGCGTGCGCGCGGCATACGAGATTCTTTCAGGGCTTTGAAATCGAGGATTGTCGAACAACTCCACGAAAATGTAGTGAGCAGAAAATATCACTACAAAATGGTTGACGCCGTTCATCGCGTTTGTGCATGATGAGGCCGTCTCCCTGATCGGGAGCCGTGGCAAGGGTGTTCCAGGCCGCCTGCGCGGTAACGCAGGCGGTCCGTGGAGAGGGAACTGTCCAAAAGGCAGCGTGAGAAAGCCCCTGTTGCAAAGCTGCAGTAGCAGCCTTGGAAACGCGCTACATCGCGATAGCGCCAACTGTGAAAATCACCTGAAACTGGGTAATGGGGGCTTTATGATGAACTTGAACGACAATCCGACCATCGATCAATTGGCCAAGCTGTTCGCCACGCGCAAGGACAGCCTTGATGACCATCTGTTGTGGGTGAGCCAAAGCGGCGAAGTGCGCCTGGACCGCTTGCCACCCAACACGATCGAAGATGAATTCCAGGAGCACCTGCCAAGCATGCGTGCGCGATTCAAGGCCTATCGCCGAGGCCAGGGCTATGTGGGCAAGAAGGCGGCTGCCGATACCGAGTTCGTCGGCCGTGTCTTGCAAACCCTGCAACAGCAATGGCCAGAGGCACGTACGCAACGTGCCGTGAAAGTGATCGAAGCGCAGTACTGACCGTCACGCTGTATCAAGCCCGGCCACCGCGCCGGGCTTTTTCATGCGCGCCTTTTGGCGTTTTTAGGTAATGGCATGGCACCTGTGGCCAACGCCCGAGCGCGCTCAACACCCCAAACCAGCGCCCGGGTCATGGTTTCCCCAGAGCGCGCAGGATAATACTCCTCCACCAGAGCCTGCCCATTGCGTGCGTAAAGGCCGAGAAACAGTTGAGTTGCGCCTTGCCTGGACAGGCGCACCTGCACATCCAGGGTGGTGCCATCGCTCAGCACTTCGTCGTGGCAGCGGCTGTGCAGTTGTGCATCGGCCCACTGCCAATAGGTTTCGTCCCTGACTCGCATCGTTTGCGGTCCTCCTTACAAAAAACGTAACCAAGGAACCATATCCGTGCCTGATAGGCGACCGTAACTGACCGACATCATGAGCTTGGTCAATCAACGCTTAAAAAAAGACAGGTAGCACTCGTAATTACTCAGGCCCTCGCAGCCTTGAGCCGCTGTCCGAGTCGGGCGCCGAACACGTTCACCAACAAGCCACTCATAACCAGCAAGGCACCCCAACCCTGGGTTTCGGTCAGGCGCTCGCCCAGCAGCAGCGCTGATGAACTCAGGCCTATGACAGGTACCAGCAGCGAAAAAGGCGCGACCTTTCCGGCCGGATGGCGCGACAACAGCGTGCTCCAGAGGCTGTAGCCCAGAATGGTGGCCACGAATGCAAGGTATGCCAGCGCGGCAATCGAGTGCCAGCCGATGTGCGTGAGCGCCTGGCTGATGCGTTCAGGCCCCTCCAACCAGCCAGAGAGCAGCAGAAAAGGCAGCGGAGGGATCAAGCCGCCCCAGATGACCAATGCCACCAGGTCTATCGACCCGAAGCGACGAGTGATGATGTTGCCCAAGCCCCACATCGCCCCGCCACACAAGGTCAGTACCAGCGCGAGCATGGGGACATGGCTACCGTCTTCGCTGCCGATCAGCGCTAGCCCACCGGCGGCCACCAGCAGCCCGAGCACGCTGGCCACGCGCAAGCGCTCGCCCAGAAACAGCGCAGCGAAGCCCAAGGTGAAGAAGGCCTGGGACTGCAGGACCAATGAAGCGAGCCCCGGTGGCATGCCGCTGGCCATGGCCTGGAACAGAAATGCAAACTGCCCCAGCGAGATGGTCGCACCGTAGGCGATCAACCAACGCCACGGCAGGTTCGGCCGCTTGATGAAGAACACCGCGGGAAAAGCCACAAGCAGAAAACGCAGCGCCCCCAGCAACATGGGTGGCAACCCATCGAGCCCGACCTTGATCACGACGAAGTTGACGCCCCAGGCGATGATTACCACCAGAGCGATGAGCAGGTCCTTGAGCGGCATTGCGGCTTCCTTCTTCAGCACTTATACATATTTCGTTACAGCATAAGGCTATTCCTCAATGAACCACCATTACAGTTGCGCCCTAGCGTTGCGCAACAGTGAGCTGTGCGGCCATCAGCAACATGCGGTTGGTACGCCCATGAAAAAGGGCCGCCTAGGCGACCCTCAATTTGCGCTGTTTCCCCTGCCTTTATGCCACCGCGAACAGATCGTTTTCGATGTGCGCCTGTGCCGCGGCAATCGCTAGGGTGCGCTGCTCCGGGCCATAAGCCAGGCCATGAGCTCGAACCACGTGCAGGTCGGTAATGCCGATGAAGCCCAGGAACACCTTGAGGAAGTCTTCGTGGCCGACCCCTGTTGGTTGATCGGCGTGCATTCCCCCTGCCGTGGAAACCAGCACCACTTTCTTGTCACCGCACAGGCCTTCTGGACCAGCCTCGGTATAACGGAAGGTCTTGCCGGCGACGGCGATGCGGTCGATCCAAGCCTTGAGTTGGGTCGGCACGCTGAAGTTGTACATTGGCGCGCCGATGACCACTGCGTCGGCGGCCAGGAACTCTTCGAGGGTCTCGGCACTGAGCTTGGCCTCGAAGGCCTGGGCCGCATCGCGCAGCTCTTCACCGGTGCCGGCAGCCATCAGGGTTGCGGCCGAGAAGTGAGCGATGGCATCGGCTGCCAGGTCGCGATAACCCACTTCAACGTTCGGCTCAGCGGCCTGCCACGCGGCGACGACTTCACGGCTCAATTGGCGCGAGGCCGAGTTGTCACCCAGGATGCTCGAATCGATGTGCAGCAGTTTCATGGGGTACTCCTGTGAAAGGGGGTAAGGCTGAATATATTCGATGAAAAGGATGTTACCTAAGTGTGTAATGGATGATAAGTGCGCCCAATCGCGCTAGTTTGTCCTACCCCTGGAACAATGAGCCGTGCCATGCAGGATTTGAACGACCTGTTTTACTTTGCCCGTGTCGTCGAAGCAGGCGGGTTCGCCGCCGCTGGACGCCAGCTCGGCATTCCGAAATCAAGGCTATCCCGCCGTATCGCCGAACTGGAGGATCGCTTGGGCATGCGCCTGCTACAGCGCACCACGCGGCAAGTGAAACTGACAGCCGTGGGCGAACGCTACCTGCATCACTGCCAAGCCATGCTCCTCGAAGCTGAAGCCGCTGAAGAGGCAGTAGCCAGCATGAGCAGTGAACCACGCGGCAGGCTACGCGTGTCCTGCCCGGTGGCCTTGGGTCATGCGTTCTTGCCGGACGTGGTAACCCGGTTTCTGCAACAGTATCCGCTCGTGCAGCTGGATCTGGTCTTGCTCAACCGTAGAGTGGACCTGATCTCTGAAGGAATAGATGTAGCGCTGCGAGTGCGCGACTTGGGCGATGAAGACCCTACGCTGGTGACCAGGCGACTGTGTCAGGCACAGATGCAACTGGTAGCCGCGCCCGGTTTCGCCCCCCAGGTGCGCACGCCTGAGCAGCTGGCCGACCTGCCGGTGCTGGGTGCACCCGAGGCCGACCGCCTGGTACACCTGAGGCTGCAGGGGCCAGGGGGCCAACAACGCGCCTTGGCGCTCGAACCCAGGCTGTCAGTGGACGATTTCGTGGTACGTAATGCAGCTGTACGCGCTGGGCTGGGCTTCACCGCCCTGCCCAGCCTGTTTTGTGAAGAGCAGCTCCAACGCGGTGAACTCGTTAGATTACTTCCGGACTGGTCCTTGCCAGGCGGCTACCTGCAGGCGGTTTACCCGCACCGACGCGGTGTCACGCCTGCGGTGCGGGTATGGATCGACCATTTGGCCGCCTCATTCGAAACGTGCGGGGAACGTTACGTGTGACACATCACTGAGCCCAACCCGAGTGGCCGGGACTTCAATGGGGGCGCTCGCCCCCATTCGTGATACAGCGGCTTCACCCCAACGCTGCAGCTCGCCCTTGAAAGAACAGCCAATACGCCCAGGCGGCCTGGTGCACGACCACGATGGCCCAGAACTTGACCTGGTAAGGCACCTTGCGTGTCTTGTGCCGGAACACCTGCTGCGCCAGCAGAGCCCCAGGCCAGCCACCGAACAGTTCTACACCATGCAGCAGCTTCTCCGGGGTGCGTCGCGCTTGGCTGCGGGCCTGGGACTTGTCGCACCAATAGAGCAACACAGTGAGCAGACTCATCACCGGGTACACCACCAGCGGCCACCACGCCTGCGCGTCGTAGGCCAGGCACGCGACGCCCAACACCGGCAGCACACACAGCAGCCCCAGCAGCACTCCCTTGAACTTGGCATTGCGTATCCGTGTCGGGCGCTGGCGGTCTGACTGCTCATCCATGAGCGACGGTCCAGTCGACCCAGCCAAACAGCCAGCTCGCCAGGATCAGCATGCCGAAGACGATCCGATACCAGGCAAAGGCTGCATAACTGTGGTTGGCGATGAATTTCAGCAGACCGCGTACGGCGATCATCGCGAAGATGAACGAGGTGACGAAGCCCAGCGCAAAGACCGGCAGATCATCGGGCTGGAACAGATGACGGTACTTGTAACCCGAATACACGGCAGCCCCCACCATCGTCGGCATCGCCAGAAAGAAGGAAAACTCCGTCGCGGCAGTACGCGACAGGCCAAACAGCAGGCCGCCGATGATGGTCGAGCCGGAACGCGAGGTCCCCGGGATCATGGCCAGACACTGCACGAAACCGATTTTAAGCGCGTGGCTCCAGTGCATCTCGTCGACATGAGTCACCTGAACCCTGTGTTGGCGTCGCTCGGCCCAGAGCATGACCACCCCACCCAGTACCAGCGCAGCTGCCACGGTGACAGCGTTGAACAAGTACTCATGAATCAGGTCGGCGAACAATACACCCAATACCAACGCCGGCAGGAAGGCCAACAGCAAGTTGCCGGTGAAGCGCTGCGCTCTGGGCTGATTCGGCAACCCACGGACCACAGCGAATATTTTGCCGCGAAACTCCCACATCACCGCCAGGATGGCGGCCAGCTGAATGATGATGTTGAAGGCCATCGCCCGCTCACCTGTGAAACCGATGAGGTCGGCAACGATGATCTGGTGGCCAGTACTGGAAATCGGCAGGAACTCCGTCAGCCCTTCCACCACGCCCAGTATGATTGCCTGAAAGGCCGTCCAAAAATCCATCATTCCCCCGATGGAGCCTGCTCGTGGCAAGCTCCTTGTTCTTGATTTGCCTGAATATTGCCGCACGCGGCCCGGCTGTTTTACAGCGTCTGTTGGTCGCAAAGCCAGTGGAAAAGTTCACGGTTACTAAAGGTTTCATCTTGCGCCGCCGAAATGCTGGCAGAGCTCCTTTGCACTGTCATGACGTGGCAGGCAACAGACTCCACGGCACATGGCACTTAGCCATTGGTCGAGTGGGTCCATGGCCGCAGGCGTGCTTGGATGCAGGTGAGAACAAGAACAAATGGAGCATGCGCAATGAAGACGCTTAGATCGATGTCGATCAGCAGCCGTTTATGGCTGATCCTGATAGTGGCCATAGCCATGCTGTTGGTGCTTGGTCTGCTGATGCTGCGCCAGATCCACGGCGACTTGTACCAAGCCAAGGCAGAGAAAACCCGGCATGTGGTGGAAACGGCCACAGGTGTACTGGCGCATTTCCAACAGCTGGAGGCCGCCGGTACCTTGAGCCGTGACGCGGCCCAGCAACAAGCCCTGCAAGTGGTAAGGGCGTTGCGCTATGACCATGACGACTACTTCTGGATCAACGACCTGACCCCGCGCATGATCATGCATCCGGCCAATCCCAAGCTCGACGGCCAGGACCTTTCGGGCATTCGCGACCCGGATGGCTTTGCCGTATTCAACGAAATGGTCGCGCTGGCGCGCCAGCAGGAGGCTGGGCCCGTGAATTACCGCTGGCCCAAGCCAGGGGCTAGCGAACCTGTTGCCAAGACATCCTACATCCAGCTGTTCAAGCCCTGGGGCTGGATCATCGGCTCTGGGGTCTACGTTGACGACGTACAGACCGAGTTCGCTCGCCAGCTGCGTGACGCTTCGCTGCTGGGCATGGCGATCGCGCTGCTGATGGGCCTGATGGTCTGGGTGATCGCACGCAGCATTGCCCGCCCGCTACAGGAAGCCGTGCAGGCCATGGGCAATATCGCCAGCGGCGAAAGCGACCTGACCCGGCGCCTGGACACCCACGGGCGCGATGAACTCAGTCAGCTGGGCGAGCACTTCAACCGCTTCAACGGCAAGTTGCAAGGGGTGATCGGGCAATTACAAAGTGCGGCGCATGCGCTGGCCAGATCAGCCGACCATGTAGGCGACAATGCCGGTGCGGCGCAACAGCAAAGCGCCCAACAATCCCTGCAGATGGACCAGGTGGCAACGGCCGTGAACGAGGTGACCTACGCCGTGCAGGATGTGGCCAAGACCGCCGAGCAGGCCGCCGGGGAAATGCACTGCGCTCAGCAACAGGTCGCCCATGGGCAGCAGGCGATCCATGGCAGCCTGGCCCAGATCGACCGATTGTCCATGACCATCGAACAGGCGGTGCAAGTAATCCGTGACCTGGCCGGGCACAGTACCCGTATTGGCGGCGTGCTGGACGTGATCCGCTCGATCGCAGAACAAACCAACCTGCTGGCGCTTAACGCGGCGATCGAAGCGGCTCGCGCGGGCGAACAAGGCAGGGGTTTTGCCGTGGTAGCCGATGAGGTACGCCTGCTGGCGCAGCGCACGGCCCAGTCCACGGCCGAGATCCACACCATGATCGAACACTTGCAGAGCCAGTCCGATGCCGCCGTCAAGGCGATCGACACCAGCAGCGAGGCCTCACGGCAAACCGTCACGCAAGCCCGCGAAGCAGGCGCCAGCCTAGATGCGATCAACCAGGCCCTGCACACCCTGACAGCGTTGAATGCCTCTATTGCCAGCGCCACCCTGCAGCAGTCCCACGTGGTCGAGGACATCAACCGCAACGTGCTGGACACGGCAGGCCTTTCGCAGCAGGCGGCCGAGGCGGCACGCCAGTCCAGTGAGGCCGGCGTGGCGCTGGGCCGCCTCAGCCAGGACCTGGAACAACTGCTGCGCCAGTTCAGGGTCTGAAGCCGACACCGGCTCAGGGCTGCTAGACGGCCCTGATCCCGGCAACGCTCTACACCTTCCTTGAGCTAACCGCTACAATCGCGCCCCTCCCTGAAATCTCCAAGGATCGCCGATGTCCGGCCTTGAATTCATCGCCGCCGTCCTCGGCGTCATCGCTGTGTGGCTCACGGTCAAGCAGAACGCCTGGTGCTGGCCCCTCGGCCTGATCATGGTGCTGATCTATGCCTGGCTATTTTATGAGGTCAAGCTCTATTCGGGGATGCTGCTTCAAGTTGCCTATGCGCTGTTGCAACTGTATGGCTGGTGGCAGTGGAAGCGGCCTGAACGGCAAGACGCGGCACGCCAGGTATCGAGCTTACGGCCCGGCGCGCTGGTCATCCACCTGGGCCTGGGCGTACTGCTTAGCGCAGCATTGGGTACTGCCATGGCCACCTGGACCGATGCCGCCCTGCCCTGGCTGGATGCCAGCCTGACCGGCTTTAGCCTGGTGGCCCAGCTGTGGATGGCGCAAAAGCGCTTGCAATGCTGGCCCCTGTGGGTCGTGGTGGACATCATCTATGTCGGGCAGTACCTGCACCAGCACTTGTATTTCACCGCGGCGCTGTTTGCGGTGCTCACCCTCATTGCCCTGCGCGGATGGCTGGAATGGCACCGGGACCCGGCGTTGGTGAAGCCATGAGCGCTGTCACGAGCACCCAGGTTGTGGTGCTGTGCGGCCCCGAATCCAGTGGCAAGAGCTGGCTCAGCGGCCAGATCCAGGCGCGTTTCGGAGGGCTGGTGGTGGGTGAGTACGTGCGTCATTTCGTCGACCAGCACTGCCGCGACACGTGCTACGCCGACATCCCCAGCATCGCCCGTGGGCAGTTGGCCTGGGAAGACGCTGCACGCGCAGCCTCGCCGTCGCTGTTGATTCTGGACACCCACCTGCTCAGCAACATGCTCTGGAGCCAGACCTTGTTCGGCGATTGCCCACCTTGGCTGGAGCAGGCTCTGCTCGATCGTCACTACGACCTGCACCTGCTTCTCAGCCCAGAGGGCGTACCCTGGGTTGCCGATGGCCAGCGCACCCAACCAGATGTGCGAGAGCGCCAGCAGTTTTTCGAGGCAAGCCTGCACTGGCTGCAAGACCACGATCAGCCTTATCACATCATCGAAGGTGACTGGGCGACACGTCAGGCCCTGGCGCTGGAACTGGTCGCCTCGACGCTGCGGGGCTCTGAGCCGGTGTTAAGCCTCTGACACACCCCGGCTGTTGCCAACCCCGCAAGCATGCGGCTTACGCCGTGAGCTCCGATAAGTGTCACGCCACCGATACACTGCCTGTCATTCCAATCAAACCCAGCCCTAGAGGTGACCGCTTGGTCATCAGTCAATAGTCGTTGTATCAGCACTGACACAACGCAGCCCTACACGACAGCTTTCATCGCGCTAACCCCCTGAAATACAACGACTTCTCAAAAGCGGCACGGCTTCTGCTCTTGCTAGCGCAACGCTGAACAAGGCCAGCGGCTGAAGAAGGAATTGCCGTCGTGAGGAACATCGACAAACGCCTGGGTTACCTGTTGCTGCTGGGGTGCGCGATCAGCTCGCTCAGCGCGACCGCCCAAGCCGACAATGGCACCATCGTCATTACCCGCGACGTGCAGACACGCAATGCCGTGATTCCCCCACTGCGTCCGGACCCCACACCCACCACCGTCAATGCCAACCCGGTCAATCATGTGCTGCGCCAGACCAACGAGTTGAGCGATGGCGACTTCGCCAGCATCAGCAGCGGCTCAGGCATCAACGCCCTGATCACCCAACACACCGATCACCTGGGCAGCAACCTTGGCCACCAGAGCCAGTTGCCCAACCTCTCTGGCGGGCGTGGAGCAGGGTCGGGCAACGGGATCTCCAACATGGTCAATTCGAGCGTGCAGAAAGGCCTCGCGCCCCTGCAGATCCTGACGGGGGGCAAATGACATGAAGCCTGCCCTGCTCGTCATCACCCTGCTGTGCAGCGCCTCTGCCATGGCCCAGCCACCGACTGCCATCAGCAACAGCGCCACCATCGACGACGCCGGCCGTGCCTATCAGGGCAACATGACGGTTAACCAGGCCGCCGGGGACATGCAGCAGCAGGCCAATGCCCGGGCCTTCGCCCTCGGCCACGGCGCCAGTGCCACGACCCAGATCCGGCAACGGCTCAATACGCCTGCGCACGCTCCCATGGATACCCAAGCCCGCATTGGCGGCGCCTCGTTCAGCCACGGTAATGGCGCGCTTGGTGTCAACCAGAGCGCCGGTGCCGGCACCCAGCAGGCCAACGCCCTGCGCATCAGCGTCGGAACACAACCGCAAAGCATCGACGACAGCGTCCTCCTGCAACAGAACGTGACGCTGCTCAACACCTTTGACTCAGCTGCTACCCCGACAGGTCATCGCCAGGTCACCACCAGTGACCAGGCGTTCACCGGTGGCCGTGGCGTGGTTCAGCTGAATCAGAGTGCCGGGGTGGGAAACCGCATGGCCAACACCTTGAGCATACGAGTCGCCGACTGACCGTTTGAGTCATGAACGACACTTAACCTTTAGAGTACGGAGAATCACCATGAAACCTTCGATGGCACTCAAGCCTCTGGTTTTCGCAATTGCTGCGGTCATGGCCGTTGCTGTACAAGCCGATCAGAACCGTCGCAGCTACAACGGCAACAGCACCACCTGGCTGCCTATCTCGGCCAAGGCCGATGCGCTGGACACCCAGCGTAGCACCGGCAACACCATCACCAACCAGGGCACCGTGAACGAAGCTGAAATGAGCAGCTCGGCAACTGGCGCCAGTGGCAACGTGGGTGTCAACGTGGCGTCTGGTAACGGTAACCAGCAGGGCAACGCGTCGGCCATCGCCAACGCCGCTGCCGACTCTACCCTGGACAACAGTTTCGTCTTCGGCACCGCGCAAGCCAATGCTGACGTCAGCCAGTACAGCAACAACAACCGTGTCGACAACTGGTCGACCCAGTCTTCGGCGGTGATGAGCGGCTCTGGCGAAGGCAGCTCGGGCAACGTAGGCATCAACATTGCCGGCGGCGACCTGAACCAGCAGAAAAACAGCATGGCCATCGCCAATACCAATGCCGGTATCGGCAACGCCACGGCTACGGCCAAGGCCGACCAGAACGGTCCTGGGCTTGTGGTCAACAATGGGGCCGACCGCACTTACCGTGTCGATACCCTGACCTTCACCACCTCGGCCACCGGTTCCAGCTCGCGTGAAGGTACGCTGAACTCGACCGATGACCGCAGTGCCTCGTCCAGCTTCAACCTGGCGGGCTCGCAAAGTGCCAGCTCCAGCGGCTCCAGCGGCTGGAATGCGAGTGGTTCGAGTGCCAATAACGCCAGCGGCTCCAACAGTGCCAGTGCCAGTGGCTCCAACAGCTGGGGCATGAGCGGTTCGGCCAGCGGCAGCGCCAGCGCTTCGAACAGCGCCAGCCTCAGTGCCAGCCTGGCAGCGGCTGCCGATGCCACGCGTACCCTGACCCTGACCAACGGTGATCGCGAGCGCACCCGCACCAGCAGCGTCGACGGTTCACTCAATGCATCCCTGGATGCCTCGGTAAACACCTCGCAGCAAAGTGCCTACGACTCTTCGTTCGAGAAAGCCTTCGACTCCAACTACGACAAGTCGAGCGAGTCGGCCTATAACCATTCGCGGGACTCGTCGTACACCAAGTCCCATGACTCGTCCTACGAGAACGCTTCGGCTTCGGCGTTTGAAAAGTCTGGCGAAACCTCCAGTCAGTCCTCCAACGACGTGGCCAAGAGCTACAGCGAAAGCAGCGCTTACGACTTGAGCAATACCGTGTCCTTCCAAGTGCTGACCCCGACCGGCTGGGCCAACCCTGTGACCAACACTGCAACCCTTAGCGGTTCGGTCAATGGCGGCAGCGGCAACCTGGGCGTGAACGTGGCGGCCGGTGTCGGCAACCAGCAGAGCAACTCGCTGGCTATCTCCAATACCTCGTTCTGATGCCAGACCCAAGGCCCCCTTTCAGGGGGCCTATCTTCAACGCATCCAAAGGCGTCGATCATGCGCGTATTCGCCCTGGCGTTCCTGCTGTGCCTGGCCAGCATGGGTCAAGCAGCCCAGATGCCCCTGTCCGTCCTGCCCGGCGGTGCGGTGGTGTTCAAGCCCATCCAGAGCATGCGCGAACGCAAGTTCGCCGACTTGGTGCAACAGAAAACCGACTTCAGCTGCGGCGCCGCCGCGCTGGCAACCATCCTGCGCCAGGCCTACTGGCTGGACGTGGACGAACACCAGATCATCGAAGGCATGCTGACCCATGCCGACCAGAACCTGGTCCGCACCCAGGGGTTTTCGATGCTCGACATGAAGCGCTACGTGGAAAGCCTGGGCATGCGCGCCCGGGGATACCGGGTGGCGCCCGAGACCCTTAACAGCGTACGAATCCCGGTGGTGGTACTGATGGACATCCGCGGCTACAAGCATTTTGTGGTCATGCAGAAGGTCGACCGAGGCTGGGTCTACATCGGCGATCCGGTGTTGGGGCACAAGCGCTACAGAACCGAGGACTTCCTCAAGGGCTGGAACGGCATCATCTTCGCGGTGATCGGCCAGGGCTACGACAAGCACAACGCCCTGCTCGACCCTCCGTTGCCGCTGACGGCCAAAGGCCGCCTGGACGGCTTCACGCCCGTCAAGGATGCCGATCTGCTGGACTACGGCTTCATTCGAAGCGATTTCTTCTAACGCCTCTTCCAAGAACAAGGTGCATGATGCGCCGGGGAGCATTGCATGAAGACCCCTACCTGGTTGGTGCTGGCCTGCATGACGGCCTGCCTGCCTGTCCACGCCGAAGTGCTGCACCCCATCGAGCTCAAGGACCAGGAGCTGGCGAGCTTGCGTGGGCGCTACGTGATGCCGGGCCGAATCGTGAGTTTTGGCATCGTCATGAGCAGCACCTGGCAGAACGCGCGCGGTGAAGTGATAGGCGCCAGCAGCACCTTGCAGGTGCAAGAGGCCACGATCAAGCCGCAGTTCTATGTCTCGCTGATCGATGAGCACGGCGCGCCGACGGCCCAGGGAGGCGCCCAGCCGGTCGCCCAAGGCAGCGGCACGGTGAGCGGCGGTGCCGGGCTCGGCACCACCCAGGGGGTGACCCAGGTGGTCCGCGCGGCCGGCGACGACAACAGTGCGTACAACACTGTAAACGTCAACGTGACCAAGGCCGATCAGGCCCCCGCCGTGCAGCCCCATGGCCAGGTCTTGGCCGCTGGGCAGACGCTGATGGCCGAGAACGGTGCCGGCGCGCTGAGCGTATCGTCCACAGGCGTGGGCGTACAAATGAACATAGACGCCAACGCCAACCAGGGCAGCAGCGTGCAGCGCCTGGCCCAGGGCGGGTTGATGCAGAACACCACCGTGCTTGGCAATGGCAACCTGGTGAACAACGTCACCTCCCTGAACGTGGTCATGCGCCAGAACCTGCCGACTGCCGCTTCGCTAAATGGCAGCCTGGACCAGCTCAAAGGGCTTCGCTCTGTCGGATACTGATCTACGCTCAGTCTCATCACAGCAGTCGGAAGGGACGGCATCTTCATGCAACGATCGTTAGCACTCAAAGCGGTTGTGTGTTTGACAACCTTGGCACCCGCCACATCGCTGTACGCCGCTGTAGATCCGCAAGTAGAAGCACTCAAACAGGAACTGACCGAACTCAAGCGCCGCTATGAAGCCCAGCAGCAGGCGCTGATGGTGCTGGAGCAGCGGGTTCGCCAGGTCGAAGAAACCCCGGCCGCGCCCCCGCCAAAACGCCTGGTGCGATCGCCCAGCGAACGGGTCAAGGGGGCCCAGACCGTCGCTGCCGGGGCGCCTGGGACCACCGGCAGTTCGTATGGACAGGCGCTGGCCGCAGACTCCGAGCCTGCGCAAAGCGTCTCCAACCTGTACGACGAGGCCAGCGGGTTCTTCGGGGGTGGCAAGTTCAGCCTCGAAACCGGCTTGACCTACACCCACTACGACACCCGCGCCCTGACCCTCAACGGCTTCCTGGCGCTGGATTCGATCTTCCTGGGCAATATCAACCTGGACCGGATCAAGGCCGACAACTGGACCTTGGACCTGACGGCACGCTACAACCTGGACCAGCGCTGGCAGTTCGACATCAACGTCCCGGTCATCTACCGCGAGTCCACCTATTCGTCTGGCGGCGCAGGCGGTGCCGGGCCGAGCACCTCGGACGCCACGGTCACGCGGGACCCGGAAATCGGCGATATCAACGTAGGTGTCGCCTACAAGTTCCTGGACGAATCCGAGACCTGGCCAGACGCCGTGGCCACCCTGCGGGTCAAGGCGCCGACCGGCAAGGACCCCTATGGGATCAAGCTGCGCGAAGTGGCGGGCAACGACAATCTTTCCGTGCCCGAGAGCCTGCCGACCGGCAATGGGGTCTGGTCCATCACGCCGGGTATCTCGCTGGTCAAGACGTTCGATCCGGCCGTGCTGTTCGGCAGCTTGTCCTACACATACAACCTGCAAGACTCCTTCAGCGACATCAGCCCGCAGGTCAACAGCAAGGTCCCAGGTGACGTGAAGCTGGGCGACTCGTGGCAGATCGGTGCGGGTATTGCCTTCGCGCTGAACGAGAAGATGAGCATGTCGTTCTCGGTCTCCGACCAGTTCGGACGCAAGAGCAAGATCAAGCCCGACGGTGGTGACTGGCAATCGGTCTCCAACAGCGACTACAACGCGGCCAACTTCAACGTCGGCATGACGTTTGCGGCGACCAACAACCTCACGATCGTGCCCAACCTGTCCATTGGGCTGACAGATGATGCGCCCGATTTCTCGTTCAGCCTCAAATTCCCTTACTACTTCTGATGAACGACGCACCGGGCCCGCTTACGCGGGCCTCCTTTTGTGTGCCCGCGCTTTGCACGCCCGCCTTGCCCGGCCTCGGCCTGTTATCATCAGCCACAGTTTGATGACGATTTAATGGCAAAGGAAAGATTTTTGTGAAGAGCCTTTCAGACCCCTCACACCAGCGGCTCGCCGCCTTGGCCGTGTTGGTGCTGGTGCTACCTCTGGGCGCACGTGCCGTGTTGGGCTGGTCCAACCCGCTTGGCTATCTCTCCGACCTGGCCTTGGGCGGCGCACTGGTGCTGCTTTTGCACCGCCGGCCTTGGTGGCTGGCGCTGCCGGTGCTGTTGGCGTGGGCCCTCCTCTGGGTCGCCTCGGCCGAACTGGTCAGCGCGGTGGGACGGTTGCCCACCAGCGCAGACCTCGCCTATCTGGTCGACCCGCAGTTTATGGAGAACTCCACCGGGGGCGGTCTGGCCCACGCCTGGCTGCCTTGGTCCTTGGGTGCCGGGCTGCTGGCCTGGCTGGCCTGGGCGTGGAAGACGCGTACACAGCCTGGCCGATCGCTGCCACGCAAGGCGTGGATGGCGGTCCTGGCGTTGTTCGGCGTGCATTGGGCCAGCCAACACCTGGCACCCTCCGATGCCGAACAGTGGCGTCAATACAACCTGGGCCATCAGCTCGTCTCTGCGGCGGTGGGCGATGTGCAGCGCCAGGTGCAACGCTGGAGCGGCCAGGCGACGCCGTTCACCCCCCTGCCGAGCGCCGGCCTCACCCAGTCGGACCTCAACGGCCAACGCCTGCTCGATGGCCCGGGCAGCGCGCGCAACCTGCTGGTCATCACGCTCGAGGGCATACCGGGTGCCTACCTGCGCCCCAATCGCGAGGCGCTGCACAGCCGCTTCGACGAAGACCTGATGCCGCGCCTGAGCCAATGGGCAGCGCGGGGCATGAACACCCCGGACTATGTCCTGCACAGCCATCAGACCATACGCGGCTTGTATGCAATGCTCTGTGGCGACTACGACAAGCTGGCCAACGGTACGCCCAAGGGCGTGGAGTTGCTGACCCAGGCCGAGCGCAACCAGGCCTGCCTGCCGGCACAGTTGCGCCAGGCTGGTTTTACCACCCATTACCTGCAGGGCGCTGGGCTTCGTTTCATGGCCAAGGACCGCATCATGCCCCACATAGGTTTTGATTCGGTACATGGCGTGGAGTGGTTCGCCAACCGCAATTACCTGGACTTCCCGTGGGGCAAGGATGACCGAGCCTTTTTCGAGGGCGCACTGAATTACGTCGGGCAACTGCGCAAGCAAGACAAACCGTGGATGCTCACCCTGCTCACCGTCGGCACCCACCAGCCCTACTCCGCCCCTGCCGATTACCTGGCGCGCTTCGACACGCCCAAGCAGGCCGCCGTGGCCTATCTGGACGATGCCCTGGGGGCCTTCCTGGATAACCTGGAGCGCCGGGGCGTGCTCAAGGACACCTTGGTGGTAATCACCTCGGATGAATCCCACGGCATCGATGGGGTGCGTCTGGCCTCTTCCTGGGGCTTCAACCTGACCCTCGCACCCGATCAGGCCCAGTTACCTCACCTCAAGGGCGGCACCTACGGGCATGTCGACCTGGCCACTTCGCTGCTGGACTATTTCGCGCTGCCCATCCCGCTGGCCCTTGGCGGGCGGTCGATGTACCGAGACTACGACACCGGTCGTGAAATGATCTCGTTCACCAATGGCATGCTCCGCTACCACAACGGCAAGGGCGTGTTTACCGAGTGCGATTTCCAGCAGCGCTGTCGCCGTTACGCCAGCGAAGGTTTCATTGCCGATCAGGCCCGCTACCTGGACCAGGGCGACAGCGCACTGGGCCAGCAGATGGGGGCATTGGCCGGCGTACTGGACCAGTCGCTGATGCAAAGCCCCCTCAACCTGCGCTATCAATTTGGCGGGCCTTCACCCATCCAGTTGCGCAAGCGCATCCATGACGATTGGGCCGATAACCTGATCGGCGCGCAGTACCTGGAAATGCCCGAGGGCTCGCGCACGCGGGTCAGGGTCAAGGTGCGTGCGCTGGACGCCAGGCACGCCGCGTATATCCAGCTCAAGGCCAAGCAACTGGAGCAGGATGTGCCGCTAGGCTTGCCCGAGGAAGTCAGGGTCACCGCTGACGAGCCGCTGGAGATGGAGTTCGGTTTCGACAACCCGGTGGAGCGCAAGGCCTTCTCCTTCCACCTGCTGGGCTATGGCGGTGGGCAGGTCGAGGTGAGTGACTTCAGCGTGATCACCGCATTGCCTGGCGAGGAGGATTTCCAGGATGAACTGACGCCGGAGCACGTCGCGCACTCAGGCTGATGCGCTGCCGGGTCGCGTCTACCCAGCCTGGCATACCCGCCTGGCTGGGTATTGCCCATCAAGCGGGTGTCAGGTTCGCACGCCCAGCATGCCCCGCTCGATGATGAAGTCGATCACCGCCTGCAACCCCTCCCCCTTTTTCAGATTGCTGAACGTCCAGGGCCGCTCGGGCCGCATCCGTTGGGTGTCACGCTCCATTACTTCGAGTGAAGCCCCAACGTACGGTGCCAGGTCGGTCTTGTTGATGACCAGGAAATCCGACTTGGTGATGCCGGGTCCACCCTTGCGCGGAATCTTCTCGCCTTCAGCTACGTCGATCACGTAGATAGTGAGGTCGGCCAGCTCGGGGCTGAACGTCGCACTCAGGTTATCGCCGCCACTTTCGACAAAGATGACTTCAAGGTTGCCAAACTTGCGTGCCAGCTCCTCGACGGCTGCGAGGTTCATCGACGCATCTTCACGGATGGCCGTGTGCGGGCAGCCGCCGGTTTCGACGCCTACGATGCGCTCAGGCTCAAGTGCACCGGCTTCGGTCAGGATGCGCTGGTCTTCCTTGGTATAGATGTCATTGGTCACCACCGCGATCTGGTAATGGTCGCGCATGGCCTTGCACAGCGCTTCGAGCAATGCGGTCTTGCCGGAGCCCACGGGGCCACCCACACCGACACGCAGGGGTTGTTGAT
Source organism: Pseudomonas sp. WSY_20 (assembly GCF_043104335.1). Taxonomy (NCBI): domain Bacteria; kingdom Pseudomonadati; phylum Pseudomonadota; class Gammaproteobacteria; order Pseudomonadales; family Pseudomonadaceae; genus Pseudomonas; species Pseudomonas sp. WSY_20. Next base: position 40,624 of record NZ_JBICKP010000084.1, read on the forward strand.
AGCTTTGCATTCAGGCAGTCCTCAAGAACGGAACAAACGGGTGTATTGGGTTTCATGACGCGATGAAGCGATGGCCAACAGTGGCAAGCCGCCGCCAAGCTGGTCGTCGCCAAGGGTCAGGGCGTGGTCGAATGCCTCGGGCAAGTCATTGCTCAGCGCGTGCAGCAGGGTCTGGGCAGCCTGTTGGCCGAACGGCACCAGCTTGACACCGGCCATTACCGCCCCTTCAAGCCAGGCGAAACCGTAGCCCATGGCCAGTTGCCGCAAGGGGATCGCCCAATGCACGGCCAGCCAGGCCATGCCACCCAGCTGGGTGAGCCCCAGGCTGTCACGCCAAGCCGGAACCTGGGCCAGCTGCCAACCGTCGAGCAGTCGCGCCAGGGCGGCCCCACGCTGTTGCTCTTCCAGGCGCAGCTCTGCCGTTTCGCGATTGGCCAGCAAGAACTGGCACCAATGGGCGTAGGCCTGGGCATCGCTGGCCAGGCAGGCGTTGTACAGGCGGACAAGCACGGGCCAGTCCAGGTACGCCAAGGTGTCCTGGATCTGTTCGCGCTGCCAGGCGGCAAAACCATCTGTGTCCTTGACCCACCCTGCCTCGACTGCCCATTCCAGGCCTTGCGAATAGGTGAAGCCCCCGACCGGCAAGCCGGGGCTTGCCAGCTGCAGCAACCGCAGCAACGCCAGATCGGTGCTCATCAACCGGCCAGCACCAGTGCTGCGCCGGCCAGCAGCCCACCGCCGAACGCTTTCTGCAGCCGTGCATGGCGGCGCAGCAGCAAGCCTGCTGCGTAGCCACAGGCCAGTAACAGCCCGCTCACTGCAACGAAGCCTGCGCTGAATTGCCAGAACGCGCTGGGCGTCGCCTCTACCCCATGCGCCCAGCCATGGAACAGCGCAAACACCGGCATGGCCAGCGCCAGCAGCAGTTGCCGTGCTGGCAGCAGCATGGCCGCACCGGCCACCACCAGCGAGCCTGCAATCAGGGTTTCCATGCCCAGTACATTGCCGAACAAGTGTCCCCCTACAGCACCGGCGAACATCGCCGCCAATGTCGCCAAGGGCAGCAGCAACGTGCGGCCAGTGAGCGCCGCCAACACGCCAGTGCCCAGCAGCATCAACAGGTGATCCAGCCCGGTCAACGGGTGCAACAGCCCGTCCTGTAGCGGGTGGGTATCGTGACCAGGGTGGGCGAAAGCGGGCAACGCCAGCATCAGTAACAACAGCGCGAACGTCTTTTTCATAGGTAGCTCCAGTAGGGTCAGGAATGAGCAGGCAGGCGCACGAAGGGGTGACCATGGCCATGGGTATGGGGTGTGCTCTGGTAGGCACCGGCCTCAGGCTCGAAAGGCGCTTGTTCGGCCTCCACGGTCAGGCCCAGGCCGCGCAGCATGTCATCGAGCACATGGTCATGCTGAAAGCGCAGCAGGCCAGGCTCGATCTGCAGAGGTACGTGTCGATTCCCCAGGTGGTAGGCGGCGCGTGCCAGCAGGTGCGGGTCTGCACACCGCACGGTCGAGACTGCTTCGGCCGCGGCCTGCACCCGGATCAACTGGCTGCCGGTAGCATCCGTCAGCAGTTCTCCGCCGCGCAGCAAGTGCCCCCGTTCGAGCATCAGGCCCGCTTCGCGGCCATCGTCAAGGGTTACCCGCAAACGGCTCTTGATGCGGCTGTCCACATCCAGGGTGACAGTGCCGGTTACGGCATGGGTGCCGGGGTCGGTGATACGACGGGTCAGAACTAACATCGGGGCTCCTTCAGAACAGGAAATAGCGCTGCGCCAACGGCAGCTCGGTGGCCGGTTCGCACACCAGCAGTTCACCGTCGGCCCTGACCTGATAGGTCTGGGCATCGACTTCGATCACCGGTTGCAGGGTGTTGTGGATCATGTCGGCCTTGCGCACCCGTCGGCAGCCGTGGGCCACCCCGATCAGGCTGCGCAGGTTCAACGCCTGGTGCAGGCCATCGTCGATTGCGGCTTGCGGCAGGAAGGTCATGCGGGTGGCATGGCGGGCCGCGCCCAGGGCGCCGAACATCGGTCGGTAGTGCACCGGTTGCGGCGTTGGAATCGAGCCGTTGACGTCGCCCATCGGCGCAGTGACGATCATTCCGCCCTTGATCACCAACGCCGGCTTGACCGCGAAGAACGCCGGAGACCACAACACCAGGTCCGCCAGTTTGCCCGGCTCGACCGAGCCGACCTCATGGGCGATGCCGTGGGTGACCGCAGGGTTGATGGTGTATTTGGCGATGTAGCGCTTGACCCGGAAGTTATCGCTATACGCCGTGTCGGGCGCCAGGGGCCCGCGCCGCTTTTTCATCTGGTGCGCCACCTGCCAGGTGCGCAGCACGACTTCTCCGACCCGGCCCATGGCCTGGGAATCGGAAGATGTCATGGCGAAGGCGCCCATGTCGTGCAGGATATCCTCGGCCGCAATGGTCTCGCGCCGGATACGCGACTCGGCGAAGGCGACGTCTTCGGCAATGCTCGGGTCCAGGTGGTGGCAGACCATCAGCATGTCCAGATGCTCATCCACGGTATTGACCGTGTAAGGCAACGTGGGGTTGGTCGAGGACGGCAGTACATTGGCCTGCCCCGCTGCCCGAATGATGTCCGGCGCATGGCCCCCGCCAGCCCCTTCGGTGTGAAAGGTATGGATGGTGCGCTCGCCAATGGCGGCCAGGGTGTCTTCGATGCAGCCGGACTCATTGAGGGTGTCGGTATGGATGGCCACTTGGATGTCCATCTCCTCGGCCACCCCCAGGCAACAGTCGATGGCCGCTGGGGTCGAGCCCCAATCCTCGTGCAGCTTCAGCCCCACGGCGCCGGCGGCGATCTGCTCGCGCAGTGCCTCGGGACGCGATGCATTGCCTTTGCCTAGCAGCCCTATGTTGATGGGCAAGCTGTCGGCTGCCTGGAGCATGCGCGCCAAGTACCAGGGGCCTGGAGTGCAGGTGGTGGCATTGGTGCCGGTGGCGGGCCCGGTACCACCGCCAATGAAGGTCGTCACGCCGCTATTGAGGGCTTCATCCACCTGTTGGGGGCAGATGAAATGGATGTGCGAATCGATGCCGCCGGCTGTGACGATCTTGCCTTCGGCCGCAATCACCTCGGTGCCAGGGCCGATCGGCAAGGTGACGCCTGGCTGGACGTCAGGGTTGCCGGCCTTGCCAATGCCGGCGATGCGGCCATGCTTGATGCCAATGTCAGCTTTGACGATGCCCCAGTGGTCGATGATCAGCGCATTGGTAAAGACCAGATCCATGGCCTCGGCGGCCAGCATCTGCCCTTGGCCCATGCCGTCACGGATGACCTTGCCGCCGCCGAACTTCACCTCTTCACCGTACAGGGTGTAATCCTTTTCGACGGCCACCCACAGCTCGGTGTCGGCCAGGCGTACCCGGTCCCCTACCGTGGGCCCGAACATGTCGGCATAGGCCTGGCGAGACAGTCGGCTCATGCTTCACGCTCCAAAGGCCCCATGACCTTGCCCTGAAACCCATACACCTCGCGCTTGCCGGCATAGGCGACCAACTGCACGGTACGGGCCTGGCCTGGTTCGAAACGCACGGCGGTACCTGCCGGGATGTCCAGGCGAAACCCGCGGGTGGGGCCACGCTCGAAGACCAGGGCCGCGTTGACCTCGTAGAAATGGTAATGCGACCCGACCTGCACGGGGCGGTCGCCGTGGTTGGCAACGCTCACGCTGACGGTGGCACGGCCGCTGTTGAGCTCGATGTCGCCAAGGGCGACCTGGATTTCACCTGGAATCATCAGGGGCTCCGGTGGGGTTTCAGACAATGGGGTCATGCACCGTCACAAGCTTGGTGCCATCGGGAAACGTTGCTTCTACCTGCACGTCGTGCAGCATCTCGGCGATGCCGGGCATAACCTGCTCGCGGGTCAGTACTTCACGGCCAAGGCTCATCAGCTCGGCGACCGTACGCCCGTCACGTGCCCCTTCGAGCACCGCCGCGCTGATCAGCGCCACCGCCTCGGGGTAGTTGAGCTTAAGGCCACGGGCCAGGCGCCGTTCGGCCAGCAATGCGGCGGTGAACAGCAACAGTTTGTCTTTCTCTCTAGGGGTCAGCTCCATTGGTACTCTCTTCAGGTGGCCCAGATTCGTGGCGGGCAGGCGGACAACCCCAGGATGGCCGGACGCAGCACCTGCCAAAGGCGTTGCAGGGTGTGTTGCAGGTGTTGGTTGTCGTGATCGAGCAGGCGGATCACCAGCAGCGAGCCGAGCAGCGTCGCGCCTGCCGGGATACCCAGCGCGTCCAGATGCGGGCGTATGGCCTCAAGCGTGCCTTGATTGGCGGGCGCAGCGCAGAACGTTGCCAGCAACGGATGACCACCGAGCTTCTCCAGGCGTCCACCGCGCACCCGCAAGCGTTCGTGCAGGCCGATTTGGTCTGCAAGCTCGATGCTCAGCAGGCTGTCGAGCGCGCCTTGCTCAAAGCGCTCTTGCATGACCGGCCTACCCAGACACAAGGTTTCCCAGGCCAGTAGTCGAGCGCCGGCTTCGAGGGTGAAGCGGCTCTCGAGCGTTGTCTTGGCACCATTGAAAAAGATGCTGTCCTGAGGCAGCCACTCCAGTGTGCTGCCCGCTGCCAGGTGAAAGCGCTGGGTCAGGCGCGCCGTTGGGCCCACGCTGCGGTAGAACTTGCTCGCCCCCGGCATGGTAAGCAGCGCGTGACTACCGGGCCCCAGGCTGATGTCCAACTCTAGCCGGTCACCGGCGACGATGCCGCCTGGCGGGTGCAGGACATAGACGTGGCATGGCACGCCTTCCGGATAGAATGGCCGCTGCACCAAAAGAGGTCCGAAATGCCGGCGCGCACCAAGGCGGGTCACACCCTCGCGTACGACAAAACGCAATTGCAGACAAGCGCTCCACCCGGTCGGGTCGTCCAATGCTTTTAGCGGCTCTGCGAGCATCATCCTGCAGCCCTTGTAGTGCGTGGCCTGATGGCCGTTGCGAGGGGACCGGGCGGGGACGACTACGCGTTCCTGCCTGACCACTCGATCAAATTCTCGAGGTGGACATAGCAGGGAATGGGCCAATTCGGCAGCTCAGCGGTAGATGCTTGAATCAAAGCGCTGCGCCCGCGTTGGGCAGCTGGTTGGTGCGCGCACTAGCCGAGGGCATGCACGAGCGCCATTGAGGTGCTCGTGGGCCTAGGCATGGGGTGGGCTGTCTTGCGACAAGGGACAGGCGTGTTCAGTAGTCGAAACGGTCCACGGCACGCCGACGTTCGTTGTCATCGCGCCGGTCATAGATGGCCGTGGTCTGGATGTTGGCGTGGTGCGCCAACTTCTGAGCGATGGACAGGTCATGCTCTTCGATGACCCGCGTGATGAAGGCGCGACGAAAATCGTGCGGCATGATCTTCACACCGACCTGCGCACCGCGTTGGCGGGCAATGTAGTAGATCGCATGCTTGGTGATGCGAGCCCGGGTGATGTGGTTGCCCCGCCGAATTCGGTTGAACAGGAACGGATCGTCCTCTGCGCCAACAGGCAAGCCAGCGCGCCGCAGGTCAAGCCAGGCCTGCAGTTTTTCGAAGGCCCAGGGCGGTGCGTACTTGATCAGCTGGTGATTGCCCTTGCCCACCACCTGCAAACTGCGCGCCTCGAAATCCACCTGGTCCAGGTCGATGTCCACCGATTCCGACTTGCGCATGCCGGTGCCGTACAACAAGGCGATGATGGCCGCATCACGAACGCCCTGCGGGCGCGGGTCAGCGGCGCAGACGTCCATCAGTTCCCGAATCAGGCTGCGCCGCAGGTTGCGACCAGGCGGTAGTCGCGAGCCAGTGGCAGGTTTGACCTCACGCATGCGCAGCAGGTGCTCGTGGTCGATCAGGCCCTGTCGCCAGGCCTCGTTCATCACGCCGCGGATGGCGTTGACGTACAGCGACGAGCTATTGGGCGCAAAACCATCGCTGCGCAGCGCGGCGACCAGCCCTATCACATGACCAGGCTCGAGCTGATGCCACGGCACATCGACCAGGTTGCAGTCCACGAACCCTAGCCGGTCGGCAGCGTCCTGGAGGATATAGCGCATGGTCTGCTGGCTGGAGGGCGCCAGCCGGTCCATGTACTGCAAGAGCGGGTTTTTCGAAAGTTCGGACAAAACATAAATCCTGTAGCCGTGTTGCAGCGCAGGCGGACGATGAGTGCAAGCTACCCATTCTCAGGCCTCGGAGACAGCGCACGGGCCAAGCCACTGCGAACCTGACACGCTCAACCGCCCTCAAATACAACGGATTGTGGAACGGTGTGGCCGCTGATCTTACCGCAAAGGGCCCACCAGAACGAACGCAGGGCCTTAAAGCTGCCTTTTCATCAGTAGCGGCAAAGGGCCCGCGCTGCAGTGTCAAGCAATCGCTGGCGGCCACCAGCCTGGAAACATCTGCTGAACACGGGGTTCGGCAAAGCGCTCGTCGATAAGTACCAGTACCCCGCGGTCCTGGTCGCCCCGGATGACCCTGCCTGCTGCCTGGATGACTTTGCGCACACCTGGATACAGGTAGGCATAGTCGAACCCAGCGCCGAACTGGCGACCAAGCCGCTGCTTGAACTGCTCGTTGATCGGGTTGACCTGGGGCAGGCCCAAAGTGGCCACGAACGCGCCGATCAAGCGCGTCCCCGGCAGATCGACCCCTTCACCGAAGGCCCCGCCCAACACCGCAAACCCTACGCCGCGGCCGCCCTCGACGAAACGGTCGAGAAACGCCTGACGCTCGCCCTCGTCCATCCCTGGGGCTTGCGACCAGAGGGGGATTTGCCCGTGCTGGCGCGCCAGCAGCTCGGCCACCTGCTGCAGATATTCGAAGCTGCTGAAGAAAGCAAGGTAGTTACCCGGAAGGCGCTGGTATTGCTGCGCAATCAGCTCGACGATCGGCGCCAACGAGGCGCTGCGCTGCTGATAACGCGTGGAAACCTGACTTGCGATGCGCACTTCCAGCTGCTCGGCGCGAAACGGCGCGGCTACCTCGAGCCAAGCGGTGTCCGCCGGCATGCCCAGCAGGTCGTGGTAGAAGCGCCGGGGGCTCAGGGTGGCTGAAAACAAGGTCACGCTGCGGGCCGCCTGCATACGGGGCGCGAGCAGCCGCGCCGGGTTGACGTTACGCAGGCACAAGGTGGAATAGCGCTTATTGCGTGGGCCGTTGCGCACGCTGATGTCGAAAAGAAAATGCTCGTCGAACAGTTCAGCCACCCGGTTGAACTGCACCGCGTTGAAGAAAAACTGCAGCAGGTGCGGATCGGTATGCGCCGGGGATTGGTTCATCTGCTCCTGGATCAGGCTGGTGCACTGCTGGAGCGCGCGTAGCAGCGCTTGGGGCAACGCGTCACTGGCCTGGTACGGCGCGCGCTGTTCCTTGTGCAGCGCATTCCACTGCCGATTCAAACGGTCCAGCGCCGTGGTCAGCCCGGCCGGCTTACGTTGACGTAATGCCTGCAGCTGGCCCTGATCGAGACTGGCGCTGTACATGCTGCGGCCGCGCTCGACCAGGTTGTGGGCTTCATCCACCAAAACGGCAGTACGCCATTGGTTGGCCTGGGCCAGGCCGAAGAGCAAGGCGTGGGCATCGAAGTAGTAGTTGTAGTCGGCAATCAGCACATCGACCCAGCGCGCCATTTCCTGCCCCAGGTAATAAGGGCATACCTGATGGGCCAACGCCACTGCGCGCAGGCTGCTGCGGTCGAGCATGGGCTGGCCAGCGGCGGCTTCGCGTGCGGCAGGCAGCCTGTCGTAGAAGCCCGCCGCCAACGGACATGACTCCCCGTGGCAGGCTTTGTCCGGGTGTTCGCAGGCCTTGTCGCGGGCGATCAGCTCCAGCGTGCGCAAGCCGGGCTGGGCCTGGGTATCGGTCAGTTGGCGAAGGGCATCCAGGGCCAGCGCGCGCCCCGGTGTCTTGGCTGTCAGGAAGAACAGCTTGTCCAACTGCTGCGGCACCATGGCCTTGAGCAAGGGAAACAGCGTGCCAAGCGTCTTGCCGATGCCGGTACTGGCCTGGGCCATCAGGCAGCGGCCAGTGCTCACGGCCTTGTACAGGGTCTCAGACAGCTGCCGCTGCCCTTGCCGAAACTGCGGATAGGGAAAGCGCAGCGCCAGTAGCCCTTGGTCGCGCTGCGCAAGGCGTCGTTGCTGACGGTGAGCCCAGGCCAGAAACCGTTGGCACTGGTCGTCGAAGAAGGCCTGCAGATCAGTCGCCGTGCAGTGCTGGGTGATCAGCGTCTGCCCGTCACTGTCGACGTCCAGATACACCAGGGCCACATCAAGGGCTGACAGGCCACGCGCCTGACACAGCAGCCAGCCATAGACCTTGGCCTGAGCCCAATGCAATTGGCGATGATTGTCAGGCTGGCGGGCCAGGTCACCCCGGTGGGTCTTGATTTCTTCGAGGCGGTTGCAGGCCGGGTCATAGCCGTCGGCGCGTCCGCGAACACGCAGGGTTTCAAACTGCCCTTCAAGGGCGATTTCCGACTCATAGCCCGCCCCCCGGCGGGCGACCACGCGCCGATGGCCTTCAATGCCTTCCTGGGCTGTGGGCGACGGCGTGAAGCGCAGGTCCAGGTCACCCACCTTGGCGCTGAACTCACACAACGCCCGTACGGCTACGCTGTAGCTCACGCCGCCTCGCTCCAGCGCACATGACACACCGCGACCGGCAGGCCATGCAGGCGGCAGAATTCCAGCCACCGCAGCTGGTTGTCCTGCAGGCGATCACCTGGCCCCTTGACCTCCACCATGCGGTAGCGGCCTTGCTCCGGCCAGAACTGGATCAGGTCCGGCATACCGGTGCGGTTGTTGCGAATGTCCTGCAGCAACCTCAAAAAGCACTGCTTCAGATGGGCGCCCGGCAAGCAGCCCAAGGCTTGGTCCAGCAGGGTTTCACTGAGCATGCCCCAGAACACGAAAGGCGATTGCAGGCCGCGCTTGGTGGCATAGCAGTCCAGAATGGCCTGCCGATGTGTCCCGTCGTCCAGCCGGCTCAGGCAACGCTCGAACACTTGGCTGCGCCGATGCTGGAAGTCGCTGTCGTGCAGGTCTTGTGGCGCCGACTGGAACGGGTTGAAGAAGGCTCCTGGGACCGGGGCGAACACGGCCTCCCAGCACAGCAGGCCGAACAAGCTGTTGAACAGAGTGTTTTCCACATAGTGAACCTCCCCACCCGCCGCAGCCAGATGCTGTCGCACCGCTTCCTCGACGCCAAGCTCGGCGTGGGCTCTGGGCAGTTCCAGCTCCATCACTTCGACGGGCTTGAGGCGCTGGCGACGCTGAGGTGGCCCGCCGAGCTTGCGCGCCAGGCGCGGCAACATGCGCTCCAGCGCCTGTACCTCGAGCGCATTGGCCGGCGCTGCTGCCAGTTGCAGAGCCAGGGCATGGGCCTGCTCCCAGGACTGTGTGCGCTCCAGTACGCGTACTTGACGAATGCGCGCCTGGGGGTGGGCGCACTGGGCGTACACCGCCATGGCCTGATCCCACTCGCCGTTGCGTTCGCACTGCTGGCCCAGCGCGAACAGCAACCGCGCCCGGCGCCTGGCTAGCCATGCATTGCCACTGTGCAAGCCTTGCAGTGTCGCCAGGATCGAAGCGGTATCGGCGCCCTCCTCAAGACGCTCGGCGCACTGGTGCAGCGCCAGGGCCAGATCAACCTCCGAGCGCTGGTGCAAGGCCCGCGAGTCAGCGCTGAACGCTACTTGCTCGAAGCGCAGCACCCCCAGGTCGGCGAGCACGAAGTCCGACCAGTCTTGATAAAGATTGCCGAAAAACAGCAGCCGAATTCGGTCACAGACCGGCTGTCGACACCACTGCACGATACGCAGCTCACTGTCGGCGAACCATTGGCGCAGCGACCGCGGAGCCAGTTCCAATGCTTGCAACTCGGCCAGCAGCTCATGCTTGGCCGCCCGCGGCCGGCTGAGCTGCGCTGCAAAGCACTGCGCCAGTTCATCCTTGCGCAAGAGCGTGAACAACTGCTCGAGGGTCAAGTGCTCGGGCTCGCACACCCAGCCGAGGCCGATCAGAGGTGCCAAAGCCTGCCCGGTATCACCGACTTCGGCATACTGCAGGCGATCATCGCGAAACAGCTCACCCTTGCGCATGACCATGCGCACCATGATCGCTTGTGCAGGCGGGTCCAACTCGGCGAACGCAGCGATGAACGCCTGCTCGCTCAGATCGAGCAGGTCTGCATAGCGCTGCCCCACCCAGCACAGGACCTGGCGGAAGTTATGCAGGTAATACAGGGGATCTTCGACAGAATGGGCAATCACGGAAATCGGTCGGACGGCAGCTTTACGGGATACTGGTTATACATACAGATGGGCCCATGTGACAAGTGCCGCGGGTCGGGCCGTGCACCTTCGCACCGTAGCAGCACGGCCGATGCCGGCTGGTAAGGTCATCAGGGATGCCCGGCGATCCGAGCCAGTCGATCAACGGCAATCTGTAGCTCTACCGGGTCATCGCCGGTCCAGCCCAGGGCCAGGTGGTGCTGAAAGCGGCTCTGCAAGCTGAAGTGCTTGCCAGGCATGGCATGCAGCGACGTGCCTGCCAGCGCCTTGCTGATGGACTCCCAATGCACAGGCTGGCGCAACCTTGCCCAGATCAAGCCGCCGCCGTCGGGCAAACGCAGTTGCAGCTGTGGCCCGAAGCGTAACGCGAGCACGCGTGCCAATGTTCGGGTACGGCGTTGCAGCGCCTGGCGAAGCCAGGCCCATTGTGCATCCACCTCCCCTTTGTCCAACATGCAGGCCAGCGCTTGCATGCGTAAGGGTGGCAAGCGGAAAGCCCGTTCGCCAAAGCCTCTGGTCAGTGCTCCGGTTGGTCCGAGCACGTAGGCATACGGGGCCTCGGGCCCAAGCACTGCCTCGAACCCACCCACCACCAACAGTTGCCTGACATCCACCCAGTCTCGCTGGCGTATGACAGGCGGGCCTGCGTGACAGAGCTCGCTGTCCAGGTCGCTTTCCAGCACCCATACCCGATAGCGTGAAAGCAGATGGCCCAACTGCTGCTGGCCCGCCGAGGACACTAACCGCCCTTGTGGCGTGCTCAGACATGAGGGCAACACCACAAGCCCCACTGGCTCGCTTTCCAACAGACAGGTCAGCGCATACAGATTCAGATCACCCCGAGTATCCACTGGCACCTCCAGCACGGGCACCCCGGTCCGGGCGAGCGCCTGCAGTAGCTGCCAGCAGCACGGTGAATGAACCAGTACTGTCGCATGCCGAAGTTCGAGCGCTGCCCACACCGTATCGAGCAACGCAGTGAGGTCCGGCGCCACGTGCACATCCTTGGCGCACCAGTAACGGCTGCTGGAATGGGTGTAGCGCTCTGCAAGCGCCTGACGCAATCTCACGCTCCCCGGATCCTGCCCCCTGCCCACGGCTCGCAGCCGCTGACGCGCCAGCCGGCGTTCATGGTTGTGCAAGTTCAGCTCGAACAGCGATGGCTCGAATACCGGCAGCTGCCGGGGCACGATGGCCAGCTCGCTGCTTGACGCACCGTGCACGAAGTAGCCCGATCTGGGCAGGCGCTGAACACGACCGGCTTCCTCCAGCAGGTTATAGGCGTGCTGAACAGTGCCCAACGACACCCGCAGCCTCGAAGCCAGGCCACGCAGCGAGGGCAAACGCTGTCGTTGGCCGGGCGGCGATTGATCAATGAGTGCTTCGATGTACCGGTAGACCTTGCGGTAGGCAAACTCGCGATGCGGGGCCTGCGGCATCACGACCACTCCACGTCACTGCCCTGCGCCGGCAATGGCGCCTGACACAGCAGACGCAGGTTGATGTCACGCCTGGCCAGGTGCCTGAACACGCGAATGGCCGAGGCAGGCAAGCTGGTTTCATACACGGCCCGCAGCTGTGCAACAGGCAAGCCACTGACATTGACGAGCCAAGCCTTCACGGCCTGTGGACAAGGCTCGCCGCGTAAGGCGTAGTGCAAATAGGGCAATGCCACCAGCATGTCGGTATGCCGGCACTTGAGGTAGCGCTCCAAATGCTCACCCCTGCGAGCGAAAGGTGCAAACAGCAGGCAAATCAACTGATCGTGACTCAAACCCAGCACGCCGCCCGCCTGCGCGGCGCGGCCCGTGCCCGGTTTGTCTACCTGACTTTTGAGCGACAATGCGGGCCTGCACCCCAGGGTTTGCTGAGCGCGGCTCTGCAATTGGCGCACCTGCGCCAACGTTTCAGGCTCCACGAACGCCCCCAATGGATAGGCATCCTCTGGCACTGCACACGCATTGCCGAGCATCGATTCGAGTTTTTGCCCTTCAAGCAAGTCTGCCAGAAGCTCATCGATCGCCATGACTCGCAGTGGTGTACGTGCCTGCACCTCCCGGCCTGCCGGCATGGTTTCCTGGCCACCAACACCCTCCAGCCGCCGTGACAGTTGACTGAGCCCATCGGCTAACGCAGCCAGGCAATGCTGCGCCTCGGGCAAGCCATTTTCGCCTGCAAGGTGCAGGATGCGCCGGAACCAGGCCAGAAAACGATGCCGCTCTCGCGCCGGTATTGCCGTGATCATCACGTCGACAGGTGTTTGAGACTGCACGGCCTCACTGAAGGTGGTTGCCAGGTCCAGATAAAGCCAAGCGCCTAGCAACCCCTCGGGCCTAGCCCCTGCCAGATGCCCCAACAGCAGCATGGCAGTGCTGGCCGGAGGGGCGTCGTCTCTGCTGGGCACCCAGTCTCGCGAAAAGGGCCTGACTGCCCGGCCCTGGACCATAAGCAACTCAACGCGTGGATCATCCTGCAGGAACAAGGCATTGAACGCACGCTCGTGAGCTATCAGGGTGTTGAAACTGGGAGCGGGTTGACTGATCACCAACACGCGCAACTGGAAGGTGACCGGCCCGCGTGCGGCGATGCTCAATTGCGCAGCCCGAAGCATGGCCAGTAACCTTGCACTACGGCGGTCGTTGCCATGCAGGACCAATACACGGAATGTCCCGATATATTCAGCACCTCCGGCAGCTATTAGCAATCGCTGAATCAACAACTGCAAGGACGCACGTTGTGATTGGGACATATGATTCAACAAGCGCTCCAGCACTTGCCGATAGATATGATGCATAGCCTGATCGTGAATAGCCGTCACGATATTACCTCGTCCAGTTCATGCGGTCAGTCGATGCACAAAGCACTTGGCATCCACCGGCCCGGGGGTACTCCGAAAGGTCGTTACAGTTCACGCACAACGAAGTTCACCTTCACTGTCGACACACATCGGAAACCCTCACCGCATGCCCATGGCACACCGGACCTTCACGCCATTGCCCAGCCAGCTCAGCCCTGCTCATATCACGCTCCTTGCGTAAACTGTCATTGCGCCATTATCGATATGCAACAGAAGAATTAAAGATACAGATCAGGGGAAAAAAAGTAGTCAGCAGTGATGAAACGACAGCTTGACGTTGAAACTTAAAGACTTCAATCAAAGATAAGAGGCGAAATATTTCTGCAACTCGAGAACACTGAAACTTTATGTAGTATCAGTCTTCGTCCATTGTAGGACCTATCCTTTTATAAATTCATGCACAGGCCCCCGGCCACGGGTCGAAGCGAGTAAACAACCAGGAACAGTCAGCCGTCGCCGGGGATCACGCCGGCGACGGCTGACTGTTGGGAGGAGTATGTGCGGGTAAAGCCAGATGCGGCCGGCAGCGACCTGTAGATGCCCACCCAGTGAAGCGAGCTATCAGCAAGTGGCTTGTCAGGCTGGCGTGAGGTCCAGAACCACGCGCCCGCCGCAAGGGCACTGGTCCATGTACCGATGGGCGTCGACCACTTGCTCGAACGGATACACCTTGATGATCTGCGGCGTGAGCAGCTTATCGGCCGTGAACTGGTTGATGTCGCGCAATGCCCTGTGCAAGGCCACCTGGTCCTGGCTGATGCCCAATTCAGGCTTGCCTGTAAAATTGCCAATACAGTGCACGTAGAACTGAATGTTCTTCTGGAATGCAGCACAGGCCGGGAATGGGGTCTGGTTGCCGCCTTGCAGGCCATACAGCACCAGGCTGCCACGCGGGGCCAAGACATCACCGAGCAACGACATCTGTGGCCCACCCAGGCCATCGAGCACCATGTCTACACCGCGACCTTCGGTGTACTTGCCTACCTGCATCACCAGGTCCTGCTCCTCGGTGACGATCACTTTGTCAGCGCCCAGGCCGAGCAGATAGTCACGCTGCTCGCCATCCTTGGTCGCGGCAAACACCGTCAGCCCAAGCGCCTTGCCCAGCTGCACGAACGCCGGGCCCGCGCAATGACTGGCATCGGTGACCAGTGCCGTCTGCCCACTTTTTGCACGGGCCAGATCGACGTACGCAAAATAGGCGATCAGCAGCGGCGTGTAGTGCACGCTCGCTTCGATCGGTGTCAGCACCTCGGGATAGCGGGTGATGGCTGAACGGGGCAAGACGATGACGTCACCGTACACCGGGTGATCGTTGGCACTGGTGGCGGGGAAGCTCGCGACCCTGTCACCGACCACGATGTCGTCGACCGCCTCGCCCACCGCCGTCACCACGCCGGCCATTTCATGACCTATACCGGCTGGCAGCCGTGCACGGGAGGACGCCAGGTTCTGGCGCCAGAGCACGTCGTACCAGCTGACACCGATCGCCTCGACGCGGATTTGCACCTCACCGGCGGCGGGCATCGGCTCAGCCTGCTCCTCGCAACGGAGCACATCCGCAGCGCCGAACTTGTGGAACCGAATCATGCGGGACATCGCCTACCTCGCCTCGTGAAACATCAATTACCACTGACTCTATCCGGGCTTTACCCATCAGACCAGCCGCGGTCATTAATAGTCGACATGCCTGTCATCGATTGGGCCCTGCATTTTCCCTGCAATTGGCCCCCTGGATGGGTGCAGGTTACCAGCCTTTGGCCTTAATATTCACCCCTGCTCCTTTTCTGGCGAAGCGCCCCGATGAATCGAAACGACTTGCGTCGCGTAGACCTCAACCTGCTGATCGTGTTCGAAACGCTCATGCACGAGCGAAGCGTGACCCGTGCAGCGGAAAAGCTGTTCCTCGGCCAACCCGCCATCAGCGCCGCCCTGTCGCGCCTGCGCAACCTGTTCGATGATCCGCTTTTTGTGCGCACCGGCCGCAGCATGGAGCCTTCGGCCCGCGCCAACGAAATCTTCGCCCTGCTCTCGCCCGCGCTGGATTCGATTTCCACGGCCGTCAGCCGAGCGGCCGAGTTCGATCCAGCCACCAGCAACGCCGTGTTTCGCATCGGCCTGTCGGACGATGCCGAATTCGGCCTGCTGCCGCAGTTGCTCAAGCGCGTACGCGCCGAAGCGCCAGGTATCGTGCTGGTGATACGGCGCGTCAATTACCTGCTGATGCCCACCTTGCTGGCCTCCGGTGAAATTTCGGTCGGCGTCAGCTACACCAGCGAACTGCCCGCCAATGCCAAACGCAAGGTGCTGCGCCGCAGCCGGCCGAAGCTGCTGCGGGCCGACAGCGTACCGGGCAGCATCAGCCTCGATGATTTTTGCGCAAGGCCCCATGCCCTGGTGTCGTTCGCCGGGGACCTGTCGGGCTTCATCGACGAAGCCCTGCAGGCGCTTGGACGCAAGCGCCACGTGGTCCTGGCCGTGCCGCAGTTCAATGGCCTGGGCAGCCTGCTGGCCGGCACCGACATCGTGGCCACCGTGCCCGATTACACGGCCGATGCCCTGACAGCGGCCGGTGGGTTGCGGGCTGAAGAGCTGCCGCTGGAGGTGCGCAGTTTTGAATTGCACATGGCCTGGCGCGGGGCGCAGGACAATGATCCGGCGGAGCGGTGGTTGAGGTCTAGGATTCAGATGTTTTTTGGGGATCCTGAGAGTCTTTAAAGGCTTCGGGCATGCTTGTTGGCTGATCATTTCTGGCTTTTTCCGGCTTCGACTAGCCACTGACTTCCAGTTAATTGCTCAACATTGGGCATATAAGGGCACGCTTTGTATAGTTTGCTAAGGATGCTTCCAGTCAACGGTCCAACTGTAAGGGGCCGGCGACCACACCTTTACGACTCCACCGCCGAAGGCAATGGTATAAATCATGTTGCGGCACTATTGAGCGTCCTCCCCCCGTATGCTTGAACAGCAGAAAACCAGGATTGACCTTGTAAGGATTATTCCTTACCCCTCAATCAATACATCCGGGAGAACACTCATGCCTGCTATTCACGAAATCGCAACGCTGACCTCGAAGGGACAGATCACACTGCCCAAATCCGTTCGCCAGCTTTTGGGCATTGAAACTGGTGGCAAGATTGCATTCGACGTACGCGACGGTGGAATCGTGGTCAGCCGCGTAAAAACCACACACGAAGACCCTGCCATCGCTGCGTTTCTCGCTTTGCTGGATGCTGATATTCGAAGCGGCCGCCACCTCACTACCCTGCCGGAAGACTTGGCGCAAACCATGCTCGCCAACGCAAACCACTCCGTTAACCTGGACGAAGAGATCGACGGTGAGGTCGCAATCTGTTGCTGCGACATGGCTGGACACTGTTGTTTCATGAAGGTGTGACTCTACAGCTACGCAAATTGCAAGAAGCCGCCGCCCAGGCCGAGCAAAACGACCCGCAAGGTTTTGAAAGTAACGCCAACGTGAAGCTGTTTCGGGCATTGAGCCATCTGATCATGGAGGCTGTGCCTGCCGACCCAGGCCGTGATAATTTCCGCCAAGGCAACACGCTGGGCACCGTCTACCGACATTGGCGCCGTGCAAAAATCGGCAGGCGCTTTCGGCTGTTCTTTCGCTACGACTCAAGGTCCAAGATCATCGTCTATGCATGGGTCAACGACGAAAACACCCCACGCTCCGCAGGCAGCAAATCCGATCCCTACGCCGTATTCGAGAAGATGCTGGGCCGCGGCAACCCTCCTGATGACTGGGATGCGCTGACTGCTGCGACGCGTAGCGACTGGAACGAGCTCAAAGCATAAATTGTCAAAACCGCGCTATTGGCTTTCCATTTCCTGACTCTACCCACTACTCACGGACACCTGCCGGCCTGCCAAGGCCTTGATGCGTAGGGACTACAGTTCCTTGAAACGGTGGCGCGGCTTTCCGGGCACTGGCAACCGGATGCTGTAGATATTGCCCGCCGCCGGATAGTCCGTGTGCTCGGCCGCCGACATGCCGAATTTGGCGGTGGTAATGAACAGGGTACGCATATCCGGTCCGCCAAAGCAGCAACTGGTGGGCCGGGGCACCGGCACCGGCAAGGTCTGCAACAGCATCCCATGGCGGTCGTACTGCAGCAGGCAGCCTCCGTTGAATTGGCAAACCCACAGGTTATCCTCTACGTCCAACGCCAGGCCGTCCGGTCGGCCCAGTTGCTCCGGCGTCCGAGCGAACACCGATATCTGTTGCAGGTAATTGCCGTTCGCCGGGTAAGAAGCGCCGTAAAGCGTGCGTGCCTGAGTCGATTGCCAATTCGATCATGCGCGACAAGGTAGTGTTGCGCCGTCTCTACCCCGTGACCACCTCCCCCAACCCGGCCATCGGCCTGTACATGAGTTGGAACACCCACAGAGAATCACCGTTGATAGACAGCTTCACTTCCATGCTCCACTTGAACGTCGCTCCTCAGGTCGAGGGGATGCTGGAACCAAGCCGCAAGAGACTATCCGGTTGATATTCGCGGATAGGTCGTCCAGTGAATGGCATCTACCGACCGTTACCTGCTATCAGCCAACCCTGCACACCGCTCAACCCTTGCCTTTCTTCTTGATCTTCTTCAAGCGAGCAGCTGCTCTCTCGACCGTCGCCTTCTTCTCAGAGCGCTTCATGTTTCGCCAGCCTTTAATCTCCTCCTTGCTGCGCCCGCAGCCCGTGCACACTTCATGCTTGAGCTTGCAGCTCGACACGCAAGGGCTTTCAATCTCTTTGGCCATTGAAGAGTTCCTGATGATTGGCTGCACACGTCTGCGCGAGGGCGCGGTTCGCCAGATAGCGGTTGGACATCCAAAGCTCGCACATGATCGCATGCTCCAGTCACTGCCCCGCATCCCCCTCGCTGACGGTACGACCAAAGCCCTTGCCCGCCAGCCAGTGCAACACCGCACCCAATCCCAACAGCGCTCCCGCCCTCAGCCAGTTCTCGAAGGGCTGCTGACCCAGGACCAGCAGGCACGACAGGATACCCAACACAGGCACCACCGGATGCACCGAGAAATGCTCGGCATCGACCTTGTCCTTCTTTAGCACCAACACGGCCACGTTCGTGCTCAAAAAAACGAACAACAGCAAAAGCACGACGGTTTCAGCCAGCACTTCCAGCGAGCCAGTAAAGGTCAGCACGATGGCCAGCAGCGTGGTCGCGGCTATCGCATAACCCGGGGTACCGCGGTTGGGTAGCACCTGGCCCAGCAGGCGCGGCAGCATGCCATCGCGGGCCATGCCCCAAGTCAGACGGCTGGCCATGATCATGGTCAACATGGCGCCGTTGGCCACCGCCACCAGGGCGATGATGGCGAATACGCCGTGGGGCAGCCCCAGTTCTGCGTTGTGCACGATGTCCATCAAGGGCGTCTTGGCGTCGATCAGCGCTTGCACTGGCATCACCAACGCGGCGCCGGCGCCGACAGCCAGGTAAACCAGGCCGGCCACCAGCAAGGCCGCGAACAGCGCGCGCGGGTACGTCCGGCGTACGTCCTTGATCTCCTCGGCCAGGTTGGCGGAAGTCTCGAACCCCACGTACGAGTAGAACGCCAGCAAGGCGCCGCCCAGTATCGCAGTTGCCGGGCCCTGTTCACCGAAGTCCAACAAGCGGGCAGGCTCGGCCTGCCCTTGGCCGCTCAACACCGCCACCGCGATGATCACCAGCACCAGGCCGCTGAGTTCGATCAGGGTCATGACCAGATTGGCGCTTAGCGACTCCTTGATACCCCGGGCGTTGAGCATGGCCATCAGCACCAGAAACAGGGGCGCCAGCACCGCCGAAGGCCAGTCGATGAACACGCGCAGGTATTCCCCTGCAAACGCCAACGCCAGCCCGGCAGCACTGGTGATGCCTGCCGCCAACATGGCGAACCCCACCAAGAAAGCCAGCAAGGGCGAGCCGAACGCACGCCGTGCAAACACGGCCGCACCGCCGGCCCGGGGGTATTTGCTGACCAGTTCGGCGTAGGACGCCGCCGTCAACAGGGCGAAGAACAGTGCCAGGGCCAGCGGGGCCCAGATGGCGCCACCGGCCCGGTCGGCGATGGCGCCGGCCAGCGCGTATACGCCAGCGCCCAATACGTCCCCGAGGATGAAGAACACCAGCAACGGTAGGGTGATCACGCGTTTGAGTGAGGCAGTTGCGTCGCTGGTCATCATGGCGCTCCATTCGTCCGGGCAATGGCGCTGTGACTGAGCACCTGCGCGCAAGGTTCAGTGCCCTTGCCCAAAGGGCGCGCCAACCCCACCGTCCCATGGACTTAAGTTCCCTGACCTGCGCTGCCATTCGTCGACTAATCGAACATTGCAAAAAACCTTGCTAGCACGGGTTTCCTCTCACAGGTGATAGCCGAAACATCTGCCAACAAATACGGGACGCTCACATGGCCAGGGAACCAAAAACGGCAAGCCGACTGCTTTGGATAATGGCGCTAGGCACTGTGGCACTCCAGCTCTCGGGCTGCGACATGGTGTTATTCAACCCCAAGGGGCAGGTGGGGCTCGAGCAACGCAACCTGATCATCCTCGCCACCCTGCTCATGCTGATCGTGGTGGTACCGGTGATGATCATGGCGCTGGTGTTTTCGGTGCGCTATCGGGCCTCGAACGAAAAGGCCCGCTATACCCCCGACTGGGGCCACTCGCGGCTGATCGAAGCGGTGGTATGGGGCGTACCACTGGCCATCATCATCGTGCTGGGCGTCGTCACCTGGCGCTCGACCCATGCGCTGGACCCGTACCGGCCGCTGGCATCCGATACCCCGGCGCTCAAGGTCCAGGTCATCGCCATGGACTGGAAGTGGCTGTTCGTCTACCCCGAACTCGGCATTGCCTCGGTCAACGAGATGGCGATGCCTGTGGACACGCCCGTCGACTTCAGGGTGACTTCCGACGGGGCCATCACCTCGTTCTTCATCCCAGCCCTGGGCGGCCAGATCTACGCCATGGCCGGGATGCAGACACGGCTGCACCTGATCGCCAACCATGCAGGCGACTACACGGGGATAGCCGCCAACTACAACGGTCCGGGGTTCTCGGACATGCACTTCAGGGCGCTGGCCCTCGACCCGGCAGGCTTTGAAGAGTGGGTCAAACGCACACGCGCTGCCGGGCGCCAGCTCGATGGGGCTGCCTACACGCAGTTGGCCAAGCCCAGTATTGCCCACCCGGTAGAACATTACGGCCAGGTCGAGCCGCACCTGTTCCAGTCGCTGATCGACAAGTACCAGGGCGTCAACCGCTCCCGCGAGGTCGAGCGCCGGCTTGGCGATTCCCAGGGCGAGAGCACCCAAGGCAGCAAGGAGTAAGACCATGTTCGGAAAACTGACCTGGGATGCCATTCCCCTCCACGAGCCGATCATCATGTACACGCTGGCCGTCGTCGGGCTGCTGGGCCTGGCGGTCGTGGGGGCCATTACCTACATGGGCAAATGGAAATACCTGTGGCAAGAATGGTTCACCACCGTGGACCACAAGCGCATCGGCGTGATGTACATCGTCGTCGCCTTGGTGATGCTGCTGCGCGGCTTCGCCGACGCGTTGATGATGCGCACCCAGCAGGCCATGGCCTCGGACGGCTCGCCCGGCTACCTGCCACCTGAGCACTACGACCAGATCTTCACCGCCCACGGGGTGATCATGATCTTCTTCATGGCCATGCCGTTCGTGGTCGGGCTGATGAACGTGGTGGTACCCCTGCAGATCGGCGCACGCGACGTGGCCTATCCATTCCTGAACGCCGTCAGCTTCTGGCTGTTCGTCTCCGGCGCTGTACTGGTGAACCTTTCGCTGGGCATTGGCGAATTTGCCCGCACAGGCTGGGTGGCCTATCCCCCGTTGTCGGGCATCGGGTACAGCCCCGGGGTGGGGGTGGACTACTACATCTGGGCGCTGCAGATATCCGGGGTCGGCACCCTGCTCACCGGGCTGAACTTTTTCGTCACCATCTTGAAGATGCGTACCACCGGCATGACGCTGTTTCGCATGCCAGTGTTCACCTGGACGGTATTGTGCACCTCGATCCTGATCCTGGCTGCCTTTCCCATCCTTACTGCCACCTTGTTCATGCTCACGCTCGATCGCTACTTGGGCATGCACTTCTTCACCAATGAACTGGGCGGCAACCCCATGATGTACGTGAACCTCATCTGGGCCTGGGGCCACCCCGAGGTGTACATCCTCATACTCCCAGCGTTCGGTATCTTCTCGGAGGTGGCCTCGACGTTCTCGCGCAAGAAGCTGTTCGGCTACTACTCCCTGGTGTGGGCGACCATCGTCATCACGGTGCTGTCGTTCATCGTCTGGGTGCACCACTTCTTCACCATGGGCGCCGGGCCCAACGTGAATGCGTTCTTCGGCATCATGACCATGATCATCGCCGTGCCCACCGGGGTGAAGATCTTTACCTGGTTGTTCACCATGTACCGGGGCCGAGTACGTTTCGAGACGCCGATGCTGTGGACGGTTGGCTTCATCGTCACCTTCAGCATCGGGGGCATGACCGGGGTCCTGCTGGCGGTGCCTGGGGCGGACTTCCTGTTGCACAACAGCCTGTTCCTCATTGCCCATTTCCACAACGTGATCATCGGCGGCGCGGTCTTCGGCTACCTCTGCGGCCTGACGTACTGGTTCCCCAAGGCCTTCGGTTTCAAGCTCTACGACCCCTTGGGGCGTGCTGCCTTCTGGTGCTGGTTGGCTGGATTTTACTTTGCCTTCATGCCGTCCTACTTCCTGGGGTTCATGGGCATGACCCGGCGCCTGAATCACTTCGACGTACCCGAGTGGCGGCCCTTGCTGCTGCTGGAAATGGTCGGGGTACTGATCATTCTGTGCGGCGTGGCCTGCCAGGTCATGCAACTGGTGGTGAGTATCCGCAAACGTCATGAGAACCGCGACACCACAGGCGACCCCTGGGACGGGCGTACGCTCGAATGGGCGACCGCTTCGCCGCCCCCGTTCTACAACTTCGCCGAACAACCGGTCGTGGGCGGCATCGACGCGTACTGGGGGATGAAGGAGAAAGGCGTGAAAACCCTGGCCGAGATGGATTTTCGCAAGATCCACATGCCTTGCAACACCAGCCTGGGCCTGGTGCTAGGCGTTCTGTCCACGGCGCTAGGCTTCGCGTTGATCTGGCACATCTGGTGGTTGGTCATCGCCAGTTCACTGGCAGTCATCGCCACCCTGATCGTGCGCAGTTACGACCCCGATACCGACTACTACATCCCGGCCGAAGAGGTCGAACGGATGGAAACCGAGCGGCGCCAACGGCTGGCGGAGGCCTGAATCATGTCCCATGTCGTGCACAACGAAACGGCTCGCGAGCAGGAGCATGGCCACGAAGACGCAGGCTCCCTGAGCCTGTTCGGCTTCTGGGTCTACCTGATGACCGACTGCATTCTGTTCGCCACCCTGTTCGCTACCTACGCGGTGCTGGGCCAGTCTGTGGCAGGTGGGCCCAGCGCGGCGGACATCTTCGAACTGCCCTATGTGCTGGTGGAGACGTTCCTGCTGCTGTTGAGCAGCATCACCTACGGCTATGCGATGCTCGCCAACCACCGTCGGGACAAGCGCTGGGTATTGCGCTGGCTGGGCGTCACGTTTCTCCTCGGCCTGGGCTTCATCGCCATGGAGATCAACGAATTCCATCAGCTGATCAGCGAGGGCGCAGGCCCTGAACGCAGCGCGTTTCTGACGGCGTTCTTCACGTTGGTGGGCACTCACGGCCTGCATGTGCTGGTGGGATTGATCTGGATGGCCCTGTTGATGATGCAGGTCCATCAACGCGGCCTGACCTGTGCCAATGCCACACGCTTGAGCTGCCTGAGCCTGTTCTGGCATTTCCTGGACATCGTGTGGGTATGCGTGTTTACCGTCGTCTACCTGTTCGGGGTGATCTGATGAATCGTCAAAGCCATGTGCCTAGCAGTGCCGGCGCTAGCCAGAGCAGCCACCGTTCCTACAACACTGGGTTCGTCCTGGCCGCCCTGCTCACCCTGCTCCCCTTCGGGCTGGCCATGTACCCCAGCCTGCCGCGTCACCTGACCTTCATCGCTGTGCTGGTGTGCGCCCTGGTTCAGATCGTGGTGCACATGGTGTTTTTCCTGCACCTGACCACAGCACGAGAGCAGCGTTGGAACCTGGTCGCGCTGGTGTTCACGGTGGTGATCATCACGCTGTTGGTGGGGTTGTCGCTGTGGATCATGTACTACGTGCACTACAACATGCTCGGGTTATGACGTTCTTCCCATTCAGGCTGGTCTGCCAACAGCAGGCCAGCCCGGCGCGTTTATGCAGCCCGACGGTTGCGCCATGCACAAGTCCCCGCCACACCCAACAGCAACACTGCCCCGGCTGCACCCAAGGTAGCCGGGGCGCCAACCCGAGCAGCCAGCAGCCCGGCGGCCATTCCGCCCAGTGCCTCGAAGCCGAAGCGCATGGCGATGTAGAACGCAATGACACGTCCGCGCAAATGGCCTGGCGCTTGGCTCTGCAGCTGCATGTTGGTGCTCACGTTGCTCAGCGTGATACCGAAACCCAGCACCACCAGGGCAAACAATGCCAGCTGCAACTGACCTGCCCAGCACAACCCCAGTAGTGCCAGGGCGCAAAGCCCTGCGCCCATTTCGATGAACTGGCGAAGGCGAGGCAAGGCTCCGCCCACCGCCAGCACCAGCGTGGCCACGAACGCGCCCGCGCCCGCCGCGCCCCAAAGCCAGCCCAGCACCCGTGCGTCACCGGCATACACACTCTTGGCCAGGATCGGCAGGAGCGCTGCATAGCAGGACGCCAGGAGGTTGACCATGATGACGTTGAACAGCAATTGCCTGACGCCTTGCTCGCGCCATAGATAAGCGAGGCCCTCACGGAACACCTGGGCGGTGGAACCTGTGGCCCGAGGGCTGGCTTTGGCTTGCACCTTCAGCAACCCAACGAGCAAGGCGGTGAAAGCAACGGCGGTCAAGGCGAAGCACGCCGCCTCCCCTGCCACGGCAATCAAGCCACCGGCCAATGGCGGGCCGACGAAGCGGGCCGCGTTGATGAGCATCGCGTTTAGCACCAGCGCATTGGGCAGGTCGGCCGGGTCATCCACGAAAGAAGCAATCAGGGCTTGGCGCAGTGGCGTTTCGACGGCGTTGAGCAAGCCCAGCAGCAACGCCATGGCGGCGATGAAAGGGCCATCTACCCAATGCGCCCAGGTGGCCAGCCCAAGCACGGTTGACTGCACCACCAGTATCGACTGGACGACGATCAGCAATCGGCGCTTGTCATGGCGATCGATCCAGGCGCCTGCCAGAGGACCGATGACCAGCTGCGGGGCGAGGGAAAGGAAGGTGATCAGCCCCAGCAATACGGCTGAACCGGTCAGGTGATAGGCCAGCCAGGACAGCGCGACTTGCTGGACCCACTTGCCCAGGGTGGAAACACCCTGGCCTGCGAAGTAAACCTGGAAGTTGCGGTGGCCCAGTGCGCGTACCGCAGAGGGCCAACGGGTACGAGGGGGCGGCGTCAGGTCTGACAAGTGAGCAAGTCCTCAGGTGAGAAGCCGCCGCCATTGAAGGATCTTGCTCGTACCACGTGCGGGTCGATCCTCAGCCTGGCAGCAGGCAGCCTTTCTTTTTCAAGGATTCCAGGACCCAGGTGCGGTCATTGGTACCTTGAGCGATATGTTCCATTTGCGCCGTTTCGGCAGCGTGCTTGGCCGTGGCGCGTTGGTAAACCTCTGCGACATGGGCATAGGGTACGCACAGCAAGCCGTCATCGTCACCGATGATCAGGTCCCCAGGTTCGATCACCATGCCATCGATGGCGATTGGCACATTGATCTCACCCGGTCCGTCCTTGTAAGGGCCGCGGTGGGAAACACCGGCAGCGAAAAGGGGGAAGTCACCGGCCTTGATGCTTCCGGCATCGCGGATTGCACCGTTGATGACGATGCCGGCTACACCACGCTTTACAGCGTACGCCACCATCATCTCGCCGATCAGTGCATTGGTCAGGTCGCCGCCAGCATCGACCACGATCACATCCCCTGGCTCGGCGATGTCGATGGCGTAGTGCAGCATCAGGTTGTCACCAGGGCGGGCCTTGACTGTCAGCGCCGCGCCGCACAGCACACCTTCCCGGTGCATGGGACGCAAACGCGCACCACCGGCCGTCATGCGATTCATCGAATCGCTGACGTTGGCCACCGGCACCTCACGGTAGCGCGATACCCATTCATCACCGATTTTGCGCGTGCGTTCAAGCACCTGGAAACCAATGCTCATGTGACTTTCCTCTCTTGGATTTATTGGGCGCGCCCCAGGTAAACCAGAACGCCATTTCAGAATGGCATTTCATTAAACGCATTTCAAGGATTTTAAATGACGCTAATTACGGAATTTAATTGACGATAAAACTGTTGTTGCAACGCCGTTTCATTATGCTAGGTTATTGGTGAAAGCACTCAGTGCAGTCCTACCGTCTTGAACAAAAACAAGGTATCGACGATGTCCCGTACCCTTCTGCTGACAGGTCCGGCGCTGGCCGACCAAGCAATGCGCCTGGCCGAACAACACGCCATCCGCGTCATCCCCACCACGCCCTATCTGCCCGAGCAAGAGCTCGAAGCGATCATTCGCGCAGAGCAACCCGATGGCATCATCGTGCGCCAAGGCAGCCTAACCCGCGCCATGATCGACGCCTCCAGCGCATTGAAGGTGGTGGCCAAGCATGGGGTTGGCTACAACACCATCGACATCCAGGCCGCCGCCGACCGTGGTATTCCTGTCTCCATCGCCGTTGGGGCCAACGCCCAATCAGTGGCCGAGCACGCTTTTGCGTTGATGTTCAGCGTCGCGCGCCAGACCGCCTTGCTCGATGCGCGCATGCGCGAAGGCCACTGGGACAAGGCCACTGCCAACGGCATGGAATTGGCGGGCAAGACCCTGGGCTTGGTCGGCCTTGGCTCGATTGGCGCGATCCTGATGGACTTGGTGGCGCCGCTGCGCATGAAGGTCAAGGTTTACGACCCTTACCTACGGCAACTGCCCGTGCGTGACCACGTCGAGCGCGAAGAGGATTTCGATCGCTTGCTGGCCGATAGCGATATCATCAGCCTGCATTGCCCGCTCACGGACACCAACCGCAACCTCATCGGCGCCCAGCAACTTGAGCGCATGCGTCCCGGCGCCATCTTGATCAATACCGCACGTGGCGAGCTGGTCGATACCGATGCCCTGGTGCATGCGTTGAGCGAACGGCGTATCGGGGGTGCCGGCCTGGACACCTTCCACCCCGAACCGCCTCCGGCCGACAGCCCGCTGTGGGGCCTGCCAACACTGGTCGCTACGCCTCACATCGGGGCCAACACCAGCGAAGCCCGGGACCGTGTAGGCCTGGTTGCCCTGCAGCAAGTCCTCGATGCCTGGGACGGCAAGGCGCTGGACCCGCGCTGTGTGGTGAACCGTCACCTGATCGATAACTGATTGCACCTGCGCCGGCTGGTCCGGCGGCACGGACCACTGCGTAACTCCAGAAAAAAAACAATTGGAGAGCACCATGAAAGCAGCCTCAACCCCGCCCAGCGAGCTCGAGCGCGCCACCATGCGCCGTGTTGCCTGGCGCCTACTGCCCTTTCTGATCATCTGCTACCTGATCGCGATCATCGATCGCGGCAACATCGGCATGGCATCGTTGCAAATGAACCAGGACCTGGAGTTGTCAGCCAAGGTCTTCGGTTTCGCCAGCAGCTTGTTCTTCTTCGCCTACTTTCTGGTGGAAGTACCCAGCAACCTGGCCATGCAGCGCTACGGGGCGCGCATCTGGATCGCGCGCATCATGATCACCTGGGGGCTCATCTCCGCCGGTACCGCCTTCGTGCAAGGCGCCAACTCGCTGTATGTGATGCGCTTTCTGCTGGGCGCGGCCGAGGCCGGGTTCTTCCCTGGAGTGTTGCTCTACCTCACCTACTGGCTGCCGTCGGCGTATCGCGCGCGCATGGTGGCGCTGTTCATGGTCGCCATTCCCGCCGCCAACTTCATCGGCTCGCCAATTTCGGGGCTGCTCTTGAGCCTGGACGGCTGGTTGGGCATGCGCGGCTGGCATTGGCTGTTCATCCTTGAAGGTATTCCGGCGGTGCTGCTGGGGATTGCATGTCTCTTTGTGCTGACCGATCGGCCCGAGCAGGCCAAATGGCTGAATGACGAGCAACGCGGCTGGCTCACTGGGCGGCTGGCCGAGGAACGAGCGCAGAAAACCACCATCGGTCATATCTCGCTGTGGAAGCTGCTGCGCCACAAGGACATCTGGGTGCTTGCGCTGATCTACTCGGGCGCCTCGGCGGCCGGCAGCACCATGAGCGTCTGGGCGCCACAACTGCTCAAGACGTTCGGCCTGAGTTCCATGGAGATCGGGCTGGTGAACGCTATTCCGTACGGCGTTGCCTCGATCCTGATGGTCATTTGGGGTCGCAGCTCCGACCGCACCGGTGAACGTCGCTGGCACACCGCGATGACCATGTTGCTGATTGCGGCCGGCCTGCTGATGACCCTGTTCACCTCGTCGCTGCCGGCCACGGTGGTGATGCTGACCATGGTGCTGGTGGGGGCCTACTCCATGAAAGGCCCGTTCTGGGCACTGGTGTCGGGCTGGTTGTCCTCCTCCACTGCAGCGGCTGGGCTGGCTGCGGTCGGCGCCATGGCCAACCTGATCGGAGGTGGCTTGATGGTCAACGTGTACGGCGCCATCCATGACGCCACGGGCAGCTATGCCCTGGCGCTGATGCCACTTGCGGCGCTGTGCACGCTGGCCGGGGTCATGGTGTTGGTCATTGGCCGCAAGCGTCAGGTGGAACAGGCGCAGGCCGCAGGAACGTTGGCTACCAAGTAGAAGCCGCTTGGCGTTCGATTGGCGTCCATGGCACGCACGACGTGCCGTGGAGCCGGTGAAACCGGTGCCAAGTCAAAACACAACAAAATAGAGGCTGTAATGGCTTTATCACGTCGAAGATTTCTTCAGGCGACCGGTAGCCTGAGTGTCCTGGGTGCAATGGGCGCTGCGGCCAGCGTCCCGTACAGTCAGGGTGAAGACCGTCCGCGTCTGGTCCCGCCTTCCGGCAGCGTGGACTGCCACATGCACCTTTACGACAGCCGCGTCCCAGCGGCACCGGGTGCTACCTTGTTGCCGCCGGACGCGTCTTTGGACGACTACCGCCAATTGCAACGCCGACTGGGCCTGCGCCGCATGGTCATCGTCACGCCTTCGACCTACGGTACGGACAACCGTGTGATGCTCGAGGGTCTGGCCCGCAGCGGTACAGATGCACGGGGCATAGCCGTCGTCGCCAGCACCGTCAGCGATGAGGAGCTTGCTCGCTTGCACGGGGCAGGCGTGCGGGGCATTCGCTTCAACCTCAGCACCGGTGGGCAAGCGCTCGACGGCATCGAGCTGCTCGCGGCGCGGGTGAATGAGTTGGGCTGGCACGTACAACTGGCCACAGGCCCGCTACTGGCCGATATCGCCCCACGGCTGGCTGCGCTGCCTGGCAAGGTAGTCATCGATCACATGGGGCACGTACCGCAACCCCAGGGTGTTCTGTCGCCTGCCTACAAGGCGCTGGATGGGCTCATGCAACAAGGTCGCACCTGGGTCAAACTTTCTGGTCCCTACCTGCGTTCCAAAACGGGCGCTCCCCATTTTGAGGACGTGGGCCTGGTGGCACGCAGGTTGATCTCACACTACCCTCAACGCCTGCTATGGGGCAGTGATTGGCCGCACCCCACCCAGTCTCTGCAGAACAAGCCTGATGATGCCGCATTACTGGATACCTTGCTTGACTGGGCACCGGATGCCCAGGTTCGGCAGCTGATCCTGCGGGATAACCCCGTGGACCTGTACGGCTTCGCCTAGCGCTCGCGCTTAGCCTCGCACGACCCGGATCGCCTACACATCGATGCTCTACACACTGGCGCCGCCGCTGCTCAAGCGACGGCGCCAGTGAACTCAGAGCGATTCGCCGTCGTCCTCGATATCCATCTCAGCCTCAGCTGCCTCCGTAGCATCCGCGTCATTGAGCGCTGGGGAAGTGGGTTTCAACGGATCGTTGATATACGGCACATCGCTTGGGCCTTTCTCTTCAGTGCCCGCGGTTTCTGGTTGCATGGCGTACTCTCCTCGACTTATAGGCTCGGCCCTTTGAAACCGGGCTCATGGATTGGGCAACCATTGTGCTGCCCACGAAAATTTGCCGACATTTCATAGGCCGGCTTGCGCACTCGCATCACGCCGCCCAACGGCCTGTGCGCCGCCAAGCCGTGCCAAGGGCTGAACGCCATGCCGTCGTCGATAAGGCGCACATTCTCTTCGCTCCACGCGGCTTGAGGCTTGACCTCCAAGGTGGCCACGCTCACATAAGGGCTAAGCGCTTCGGGCCACTGCTTGGATGCATCTTCGATCGGCATCTGATCTAGATCGGTGGCCAACTGCACCCGGAGTTCCCAGACGCCACCCTGGCTTGCAAAAAACGCCTCCACCGCGTGGCGCAGCCCGTCTGTGTCGTCTTTGAGGTCCACGGCCTGATCGGTCAGCGCAGTCAAGGCCGTCGACACGGGCACTACCGCAAGTTTTGCGTAGTAAGGGCCATAGAGCACAGGTACGACGGTGCTGAAGCTTTCGCCAAGAATGTGGGTTTGAGGATGCCCGCCAAGGCTTTTGAGGGTGCCGCTCTCGCCGCCAAACGCTTCGACCACCTTTTCTGCACCGCGCAGCACGGCGGACAATGCCTTTTTGGTACCCGGGGCTTTGTCAGTGGTCTTGGCGAGCAACCTCAACGTCTTGAGAAACGCCTTGGGGTCTGGCGCGGTGAAGGCTTTGGCATTCTGCATGACAAAGTCCTGCGTGACTTGCCCTTCACTGCCTGGCAACCGCGGCCCTTGCACGCCTACGATCTTGAGCGCCAGCCCCCGTGGGGTGGAAACCTTGTCGTCGAGGATGTCACCTGGGTTGGTGGAAAACCGCAGGTAGGCATCGAACTCACCGGGTGTGGCGAAGGCTCCCTGAGCGAGCTGCGCAGGCAGCCCCGGCGCCACCTTCAGTGTGCCGCGCAATAATCCATGTGCTTTGGCATGAACGCCCCGATTGGCGTGACCATTGTCATTGAAGGTGATCTCCATGATCTGACGCAGCGTATCCTGCAACGCCTGGCTGGTCTGTGCCTCATCCTCGGGAATCTGCTCAAAACCGGGCTCGAAAGGCAATGGCACTACCATCGCGGAGTCATCAGGCAGCTTGTTCATTACGGCGCTCCTGTCGTCTAGGGACGAACAATGGAATGGATTATCAACGTATAGCCTGCAAGGCCCTGCATGGCCCAACCTTCAAAGCGCTCAATTGATCTGATCGTGTGCCGGCACTGCCTTGCTCAGGTCATCAGCGGACGGCTCCACCTTGCGCAGCGTAACCGGCACGCATTTGGCGGCGGGCACCTTGCTTCGTTCAGCGTGATGCCACAGCGGGATCAGGGGATTGCACTCGGGGTAGTAAGCGCCGGCGCAGCCCTCCGGAATGTCATAGGCGATGATCTGCAAAGGACCCACTTCTCGCACCACCTTTGGCTCGACAGCGGTGCGTAGCAGCACCCAATCGCCTGCAGCCAAGCCCAACCGAACCACATCACTGCGATTGAGGAACACGACGCTGCGGGTACCTTTTACGCCGCGGAAACGGTCGTCATAGCCATAGACAGTGGTGTTGAACTGATCATTGCTGCGCAGCGTCATCAATTGCAGCACATCATGCGCCGAGACAGTGGGCTGCAAGTCGTCGTCCTCATCAAGCCGCTGGGGCGCCACGAACTGGGCTTTGCCAGACGCGGTCTGCCACTCCCGCTTAGCCGCGGGCAAGGGCCTATGGAAACCACCGTGCTCCCACATGCGGGTCTCCATGTCGTGAAATATCTCGGGATACACCTGGCTGATCGCTTTGCGGATCAATGCATAGTCGTGGCGCCAGGCATCCCAATCGATAGCAGTACGCTGACCTAGAGTGGCCTCGGCCAACCCGGCGATGATCGCCACTTCGGAACGCAGTTGCTCGCTCGCCGGCTCATTGCGGCCCTGCCAGGCGCGGATGCAGCCGGTACTGTCCTCGGTGGTATAGACCTGCTCCACCCCGTCCTGACGATCAGTTTCGATGTGCCCCAGGCAAGGCAATAACCAGCCATGTCGTCCTGGGAACAGATGCGTGCGATTGAGCTTGGTGGCCACCTGGACGTTCAGCGTCAGCGTCTGCCAGGCCGCTTCCATGTGATGGGTGTCGGGGATCGCCCGCAGGAAGTTGCCACCCAGGCCGATGAAGGCCTTGACCTTGCCCTCGACCAGCGCCTGGCAGCAGTCCACCGTGGCCATGCCTTTGCTCGGCGGGACCTGTACGCCAAACAGCGCTTGCAGTTTTTCAGCCGGAACCTTACCCGGGTCTTCCGTGATACCGACCGTGCGCTGGCCCTGCACATTCGAGTGTCCGCGCACTGGACAGATGCCTGCGCCAGGCTTGCCAATGTTGCCGCGCAACAGCAACAGGTTGACCAGCATCTGCACGTTGTCGACACCGCGTCGGTGCTGGGTCATGCCCATGCCGTAGACGATCATGACCTTGCTGCTGCGGGCATAGACGGTGGCTGCAGCTTCCATGGCAGCGCGCCCGAGACCGGACTGACGTTCCAGGGTCGCCCACTGATGGCCCTGAACTTCCTCTCGCAGCGCATCCAACCCATCGGTGTGCGCCTGGATGAACGCATGGTCCAGAACGGCCGGCTTGCCCTGCTCATTTGCGTGTTGCTCCATCGCGAGCAGGGCCTTGATAATCCCCATCACTGCAGCCAGATCGCCCCCGACCCTGACCTGGTGATATTGAGTGCTGATCACGGTCGAGTCAGGCCCCAGCATCTCACTGGGAGACTGTGGATTGACGAAGCGCTCGAGCCCCCTCTCACGCAGTGGGTTGAAGGTGATGATGGGCACATCGCGCTTGCGCGCTTCCTGCAGCGGGTGAAGCATTCGCGGGCTGTTGCTGCCCACGTTCTGGCCGAAGAAGAAAATGCAGTCGGTGTGTTCGAAGTCTTCCAGCGTGACGGTGCCGACAGGTACGCCGATACTCTCCTGCAGCCCGACCGATGTACTCTCATGGCACATGTTCGAGCTGTCCGGGAGGTTGTTGGTGCCATAGGCACGGGCGAACAGCTGGTACATGAACGAGGCTTCCAACGACGCCCTGCCCGAGGCGTAGAACACCGCTTCGTCAGGCGTCAGGGCTTGCAGCTGTTGGCCAATTTGCTGATATGCCTCTGCCCAGGTGGTGACTTGGTAGCGATCGCTGGTCGGGTCGTAGCGCATGGGATGGGTCAACCGGCCTTGCTGCTCCAAGGCGTAATCGGTCCATGTGCGCAGCGCTGACAGGGTATGGGTGGCGAAGAATTCCGGGCCGGTGCGGTGGCGGGTGAGTTCCCAGGCAGTGGCCTTGGCGCCGTTCTCGCAAAATTCCAGCGCGTGTGGGTTGCCAGGCTTGGCCCAGGCACAGCTGACGCAGGCGAAGCCGTTGGGTTTGTTCTGTCTGACCAGTGCCATGGGTGCCGTGGTGAAGGCTTGTTCACGCCAGAGTATGCTCATGACAGAACGCGCCGACCCCCAACCGCCTGCTGCATCTTGGTAGGGCTTGTATCGCGCTTGAGGGTGGATAAGCGACATGGCCGCCTCGCTGTAGTTATGTCTGCATATTTCGAGGCGGAGTGGGAGATGGAAGTTCAAGCGTGCATGGTGTCTGCTGGCTAAGCGGCGGGGGGCGGGAGGCGGGAGGCGGGAGGCGGGAGGCGGGAGGCGGATGGGAGCTTATTACAGGGGTCCGCCGCAGGTTGGCCCTTTCTATGAGATCTACCCAATAAATGCCGGGGGCCGCTGTGCGGCCCATCGCGGCCGGTCCGGCGCCCCGGCAAGACCGCTCCTACATTAGGAATGAGGCTATCTGCAAGCAATGCGCAATGTAGCGTTATGCAACTTAGACACGCTTAGAATCTATTCTTCTCAGATTATTGCCGTTGCCGTTGCCGTTGCTGTTGCTGTTGCTGTTGCTGTTGCTGTTGCTGTTGCTGTTGCTGTCGCTGTCGCTGTTGATCTTGATCTTGATCTTGATCTTGATCTTGAT
>NZ_JBICKP010000085.1:0-26838 GCF_043104335.1 Pseudomonas sp. WSY_20
TGGAAGCCGTAGCTCAAACCCTGTAGGGGCGGTCCTTGTGCCGCGATAGGCTGCGCAGCAGACCCATAATCTGAGATTCCATACTGCTGGAACCGTTTTACGGATCCGATGACCTTCAAAAGTTGCGCAACACGTGGCTCCCACCGGGCATTGTGTAGCGCATCAATGCAGTACCTTGCTCTGCAACGCCTCCGACCGACGTCCAAGTACGTTTTCGCTGATCTGCACGAAGTCCTCGAGGCTGACGCTGGGCAGTCGCATCAGCCCGCGCGCCACGTCGTCGAGCGATTGCCGGGCCTGGGTATGAATACGGATCTCCTTGTCCAGTGCCTGCAACAGCATCACCCCTCGCGCCACCTGGGCAGGCGTCGCCTGGTGCCCCTTGAGGTGCTTGACGCTTGCGCCCTGTTTGCTCAAGCGCGCCTGCCAGGCCTGATAACGATCATCACTCATGCCACCTGATCGGCGCAGCAGCTCGGTGGCGTAGTAGTCGGTCAAGCTCTCGATCAACCAGTCATTGCCCTCACGCCCACGCAGCTGAGTGAACAACTGGACCACTTCGCGCAGCAGCGGGCTGCTGCCGCTCTCGCTGACCATGGCCTGGCCACTGTGCAGGTAGAGCGAGCCGTGGGCTGCCATCGCCCCGCGCCACATGTGGTCGCGTGCGCCCACCACCAGCAGTTTGGGCGGGTTTCTCGGGAAGGTGGCCTGCAGTTGCGGCCAGATGTAGGTCAGCAAGGTCAGGTTGTCCATGCGGCGCATCCCTTCCCCAACCGGCGCCGCCACCGTCACGTCGGTTTCGCCCAGGCGCGCACGGCGGCTACCCAGGTTGCCAACCAGCATCCAGCCCGTGGGGCGGTCGAACAGGCGCGAGACGTTGTCGATGCGGAACTTGTCCTTGCCAATACGTGGCCAGGCGGTCTCGACGCTTTTCCAGCCTTCGGGCAGGTCGAATGCCAGGCGGGCGACCAACTCGGTGCCGTCCTGCTGGTCCAGCCGACCGGGTGGGACCAGTTGGTCGCCCATGAACAGTGCCCAGTGCGCTGTCATGCGGGTGTTGTACACCCCAGGCCCGTGGAGCTGGTTCAACTGCACGCGGTAGCTTAGGCTGGTCTTGCCGGGCGCTGGCTGCCATACCCCGCGCTGGCCGCGAAGCTGCCAGTGGCCATCTGCTTGGAAGCCGCTGTAGGCCCCCGCCTTGCCCAGGTCGAAGTCCAAACTGCGCACAGCACTGCCATCGGCCAGCGTAAGGCGCACTTCGGCCTGTCCGGTCGCAGGCAACAGCCGAACCTGATAGTCAAGATCGACTTTCTTCGCCCAGGCCGGTGCCCCCGCCATCAACCCCAACACGGCCACCAGCACAGTCAAACGGCTACGCATACCGACACTCCTTGTTCACCAGCGGGTAAAGCGCCTGGTTAGCTGGCGCGAAAGATCAGGTGGTCTTCCCAGTCGTCCTCGTGCACGTCGCGCTCGCTGAGCATGCGCCCTGCCTGGGATATGCGCTGCTCATGCACTTGCTGACGGTCACCGCATACCAAGTGGTGCCAGACCGGCAAGTCCTTGCCTTCGCTGACCAGGCGGTAACCGCAAGTCGCTGGCAACCAACGAAACTGGTCAGCCTTGCCCGGGGTGAGCTGAATGCAGTCGGGCACCTGGGCGAAGCGATTGGGATAGTCGCTGCACTGGCAAGTGTCGAGGTCCAGCAACTTGCAGGCGATGCGGGTGTAGTAGACGCTGTTGTCGTCCTCGTCCTCGAGCTTTTGCAAGCAGCACAGCCCGCAGCCGTCGCACAGCGACTCCCATTCCTGCGGGTTGAGTTGCTCTAGGGTCTTGCGCCGCCAGAACGGGGCGTTATCAGCGATCATGACGCGATTTCCTGCAAGGGATCAGCAGCGCGTGTCCGACATCGGGCCCGAGGCAGACAGCGCCTGAAACGGTTCGTTAAGGCGTGCAGCATGGAGCTGGTAGCCGTGGCGGCGCCAGTCTAGGGCCTGGCATGCAGCAATACCAGACCGCTTGTCAGCCGTGCTCGAACTCAGGCCCATAGCAGGGTGATACGCCTGAAGGGCACCCCGAGGGCGCCACCAGCGGGCAGCGCGCTCTGATACAGGCCGGTCGATCAATACCCGCGGTCGAAGTTCACCTCGCCACGCAGCGCCTGGTCGGCTTCGAACGCCTGCAGGTTGTCGAGGAACAACCGCACCATGGCCGCAGGCGTGGTGGGCGCTGCGCTGTGTCCGGTCAGCAACAGGCCCCAGGCGGTCCAGAATGGATGCTGCCTGGGCAGAGGTTCCTGGCGGCAGACGTCGATCACCGCCCCGGCCAGGTGCCCCTCTTTCAGCGCCTCCACCAGGTCGGCGTCGACGACGGCCACACCGCGCCCGGCATTGATGAACAACGCAGTGGGCTGGAAACGCCGGAACATCGCCGTGTCAAAGATATCGTGCGTGGCCGGCGTGTCGGGCAGCAGGTTCAGCACATAGTCGACCTCGCCCACCAGACGCGCGAGATCGTCCAGGGCTGCTACCTCGGCGAATGGCGGCTGTTCACGGGCCTGGCTGGCCACACCGTACAGCACCACCCCGAACGGGCGCAGGAACTCGGCCACGGCCTGGCCGATATCGCCGGTGCCGACGATCAATACCTTGCGGCCCTGCAGCGAGCAACCAGGGCGCTCATCCCAGCGCCGCTCCACCTGGCTGACCAGGCGCGACAGGACATGCCGTTCATGGCCCAGCATGTAGGTAAGCATGTATTCGGCCATGACCTGGCCGAAAATGCCCACGGCGCGGGTCAGGCGATACGCGCGGGGCAGCCCCGTGGCCAGCAGGGGCGTGATGCCGGCCCAGGTCGACTGCATCCAGTGGGGGCGATGCCCCTGGCGCAACAAGCTGGCCAGCAGGTCGGGCTGGCCGAGCCAGACTGGGCACTGCGGCGCCAGCCGGGCCAGTTGCGCGGAGTCGTCGCTGGTCAGGACTTCAAGGTGCGGTGCCGCCTGGTGCAACAGGTCGGCGTAGCGGGCGTGGTCATGCTCGGCAATCAGTACGCGCATGATCAGGCGGGATCGTTTCGGTGCAGCAACTCGTCGGGCAGGTGCTCGATGTACTCGTCATCCGGCGGCGGCATCTGCAGGTGATAACCCTGATTGTCGAGGTTCTCCAGCACCTTGGTGATGTCTTCGCGGGCCAGCTTGCGTTCGGGGCTGAGCACCAGGTCGAAGGCGTGCTGGGGCGTGCCGAAGAACGGCAGCAAGCCTTCGGGTACGCGTTGCAAGCCATCGGCCTTGAGCACATACAGGTACATTTCGTTCTTGCGGGGGCTCTTGTAGATCGAGCAGATGCGTTTCATTGAGGGTCTCCGGCACCGGCCAGGCTGTCCAGCAGTGCCTGGCCCATCCGCTCACGGCGCCAGCCGCGCAGCGAATCGGGCAAGGTGTAAGGGCCGTCGGGGTAACCGCTTTTGAGCAGGGCCTCGAGGGTTTTCTTGCGCAGCATCAGCTCGGGCGCGATACCCAGCCGTTGCCCTTCGGCCTGACCGACGGCGCGCAGTTGCTTGAGAATGCCCGAGGCTTCGATAGGCAACGGCTCAGGCAATGGCTCGGGCCATTGTTCGGCCGGAAGGCTAGCGGCGTGCTTGATCAGTTGCAGCAAGGTTTCGCCATCCTGGCGCAAGGTGCGCGGGTGCATGTCGTCGATGCGGGCCAAGGCCGCCAGGTTGGTCGGCTGGCTCTTGGCGATGGGCCACAGCGCATGCTCCTTGAGGATGCGGTTGCGCGGAACGTCACGCAGGCGGGCCTCGCGCTCGCGCCAAGCGCACAGGGCGCGCAGCACCGCCAACTGCTGGGGCGACAGCTTCCACGCCAGCTTGACCTCACGGTACAGGCTGTCGGGCTGCACCTCGCGGCGCAACTGGGCCACCAGTTCAGCACCGTCTTCCAACACCCAGGCGTACTTGTCGTCGGACAGGCGCGCATGCAAGGCGCTGAACAGCTCGGCCAGGTGCACGGCGTCCTCGGCGGCATAGCTGACCTGGGTCTCGGACAGTGGGCGTTGCAACCAGTCGGAGCGGGTCTCGCCTTTGGGCAGGTCGATGCCCAGTACCTCCTGTACCAGCCGCGAATAGCCCATGGAGAAGCCAAGGTTGAGATAGCCGGCAGCCAGCTGGGTGTCGAACAACGGCTGGGGCAGCTTGCCGGTCAGGCGCAGCAGCACCTCCAGGTCCTCGCTGCAGGCATGCAGCACCTTGACCACGTTACGGTCTTCGATCAGCTCGGCCAGCGGCTGCCAGTTGGCGATCAACAGCGGGTCGATCAGGAACGCGCACTTGCCATCGCCAATCTGGATCAGCCCTGCCTTGGGGTAGAAGGTATCGACGCGCATGAATTCGGTATCGACCGCGACAAACGGCAATTGGCGCCAGTCGCGGCAGTGTTCGGCCAGGCTCAGGTCGTCACGGATCCAGTGAATTTCGATGGCCACAAGGCTCTCCCACTAACATTGGCGCGCAGTATATACGGCGCGGGCACTGCTGGTGAAACCCGGGCCATCCTTGATGTCGATCAATGGTGCAATTTCACGGACTGTGCAACCAGGCCGGCGCCAAGCTCCAGGCAATGTCCCCCCCACTGCGCGTTGACGGCGTTCGCCAGGCAAGCCCACCCTCGCCTGCTCAGCGCCTGGCGGTGAGCCAGGGCCGGCAGCTGGCAAACAGGTCCAGGGAACGCTCGTACACCTGGGTGCGAACCTGCAACAATCCCAGCATCGAGTGGAACAGGTTGTCCTGGGACAAAGGCGCATCGTTCAACTTGGCCAGGCAACCGGTATCGACACCGAAGTCCTGCTGATAGCTGTCGGAAAACCAGGCCAGCAGCGGTACATGCTTTTGCTGTTCCGGGGCGATGGCGTACGGCGTCCCGTGCAGGAACAGGTTGTACTCGCCCAGCGATTCGCCATGGTCGGACAGGTAGATCATGGCCGTATCGACCTTGTCCTGCCGGCTGCGCAGGGTGTCGATCAGGCTGGCCAGGACCCGGTCGGTGTAGGCCAGGGTATTGTCGTAGCCATTGATGATCTGCGCCTGGCTGCACTGGTCCAGGGCATTGCTCTGGCACACCGGGGCAAAGCGCTGGTCGGCCTTGGGGTAGCGTTTGAAGTAGTCGGGGCCGTGGCTGCCCATCTGGTGCAACACCAGCACGGTGTCCTTGTCCAAGTGGTCGATCAGCTCGCCCAACCCCTGCAGCAGGATTTCGTCGTGGCACTCGCCTTCGCCGCAGAATTGCGGGTCCTTGAGCTTGCTCATATTGATGAACTGCACGCGGTCGCAGGTGCCCTTGCACCCGGACTGATTGTCGCGCCACTGCACATCCAGGCCCGCCCGCTTGAGAATATCGAGCAGCCCTTCGCGGTTCTTGGCGATGCGCGCATCGTAGGCCTTGCGGGGCATGCCGGAAAACATGCAGGGTACCGACACAGCCGTTTCAGTGCCGCAGGAATGAACGTCCGAGAACGCCAGCAACCCTTGCTCGGCGGCAAGCCTGGGGGTGGTATCGCGGTTGTAGCCCAGCACGCCGAAATGATCAGCGCGCGCGCTTTCACCCACCACCAGCACCGTCAGGGACTTGCGCTGATGGTGCTGCCAGTCCGGGGTGCGGGCGGCATCTTCGCCATAGTGGGCAAAGGGGCGTGCAGTGGTGACCACGCGCTCGCTCACGTAGGCCATGGAGGCACCGACGATATTGCTGGGGGTCAGCATCAGGCGCAGTTCGTGGTGATTGCGAAACAGCGACGACAGACCCTGGTAATTGGCCAACCCTACCGAGCCCAGGCCTACCACGCAGGCCGCCGTGACCACCAGCTTGCCGAACAGCTCGCGCTGCCACGGCCGATACACCACCGGCGCTCGCCACAGCAGTACCGAGGGCAATACTCCAAGGCCAAGCATGTACAAGCCGAACTTCAGCGACAGCAGGTCGCGCACTTCTGCCACGTTGGTTTCGGCGATGTTGGCGAACATGCCTGCATCGATCAGCACGCCATAGCGGTTCATGAAATACGCCACCGCCGCACCACTGACGAACAGCAGCACCAGCAAGGGCTTGAGCACATAGCGGAAGGCAATGAGGGTAAGGATGAGGTTGAAGGCGAACAACATCAGCACCGCAAATGCCAGGGTCAACCACAGGCCGGGCAAGCCGGGGGGCACTACCTGTTCCAGGTGCTCCCAAAGAAAGACATTCAAGCCGATCAACAGGTACAGGCTGGCCAGCAGCGTGACCCATTCGGTGCGCAGGGGTTTGATGTTGAGCATTCAGGTTCGCAACCAAGAGAAGTGACCACCAGTGCCGGATGGCACTGGGAGCAAGCTGGGCGAACTCTAGAAACCGAGCCATCAATTTTCTGTGAAAAATAACGTAACAATTTAGTGAAAGCGCTGATTTCGACGCGTACCCGTCAGTCGTTCAGCAGGGGTTCAGGTTTCGCAGCCTCCCTCCCCGGGACAAACGCGGCTATCCTCAGAGGTCAGGACCTTAACCAATCCCCTGACAGAGGTGAAGAAATGCCTGTTCCGCACGATCTGCTCGCTGACTTGCACGTTACCGCTGACGCATTCCAGGCACTCATTGACAAGGACCAGACGCTGCATGGCTTGCACAAGGAGTACAACGCCAAGGACAAGGAAGTGGTCGCCGCCGAGAAGAACGGCACCAACGACGAGGCCGTTACGCGCTTGCGCCGCGAGCGGCTGCTGATCAAGGACAAGATCGAGCGCATCATCCACCCGCCCAAATAATCACCGGCCTCTTTGCAAGCGCCAGCCCGTCATCGCTTCGCATGACAGGCTGGCGCTGAACCGCTCGCCGCTACAGCCCTGCCATCATTACCCGGCCAAAGCGCCCAGCGCCGTTTCCAGGTCATCGATCAGATCGGCGACCGCCTCGATACCCACCGACAGGCGCAACAGGTTCTCACTGATGCCCATTGCCCCTTTCTGCTCGGGGCTCATGGAGCAGTGGGACATGGTCCAGGAATGGTTGATCATGCTTTCGACCCCACCCAGCGAGTCGGCCAGCACGAAAATCTGCAGCGCTTCGACCAGCCGATTGAGCGCCGCCCGATCACCCTTGACCTTCATGGCAACCACCGCCCCGCCGCTGCGCATCTGACGCTTGCACAGTTCATGCTGCGGATGGCTTGGCAGCCCTGGGTAGTACACCTGCTCGACCTGCGGGTGGCCTTCGAGCCTGCGGGCAACTTCCAGCGCGTTGGCACACTGGCGCTCCATGCGCACGTCCAGGGTCTTGAGGCCGCGCAACGCCAGGTAGCAATCGAACGGCCCTTGCACCGCGCCGATGGCCATGCTGATGCGGCGCAGCTGTCGGTGCAGGTCTTCGCTGGCCGCCACCACCACCCCACCGGTGAGATCGGAATGGCCACCGATGTACTTGCTGGCCGAGTGCATGACCAGGTCCACGCCCAGGGTGATCGGGCGCTGGTTCCACGGTGAGCAGAAGGTATTGTCGATGCAGGTCAGGATGCCCCGGGTGCGGGCAAGGTCGCAGACGGCCTTGATGTCGATCAGGTGCAGCAGCGGGTTGGTCGGTGATTCGATCCAGATCAGCCGGGTTTCGGGCTTGATGGCAGCAGCCACGGCATCGAGGTCGTTGAGGTCGACGTACGTGGTGGTC
Source organism: Pseudomonas sp. WSY_20 (assembly GCF_043104335.1). Classification (NCBI taxonomy): domain Bacteria; kingdom Pseudomonadati; phylum Pseudomonadota; class Gammaproteobacteria; order Pseudomonadales; family Pseudomonadaceae; genus Pseudomonas; species Pseudomonas sp. WSY_20. The sequence continues at coordinate 7,688 of NZ_JBICKP010000085.1, forward strand.
AGGCCGGACGTGCGGCTGCGGTAGTCCTCCAGAATTCGAAAGGTGCCGCCGTATACACCATTCATCACCACCACATGGGCGTCCTTGGGCAGCAGTTCGAGCACGGTGGCCGTGGCATTCACCCCTGACGCGCAGGCCACCGCCCCTACGCCTTCCTCCAGGGCTGCAACACAGGTCTCGTAGGCGTGGCGGGTGGGGTTGCCTACGCGGCTGTAGGAGTAGTCCGGCGTGTCGTCCAGGCCGCGCTTGATGAACGAACTGGCCGTGACGATGGCTGGAAAAATGGCATTGTCGGCGACTTCGAACTGCTCGCCGGCATGAATGGTTCGGGTGGCGAAATGGCGCGGCTTGTCGGACATGGTCGGGCTCGTTGGCAGAGGTAAGGTTGCCACTATCGCACAACGCAAAAGCCCTGACCTTGGGGTACCCTGTGAAAACTTCTTCGCCACGGCCCATGCACTCTATGGACAGCTTCGACCGACACATTCTGACCCTCTTGCAGCGCGATGCCGCGCTCTCGCTCAAGGCCTTGGCCGAGGCCGTCAACCTGTCCACCACCCCTTGCTGGAAGCGGGTCAAGCGCCTGGAAGACGAAGGCTATATCGTCGGTCGTGTGGCCCTGCTGGATCCTGGCCTGCTAGGGCTGGGCCTGACCGTGTTCGTGCAGGTCAAGACCCAGCGCCATGACAGTGCATGGCTGGAGCAGTTCGCCGCCACGGTCACGGCGTTCGAGGAGGTGATGGAGTGCTACCGCATGTCCGGCGACTGGGACTACATGCTGCGGGTGGTGGTGGGCGATATCGCGGCGTATGACCGGTTCTACAAGAAGCTGATTACCAGCACCGATGGGTTGTCCAACATTACCTCGAGCTTTGCCATGGAGCAGATGAAGTACACCACGGCCTTTCCAGTGAACCGCGGTTGACGCGGGTTTGCACGGGCGGCCCTGTTGCACACTGAAGCTCAGTCGGTCGCAAGGGCCGCTGCAATGCGATTATCCGCCTTGGCCTTCTCGACCTTGATCGCCACGAACTTGGAGGTCGGGGTGTAGGTCCCTTCACCATAACTTTCCAGCGGCACCAGCGGGTTGGTTTCCGGGTAATAGGCGGCAGCCTGCCCCTGCGGCACGTCATAGGCCACCAGACGAAAACCCGACACCCGTCGCTCGACGCCGTCGTCCCACAGCGACACCAGGTCGACGTGTTCACCGGGCTCGAAGCCCATGCGCCGAATGTCGGCCTCGTTGACGAACACCACTTCGCGTAGCCCGAACACACCGCGGTAACGGTCATCCAGGCCATAGAGGGTGGTGTTGTACTGGTCATGGGAGCGCAGGGTTTGCAGGATAAGGTCCGGTTTGTCGCCACGGGCCAGCACCTGGGCGTTGACCAGTTCAGCGGGTAGCGCATTGGGGCTGAATTGCGCCTTGCCGGTGGCCGTGCGCCAGGTGCGGTCGGCAGCGTGGTTACCCAGGTGGAAGCCCCCGGGTTGCAGCAGGCGTTCGTTGAAATGTTCGAAGCCTGGAATCACGTCGGCAATTAGGCTGCGGATATGGGCGTAATCGGCCACGGCGTGCTCCCAATCGATGGGGTGCTTGCCCAGGGTGGCCTGGGCCATGCCGGCAATGATCCAGGGTTCGGAGCGCATGTGGGGCGAACGTGGCCGTAGCTGGCCGTGGGAGATGTGCACCATGCTGAAGGTGTCTTCGACTGTTACACCTTGCGGCCCGCTGGCCTGCAGGTCGATTTCGGTGCGGCCCAGGCAGGGCAGGATCAAGGCATCGCCACCGGTCACCAGGTGCGAGCGGTTGAGTTTGGTGGAAATCTGCACGGTCAGTGCGCAGTTGCGCAGGGCGGCATGGGTGCGTGCGGTGTCTGGGGTGGCCTGGGCAAAATTGCCCCCAAGGCCGATGAACACCTTCGCCCGACCTTCTTCCATGGCCTTGATCGCCAGTACGGCGTTGTGCCCGTGGGTGCGCGGCACCTGGAACTCAAAGCGAGCTTGCAAGGCATCGAGCAAGGCGGTCTTGGGCTTCTCGTCGATGCCCATGGTCCGGTCACCCTGCACGTTGCTGTGCCCGCGCACCGGCGAGAGCCCCGCGCCGGGTTTGCCGACATTGCCACGCAGCAATTGCAGGTTGACGATTTCCTGGACGATGGCCACCGAATGGCGATGCTGGGTAACGCCCATGGCCCAGCACATGATCACGCGCTCGGCCTTGCGGTACATGCGCGCGGCCTGTTCGATCTCGGCCTGGGTCAGCCCGGACTGCGCCACGAGGGCCGGCCAGGGTGTGGCATCCAAGGTCTGCAGGTAGGCCTCGATGCCGCTGGTGTGCTCGGCAATGAACGCATGATCGAACACCGCAGGTTCGCCCTTGGCCTTGGCTTCGCGTTCCCACTGCAGCAGGTACTTGGCGATGCCGCGCATGACCGCCATGTCCCCGCCCAGTGCCGGGCGGAAGTAGGCGGTATTGGTGGGCTCGGAGCCGTTGCTGAGCATCTCCAGGGGGTGCTGCGGGTGCTGGAAGCGCTCAAGGCCCCGCTCCTTGAGGGGGTTGAAACATACCACCTGGGCACCGCGCTTCACGGCTTCGCGCAGCGGTTCGAGCATGCGCGGGTGGTTGGTGCCAGGGTTCTGGCCAATGACGAAGATGGCGTCGGCCAGCTCCAGGTCGTGAAAGACCACGGTGCCTTTGCCTACGCCCAGGGTCTGCGCCATCCCGACGCCGCTGGCCTCGTGGCACATGTTCGAGCAGTCCGGGAAGTTGTTGGTGCCATAGGCGCGCACGAACAACTGATAAAGGAAGGCCGCTTCGTTGCTGGCCCGGCCCGAGGTATAGAACTCGGCCTGATCGGGAGATTCCAGGGCGTGCAGGTGCTTGGCGATCAGCGCAAAGGCCTCTGCCCAGCTCGTCTCGACATAGTGGTCGGTGGCCGCGTCATAGCGCATGGGATGAGTCAGGCGGCCCTGAAACTCGAGCCAGTAATCGGTCTGATCGGCCAGGGCGCTGACGCTGTAGCGGGCAAAGAAGGCCGGATCGACCGAGCGGCCGGTGGCCTCCCAATTGACGGCCTTGGCGCCGTTCTCGCAAAACTTGACCGTGTCGTTTTCCGGCGACTCGCCCCAGGCGCAACCGGGGCAGTCGAAGCCGCCATTCTGGTTGGTCTTGAGCATGGCGCGCAAATTCTTGAAGGCGTTGTCACTGCCCAGCCAGCTTTTGGTCACGCTCTTGAGCGCGCCCCAGCCGGCAGCGGCGCCTTTGTAGTCGCGGATATGTGGGTCCTGGCTCATGGGTGAAATCCTCGCCCTGCTATGGCTTTTGTCCAGCCTATGAAGCCTTGTGTAGAGCCGTCCAATCGAAAGATCTTACGAGGTGATAAGCGCCTTCGATGACCCCCGTAAACGCGGGAGCTGAGCAGTGATAGAGAGCATTTATCGGTCAGTCGGCCAAAGCCATTTGACGGCTCGGCCCGCCAGGCGCTAGCTTGGAGGCCATTCCCCCTGATTCGAGCGCATACGTGGAACAGAGCAGCCGGGCACTGATCGACGGCTTCAACCGGAAAATCGACTACCTACGGATGTCGGTCACAGACCGCTGCGACTTCCGTTGCGTGTACTGCATGGCCGAGGACATGCAGTTTCTGCCCCGCCAGCAGATCCTGAGCCTTGAAGAGCTGTTCCAGGTGGCCGAGCGTTTCGTGGCGCTGGGCACCCGCAAGATTCGCCTGACCGGGGGCGAGCCGCTGGTACGCCAGGGCATCGTCGACCTGTGCGGGCGCATCGCTGCCCTGCCAGGGCTGCGCGAGTTGTGCCTGACCAGCAACGGCTCGCAGTTGGGGCGCCTGGCACAACCGCTCTTCGATGCGGGGGTGACGCGGCTGAACATCAGCCTCGACAGCCTGGATGCCGACCGTTTCAAGCAACTGACCCGTACCGGCGACCTGCACCAGGTAATCGCCGGCATCGACGCGGCACGTGAAGCCGGTTTTCGCCGCACCAAGCTCAACTGCGTGGTACTGAAGGGCCGCAATGACGATGAGCTGTTCGACCTGGTGCGCTTTGCGATCGATCGCGAACTGGACATCACCTTCATCGAGGAAATGCCGCTGGGGGAGATCAGCGAGCACGCCCGTGGAGAGTCGTTTTTCTCCAGCGACGAGGTACTCGCAAGGCTGGCCGAGCAGTTCAGCCTGATCGAGTCGACCGAGTCTTCCCAGGGCCCTGCGCGGTACTGGCGCCTGGCCGATGCCCCGCACACCCGGGTGGGGTTCATTTCGCCCCACAGCCACAATTTCTGCGCCACCTGCAACCGCGTACGCCTCACCGTAGAGGGTCGCTTGTTGCTGTGCCTGGGCAATGAGCACTCGGTCGACCTCAAGCATGTGCTGCGGGCCCATCCCGGCAACGCTGAACGGCTGGAAAAAGCCATTCGCGACTCGTTGCACCTCAAGCCGTACCGCCATCACTTCGAGGTGGGCGGCGACGTTCAAATCCTGCGCTTCATGAACATGACCGGCGGCTGATCAGCCGTCTCTGGATTGCCATGATCGTTCATCCCACCCAGGGTGTGCTGCGAATGCTGTTCACCCTCAAAGGGTCGATCATCAAGCAGATCGCCCTGCGCTGCCTGATGGTCACCTTGCTCGCGGCAGTCATCGTCCTGGTGGAACGGCATTACCCGGCATTCTTCTATCCGGTCAGCGCTACACCGTTCACACTGCTCGGCTTGTCGCTGTCGATCTTCATGAGCTTTCGCAACAACGCGTGTTATGACCGTTGGTGGGAGGGGCGCAAGGCCTGGGGCAGGTTGATCGTCGAGATTCGGTCGTTCACTCGCGAAAGCGTGGTGATCGCCGATGCCGCGCTGCGCGCCGACATGCTGCGCAGCCTGTGCGGGTTCGCCCATGGGCTCAATGCCAGGCTGCGAGACGAGGACGACCTGGCCGCCGCGCGGCCCTGGCTGGGCAATGCCGAGGCGATCAGCCCCCACAACGTGTGTAACGGCATCCTCCTGCACCTGGGCGAGCAGTGTTCGCGGTTGACCGAGCAGCAGGGCCTGTCCGAGTGGCGCTACAACCTCTTGGCGCAGCGGTTGGCGGGGCTTGGGGAGGTTCAGGCCACCTGCGAGCGGATCAAGGGGACACCGTTGCCCTTCCCCTATACCTTGCTGCTGCATCGCACCATCTACATCTTCTGCCTGTTGCTGCCTTTCGCCCTGGCCGAACCGCTAGGCTGGCTGGCGCCGCTGTTCACGACCATCGTTGGGTATACCTTCTTTGGGCTCGACGCCATTGGCAACGAGTTGGAAGACCCGTTCGGCCGCGACGAGAACGACCTGCCTACCGATGCCATGGTGCGAACGGTAGAGCGTGATGTGTTGGCCGCCCTGGGGCAGACGCCGCTACCGCCAGCGCTGTTGCCGGTGGGGTATGTGTTGAGTTGAAGGCGCTGCGAAGCTCAAAGGAAGCGGTCACCCACAATCGCTGAGACAGGTGCACGTGTTGAGATTCGCGGCAGTCAGGCTACCGAAGCCAGGCTTGCCTTGGCCTGGTTCAGGCCCTTTTCATGGAAATCTCCGCTCATGTTCAGGCCTTCGGCATGAATGAACGTCACGTCGTGAATGCCAATGAAGCCCAGCACCTGCCGCAGGTAGGGTTCCTGATGGTCGCTGCCAGCCCCTGCATGGATGCCGCCGCGTGCGGTCAGTACAATGGCACGCTTGCCGTTCAACAGGCCCTGGGGGCCGGTGGGCGTGTATTTGAAGGTGATGCCGGCGCGCAGTACATGGTCCAGCCAGGCCTTGAGGGTACTTGGGATGGTGAAGTTGTACATGGGCGCTGCCAACACCAGCACATCGGCTGCCAGCAACTCGTCGGTCAGCACGTTGGAGCGGGCCAGGGCTTGGTGCTGGGCAGCACTGCGCTGGTCTTCAGGGTTCATCCAGCCGCCGAGCAGGTCGGCGTCCAGGTGCGGCACCGGGTTGGCCGCCACGTCACGCACCGTAATCTGGTCGGCCGGGTGGGCGGCGCGCCACTGCGCAGTGAAGTCCTGGGTCAGTTGGCGGGAAATCGAATCCTGCTGGCGTGCACTGCTTTCGACGATCAGAACATGGGACATGACGGCCTCCATCGGGCTGGGGTAGATGCGATGGAGGAAGGTTAACGCTTGACCTATCGATGAAAAAGCGTAAATAGTCGGTACGATTTATCGATTAATTAGTTTATTCAACTGCGCATTTTACGCTGATGCGCAACTTGATGATCTGCCGGTTGAACTTGGCGGTAACATCGGCGCGCTTGCCGGCCGGTACATTTACCCGGCGCACCCGCGGGGCTTCAGGGCCGTTGCGAAAGGTCACCTTGCAGGCGGCGGGCACCTGGCCGTAGTTCTCAAGGGTAATCGCCCCCAGGTCATAGGCCGTGTCATAGGCCGTGGCGTCCACCTTCACCCCGTCCATGTGTTTCTCCATGTCGATGGGATAGGCAAAAGCGGTCACCGGCAGGCATAGCAGCAATGCCGCACAATATTTCTTCATGGGGCGTTCTCCTTGTGTGGAACGCAGCTTAGGCCAACAGGAGCAGGACATGAAAGCGCCACGCGTGACGCTGGATCAATGGCGGACCTTGCAAGCTGTAGTCGATCATGGCGGGTTTGCCCAAGCTGCCGAGGTGCTGCACCGCTCGCAATCGTCGGTCAGTTACACGGTGGCGCGCATGCAGGAACAGCTGGGTGTCCCGTTGCTACGCATCGACGGCCGCAAGGCGGTGCTGACCGAGGCAGGCAGTGTGCTGCTGCGCCGCTCGCGGCACCTGGTCAAGCAGGCCAGCCAACTCGAGGACCTGGCGCACCACATGGAACAGGGTTGGGAAGCCGAGGTGCGCCTTGTGGTCGATGCCGCCTACCCCAGCGCGCGCCTGGTGCGTGCCCTGGCCGCCTTCATGCCGCAAAGCCGCGGCTGCCGCGTGCGCCTGCGCGAGGAAGTGCTGTCCGGGGTCGAGGAAGTGATGCTCGATGGCATCGCCGACCTTGCCATCAGCAGCTACAACATTGGCGGCTACCTGGGCGCGGAGTTGAGCGCCGTGGAATTCGTGGCCGTGGCCCACCCTGACCACAGCCTGCACCGGCTGGGACGCGAACTGACTTTCCAGGACCTTGAAAGCCAGTTGCAGGTGGTGATTCGAGATTCGGGCCGCTCGCAGCCACGCGATGTGGGCTGGCTTGGCGCCGAACAGCGCTGGACGGTCGGCAGCCTGGGCACGGCTGCCACCTTCGTCAGCAGCGGGCTGGGCTTTGCGTGGTTGCCGCGGCACATGATCGAGCGCGAGCTGCGTGACGGTGTGCTCAAACCCCTGCCGCTGGACCAGGGCGGTAGCCGCCATCCCCTGTTCTATCTTTACGCGAGCAAGGAGAAGTCCCTGGGCCCGGCCACGCAGATCCTCATCGACCTGCTGCGCAACTTCGACACGGCACCGTTGGATGTGCCCTTCGCAGCCCCGGCCCAGGTGTAAGTGTGATGGCCAGGGCCGGCTGCGAACGCGGGCCCCGGCTGGCTGTCCGAGCTGGGTGTCAAACTCGCGATCAGGCCCTGACACAATTTCAAACGCTGCGCCTGTGCCTAGCCTACCACCTGTACTGGCAGCCGTCGAAAATTCACGGCACGCTATTACTCCTTGTACATTGCGATATATCCACCGTACCGGCGGCCCTCGAAAGCAGCCGCCTCCACTTTGAAGGACCTTTGCGCCCATGCTGAAAAAATTGCTGCTTACCGCCTGTTCCGTCGCGTTCGCCACCAGCGTCATGGCATCCGACAAGACGCCGCACGTTGTGCTGGACACCAGCTTCGGCCAGGTGGAAATCGAGCTCAATGCCGAGAAGGCACCCGTCAGCACCCAGAACTTCCTGCAGTACGTGGACAGCGGCTTCTACAACAACACCATCTTTCATCGAGTAATCCCGGGCTTCATGGTGCAAGGCGGCGGCTTCACCGAGCAGATGGTACAGAAGGAGACCAAGGTTCCGATCCGCAACGAAGCCAGCAATGGTCTGCAAAACACCCGCGGCACCCTGGCCATGGCCCGCACCTCGAACCCGAACTCGGCCACCAGCCAGTTCTTCATCAACGTGGCCGACAACGATTTCCTCAACCCAGGCCGTGACGCGGGTTATGCCGTGTTCGGCAAGGTGACCAAAGGCATGGAAGTGGTCGACCAGATCGTCAATTCGCCCACCACTGTCAAGAAAGGCATGCGTGACGTGCCCGCCGACCCTGTGTTCATCAAATCGGCTAAACGCATCGATTGATCGCGGGTCTCACAGGGACGTGACCCGATTACCGGTCGGTTGAACAGGAGTTTCAACGCTGATGCTGTACCGTCGTTTCGAGCAACTGATCGACATCTTCCGTGACGCCCCCAGCGAAGCGCCGCCCAGCGGCGTGTGGGCGTTCTATTTCTATTATCTGCGCCAGGTATGGCCAAGCTTTCTGGCTTTACTGGTGGTTGGCCTGATCGCTTCGTTGATCGAAGTGGCCATGTTCAGCTTCCTGAGCCGCATCATCGACCTGGCCCAGGGCACGCCCAGCGCCAGTATTTTCAGCGAGCACAGCGGCGAGTTGATCTGGATGCTGGTGGTGGTGCTGTTGCTGCGTCCGTTGTTCTTCGGGCTGCATGACCTGCTGGTGCATCAGGCCATCAACCCAGGCATGACCAGCATGATCCGCTGGCAGAACCACAGCTATGTGCTCAAGCAAAGCCTGAACTTCTACCAAAGCGACTTCGCCGGGCGCATCGCCCAGCGCATCATGCAGACCGGCAACTCGCTGCGCGACTCGGCGGTGCAGGCGGTGGATGCGTTATGGCATGTGCTGATCTACGCCATCACGTCGCTGGTGTTGTTTGCCGAGGCTGATTGGCGGTTGATGTTGCCCCTGGTGGTCTGGATCGTGTGCTTCATTGCCGCCTTGGCGTATTTCGTGCCACGCGTCAAAGCGCGCTCGGTGGTGTCGTCCGATGCCCGCTCCAAGCTGATGGGCCGCATCGTCGATGGCTATACCAACATTGCCACGCTCAAGCTGTTTGCCCACACCGATCACGAACAGCAGTACGCCCGCGAGGCCATCAGCGAGCAGACCGAGAAAACCCAGCTGGCTTCGCGGGTGATCACCAGCATGGACGTGGTCATCACCACGTTGAACGGCTTGCTGGTGGTCGGCACCACCGGGCTTGCCCTGTGGCTGTGGAGCCAGTCGCTGATCACGGTGGGGGCCATTGCCTTGGCGACTGGTCTGGTCATCCGCATCGTGAACATGTCGGGGTGGATCATGTGGGTGGTCAACGGCATTTTCGAGAACATTGGCATGGTGCAGGATGGCCTGCAGACCATAGCCCAGCCCGTCACCGTCACCGACCGCCCTGCTGCCCCGGCCTTGAAGGTTACCCAGGGCGCCGTGCGGTTCGAGAACGTGCGCTTTCACTATGGTGAAGCGAGGAATGTGATCGAGGGGCTGAACCTGGCGATTCGGCCCGGGGAAAAGATCGGCCTGATCGGACCGTCTGGTGCCGGGAAGTCGACCTTGGTGAATTTGCTGTTGCGTCTGTACGACGTGCAAGGTGGGCAGATTCTGATCGATGACCAGGATATTGCGCAGGTGAGCCAGGCAAGCCTGCGTGCGCAGATCGGCATGATCACCCAGGACACCTCGTTGCTGCACCGCTCGATCCGCGAGAACCTGCTGTACGGCCGCCCGGATGCGACTGACGCCCAGTTGCAGGAAGCAGTGCGCCGCGCCCGGGCTGATGAGTTCATCCCGCACCTGTCGGACGCCCAGGGCCGTACCGGTCTGGATGCGCATGTAGGTGAGCGTGGAGTGAAGCTGTCCGGCGGCCAGCGCCAGCGCATCGCGATTGCCCGTGTGCTACTGAAGAATGCGCCGATTCTGATCATGGACGAGGCCACGTCCGCGCTGGACTCGGAGGTGGAGGCGGCGATCCAGGAGAGCCTGGAAACGCTGATGCAGGGCAAGACCGTGATCGCCATCGCCCACCGGCTGTCCACCATTGCCCGCATGGACCGACTGGTGGTGCTGGACAAGGGCCGAATCGTGGAGGTGGGTAGCCATACTGAGTTGCTGGAGCAGCGGGGGCTGTATGCGCGGCTTTGGCAGCATCAGACAGGTGGGTTTGTGGGGGTTGATTAGGTGATGCCCAGGCTTTGAGGGTTCAGGCTTGAGGAGGGGGATGAAACCTCGCGCCTGTTCAAAACCCGGAGCCGCTTTGCGGCCCCAAGCCATAGGCTGTAAAACTGTCTCACTCTGCCCACTTCAATGGCCAGCTACCCTTGCAATGACTACGCAAGGAGGTCGCCATGATAGGCCGAGGTTCTCACCGCTTACGTCTGGGCAGGTTCTCCGAGCCCGGGCGGTTATATCTACTGACCACCGCCACCCGAAACCGTACCCCACTTTTCACACACCTGCACTACGCCAGGGCCGTGATCCAGCAGCTGCAACTCACTGCTAAGCAACGACAGTGCCAGAGCCTCGCCTGGGTACTGATGCCCGATCACCTGCACTGGCTAATCGCGCTAGGCCCCTGCAGCCTCGACGAGCTGATGCGTGAATTCAAATTACGCAGCAGTTGCGCGCTTTATACACGAGGCGCCGAGCACCAGCGAATCTGACAACCTGGCTTCCATGACCGCGCCCTTCGCCGTGACGAACAGGTACGCAGCGTCGCTCGCTACATCATCGCCAATCCAATCCGCGCCGGCCTGGTAACGCGAGCGAGCGATTACCCGCATTGGGACTGTGTCTGGCTCAATGGCCCTCTTCCCGGCGATAAGGCAACATCTCCCGTGCCTGGGCGGCATACGCCATTACCCCTTCACGCTCCTGAAGCAGAAAATCGGCCACCGCCGTGCGCAACCCGGGATGCAGCAGGTAATGCCACGAGCGCGTGATCACCGGCTCGAACCCACGAATCAACTTGTGCTCACCCTGGGCGCCAGCATCGAAACGTTGCAGCCCTTGGGCTATGGCGAAGTCCATGCCTTGATAGAAACACGTCTCGAAATGCAGGCGATCGAACTCGGCCAGGCAGCCCCAGTAACGGCCAAACAGACTGTCCCCACCTACCAGGCTCAGCGCCATTGCCACGTCCCGCCCGGCCTGGCGCGCCATTACCACGCGCAGGGCGTGGGGCATGCGCTCGGCCAGCAAGCTGAAGAACTCCCGCGTCAGGTAAGGCGCCCGGCCGCGCACAGCGTAGGTGTTGGCGTAACACAGGTAGACGAAATCCCACTGGGCTTGGTCCAGTTCGTCACCCCGGTACCAGCGAAAATCAACCCCCTGCCCCGCTACCTGCTCACGCTCCTTGCGCATCTGCTTGCGCTTGCGGGAGCTGAGGGTGTCGAGAAAATCCTGGAAATCGCGGTAGCCGCGGTTCTGCCAGTGAAACTGGCAACCCAGGCGCTCCATCCAGCCCGGCAGGCGCGCCAACTGTTCGTCCAGCGCAGGGTCGGTGAAGTTGATGTGGGCGCCAGACAGGCCGGCTTTGCTCAGGTACTCGGGCAAGGCCTGCAGTAACAAGTGCCCGGCTGCCGCATCGGCCGTCAGCAAGCGCGGGCCACTGACCGGGCTGAACGGCACGGCCCCCAGCAGCTTGGGATAGTAGGCGATGCCAGCCCGTTCACAGGCGTGCGCCCAACCATGGTCGAAGACGTACTCACCGTACGAATGCCACTTGCGGTAACCCGGCAGCAGCGCTTGCACCTTGCCCTCGTGCTCGAGCACCAGATGTTCGGCCGCCCACCCGTTGTTGCGCGCGACACTGCCGCTGTCTTCCATCGCACTGAGAAAGGCATGGCTGAGAAACGGCTGGCCTTCGGGCACCAGGGCGTCCCAGGTGGCGGTTGGCATATCACGCAAATGAGCAAGGCTATACAGACTGGTCACAGGGTCGGCTCGCGGCATCAAGGCCCTCAGTATCACCAAGCCGGGCGCCGGACTCAAATGACGATCGCCTGACGGGCTTCACTTCACAACAGTGCCACTATTCCGACATTAATCTGTCACTCGCCCCCGCAATACTTGCGCCTGTTTTCCGGAACCACAGAACCTGTCTATCCAGGCCCTTCCGGAGACGTGCCAACACAGGGGCGGGCGCTCGGCGTCCCCCATCTTACTCAGTAGGGAGAACCGTATGCGTCTTGTTTCTACACTTACCGGAGCAAGCCTGACCGGCATGGTGCTGGCCATGAGCACCACTCCGGCCAGTGCGGCCGTTGACGCCAAGCTGCTCGAAATGCTCCGCGCCAATGGCTCGATCAACCAGGCGCAATACAGCGAGCTACAGGCTGACCTGGCCCAGGAAAACAAGGAAAAGGCCGCTCAGAAAGCCCAGTCCGAGCGCATGAGTTCGTTCGAGCAAAAAGTGGCCTGGGCGGCCAAGACTCAGATCAAAGGCGACGTGCGCCTGCGTTATGAAGACGTCAACGTGGACAACCCGATTTCCCGCAGCGGCAACCAGGACCGGGAGCGTGTGCGTGCCCGTGTCGGTTTCTACAGCGAGATCAACCCGCAAGTGGACGCCGGGGTGCGTGTCGCCACCGGCAGCAGCGCCGATGCGCGCTCGACCAACCAGAGCCTGGACAACTACTTCGAGAAGAAATCGTTGTGGGTGGACCTGGCCTACCTGGACTGGCACCCCACCGCCGTGCCGAACCTGCACCTGATCGGCGGCAAGATGATGCAGCCCTGGGTGAGCATGGGCGACATCATCTGGGACAGCGACATCAACCCCGAAGGCGTAGCCGCCACCTACAAGACCAACCTGGGCCCTGCCGAGGTGTTCGGCAGCATCGGCCACTACAACCTCAAGGACAACGTCGACGGCGACGGCGTGCAGTTCAAGCACGATGCACAGCTCTACGCTGCGCAGTTGGGGACCAAATTCAACGCAGCCGACACCGTCAAGGTCACGGTGGGCGGCAGCGTGTACGGCTACGACAACGACAAGTCGTCGGCCGCGCTGCGCTCGCTGGGCAACACCACCGACGAATTCAACCTGGTGGAAGGCTTTGGCCAGGTGGACTTCACCGGCTTTGCCGTCCCGCTGTCGGCCTATGGCCAATTCGTGAAGAACACCGAGAGCACCGATGGGCAGGACAAGGCCTGGCTGGCGGGTCTGAAGAGTAAGATCGGGGCCTGGAGCCTGGACTACAACTACCGCGACGTGCAGCGCAATGGCGTCGTGAGCCTGTTTACCGACTCGGACTTTGGCAACGGTTTCACCGGCTCGCGCGGTCACAAGTTCAAGGTTGGCTACGAGATCGACAAGAACTTCGCACTCGGTGCGGCCTATATGATGGCCAAGACCGACTACTCCAACCTGCCCAACAGCAACGCCGATGTGGATACGCTGCAGGTAGACCTGGAAGCCAAGTTCTAAGCACCGCCACCGCGCAAACGGCCGTCCCCATCCGGCCGTTTGCGCTTTTAGGCGGCCATCGCCAGCCTTGCCGGCTTAGCGTTTGCGCAAAATCACGCTGCCGATCGAATACCCCGCGCCAAACGAGCTGAGCACACCCAGCGCCCCTTGTGGCAGGTCATCCTGATACAGGTGCAAGGCAATGATCGAGCCTGCCGAGCTGGTGTTGGCGTAGCGGTCCAGGATCACCGGCGCTTCCTGTTCACTCACTTCACGCCCCTGCAGCTTCTTGACGATCAGGTGGTTCATGCTGAGGTTGGCCTGGTGCAGCCAGAAGCGCGCCACATCGCTGGGCTGAAGGCCGTTTTCCTGCAAATGCTCGCCCACCAGCTCCGCCACTTTCGGGCACACCTCGCGGAACACCTTGCGGCCTTCCTGGATGAACAGCTTGTCTGCGGCGCCTTCGCCCTCCTCCGCCGCGCGGTTGAGGAAGCCGAAGTTGTTGCGGATGTTATTGGAGAACTCGGTCCACAGCTTGCTGCTGACCACGTCGAACTGGTGCGCCGATGTGGCGTGATCGGCGCGTTCGAGCAGTACCGCGGTCGCCGCATCGCCAAAGATGAAGTGGCTGTCACGGTCGCGGAAGTTCAGGTGGCCGGTGCACACTTCAGGGTTGACCATGAGCACGGCCCGCGCCTGCCCCAGCGCCACGCTGTTGGCGGCGGTCTGGATGCCGAAGGTGGCGGACGAACACGCCACGTTCATGTCGAAGGCAAACCCCTGGATGCCCAGCGCCTGCTGCACTTCGATGGCAATGGCCGGGTAAGGGCGCTGCAAGTTGGAACAGGCGACGATGACCCCGTCCACGTCGGCAGCGCTGCGGCCAGCGCGCTCCAGCGCCTGGCGCGCCGCCGCCACGGCCATTTCGCACAGCACCGACGGCTCGTCGTTGGAGCGCTCTGGCAGGCGCGGTTTCATGCGCTGCGGGTCGAGGATGCCGGCCTTGTCCATGACGAAGCGGCTCTTGATACCCGAGGCCTTTTCGATGAACGCCGCATCGGACAGCGGTGCGGCTTCGACCTCGCCACGCTCGATGGCCTGGGCGTTGTCCTGGTTGAACTGCTGCGACCAGGTGTTGAAGGAGGCTACGAGTTCTTCGTTGGAGATGCTCTGGGCCGGGGTGTACAGGCCGGTGCCGCTGATCACGACATTATGCACGGTCGTTCCTCTGTTCTTGGGCCATCGCCACCCGGCGCTGGCTGGAAATACACTGATTTAGTGGCACTTTAGTACTAACTTTGCGACGAGGGCAGAGCCCACGCTTGACGGTAGCCCACCTCATGGATGCCATCACCCTGTAGGCGGTGAGCATGCAGGCGAAGCAGGGCTGTGCGCAGTGGGCCGCCAAGCGGCCCGAAATTGTCTCAATAGTGCCACAACTGTGTGAGTTTAGCCTTCCACCTGGCTCCACTGCTTGCTCAATCGCTTATCGGAAATCGGCACCTTGGTGCCCAGCTGCTGGGCGAACAGCGACACGCGGTATTCCTCCAGCCACCAGCGGTACAGGGCCAGCTGCTCGTCGCGCTTGCCTTCCTGGGCATGCTTGTCGGCACGGGCCTTGTACTGCGCCCACAAGTTGGCCAGTTCGCCACTCCATACCCGGTCCTTCTGCACCTGCGAACCCAGCTTCTCCAGGCGCAGCTCGATGGCCTTGAGGTAGCGTGGCAGCTCCTTGAACCACAGCGCCGGCGTTTCACGCACAAAGCCCGGGTACACCAGGTTGCCCAACTGCTGCTTGATATCGTTCAGGGCCACGGCCTGGCTCAGGTCGATCTTGCCCTTGAAGCGTTTCTGCAACCCGTGCCACAGCTTCAGCACCTCGAGGGTCTGCCGCGCCAGGCGCTCGGCATGCTCGGCCCAGCTGCCCCGCTTGCGTTCGGCCAGCGCCGCCAGGGCCGCGCCTTCACGGGGCAGCACCGGCTCACCGTCGAGAATGCAACTGTCCAGGCTGGCCAGCAGAATGTCTTCGACCAGCGCGTCGACCCGGCCCATGTCGCGGTACAGCAGCCCCAGTTCGGTCAGCCCAGGCAGCTTGCCACGCAGGAACTTGGCCGGCTCGGCCAGCTGTTGCAGCAGCAGGCGCTGCAAGGCGCGGCGGTGCTGGAAGTCGGCTTCGGCCTGGGTCGAGAAGCGGCCTTCACGCACCGTGCCATTGTCCTCGACCAGTGCCGGGTAAACCGTCATCGAAAGCCCCGCGATCTTTTGCTGTGCCGTGGGTTTCACTTCGCTGAAGGCCTTGGCCTGCACCGGCTGCTCGCTTTTGGCATCGCGTGGCACTGCCAGCGCTGCCTGGCTGGCGGCGGCGAACCGCGCGGTCAGTTCAGCCAGGTCACGCCCTTCGCCCAGGAATTTGCCCTGCCCGTCGACCACTTCGATGTTCATGCGCAGGTGGCCTTCGACCAGGCTGACCGATTCGTCCCAGGCCTCGTCGGGCACCCGCGCACCGGTCATGCGCAGCAGTTCATGGCCCAGGGCCTGGGGCAACGCGCCTTGGCCGAAGGTCATGCGGGCCAAGGCAGCCTTGACGAAGTCCGGCACCGGCACGAAGTTCTTGCGCAGGGCCTTGGGCAAGTTGCGAACCAGCGCCACGCACTTGGCTTCGAGCAGGCCGGGCACCAGCCACTCCAGGCGCTCGCCTGGCAGGCTCGGCAACAGGGGTGCCGGCACCCGAACGGTCACACCGTCACGGGGGTGATTGGGCTCGAAGTGGTAGGTCAAGGGCAGGCGCAGTTCGCCCACCTGCAAGCTGTCGGGGTACTGCGCGGCAGTCACCTCGCTGGCCTCGCGTGCCAGCACGTCTTCCTCGCGCATGATCAGCAGGTTGGGGTCTTTCTGGCTGCCCATGCGGTACCAGCTGTCGAAAGTGGCCGTCTGGTGGATCTCGGCCGGCAGGCGCGCTTCGTAGAACGCATAGAGCGTTTCTTCGTCGGCCAGGATGTCGCGACGGCGGGCCTTGGCCTCGAGGGCGTCGAGCGCTTCGAGCAGGCGCTTGTTGGCCGTCAGGCACTTGGCCCGCGACTGGATCTCACCACCCACCAGGGCCTCACGAATAAACAGCTCGCGGGAGGTGGCCGGGTCGATGGGGCCAAAATGCACCGGCCTGCGGCCGACCAGGATCAACCCATACAGGGTGATCTGCTCATAGGCCACGACCTGCCCGCGCTTCTTCTCCCAATGGGGCTCGAAGTGGTTCTTCTTGATCAGGTGGCCGGCCAGTGGCTCGATCCAGTCCGGCTCGATACGCGCGACCACGCGGGCATAGAGCTTGGTGGTTTCCACCAGCTCGGCTGCCATGACCCACTGCGGGCGCTTGCGCCCGATACCCGATGACGGGTGCACCCAGAACCTGCGCTGCCGTGCGCCCTGGTAATCGCCGTCTTCGGTCTTGTGGCCGATCTGGCTGAGCAGGCCGCTGAGCACGGCTTTGTGCAGCTTGGGGTAGTCGCACGGTTCCTTGTTGACCGTCAGTTGCAGCTCGCGGCAGATCAGCGCCAACTGGCGATGGGCGTCGCGCCACTCACGCAGGCGCAGGTAATTGAGGAACTGCTTGCGGCACCAGTTGCGCAAGGGGTTGGCCGTCAACGCCTGGCGCTGCTCCTCGAAACCTCGCCACAGGTTGACCAGTGCGGCGAAGTCCGAATCCACGTCCTTCCACTGCGCGTGGGCCTGGTCGGCGGCCTGCTGGCGCTCAGGGGGGCGTTCGCGTGGGTCCTGCACCGACAGGGCGCTGGTGACGATCAGCACTTCCTGCAGGCTGCCCAGGCGCGCGCCTTCGAGCAGCATGCGGCCCAGGCGCGGGTCGATGGGCAGCCGAGCCAGCTGACGCCCGACCGGGGTCAGCTGATTTTCACGGTTGACCGCCGAGAGCTCTTGCAGCAGGTTGAAGCCGTCGCTGATCGCCTTGCCGTCTGGCGGTTCGATGAAGGGGAACGCGTCGATGGCGCCCAGGCGCAGGTGCAGCATTTGCAGGATGACGGCCGCCAGGTTGGTGCGCAGGATCTCGGGGTCGGTGAAAGCCGGTCGGCTGTTGAAGTCTTCTTCGCTGTACAGACGCACGCAAATGCCCGGCTCCACCCGTCCACAGCGGCCCTTGCGCTGGTTGGCGCTGGCCTGGGACACGGCTTCGATGGGCAGGCGCTGCACCTTGGCGCGGTAGCTGTAGCGGCTGATGCGCGCCGTGCCGGTATCGATCACATAGCGGATGCCGGGGACCGTCAGCGATGTTTCGGCCACGTTGGTGGCCAGCACCACGCGCCGCCCGGCATGGGGCTGGAAGATCCGCTGCTGCTCGGCCGGCGACAGGCGCGCGTACAAGGGCAAGATTTCGGTATGGCGCAACTGCGCCTTGCGCAGAATCTCGGCGGCGTCGCGAATTTCGCGCTCACCGGGCAGGAAGATCAGCACATCGCCCGGGCCCTTGCCCTGGCCGCGCTCGTGCTGGGCCAATTCGTCGAGGGTGGCAAGGATAGCCTGATCGACGGTGAGGTCGTCCTCGATCGGGTTGCCTTCCTCGTCCTGTTCGCTGATCAGCGGGCGATACCAGGTTTCCACGGGGAAGGTACGGCCGGACACCTCGATGATGGGCGCATTGTCGAAATGCTTGGAAAACCGCTCCAGGTCGATGGTGGCCGAGGTGATGATGAGCTTGAGGTCGGGCCGCCGGTGCAACAGGGTCTTGAGGTAGCCGAGCAGGAAGTCGATGTTCAGGCTGCGTTCGTGGGCTTCGTCGACGATGATGGTGTCGTAGCGTTCCAGGAAGCGGTCGTGCTGGGTTTCGGCCAGCAGGATGCCGTCGGTCATGAGTTTGACCAGTGTGTTGGCATCGCTCTGGTCTTCGAAGCGCACTTGATAACCCACCAGGCCGCCCAGCGGTGTGCCCAGTTCCTCAGCCACGCGGGCGGCGACACTGCGCGCGGCGATCCGGCGTGGCTGGGTGTGGGCGATCAGGCCATGGCTGCCGCGGCCCAGTTCCAGGCAGATCTTGGGTAACTGGGTGGTCTTGCCCGAGCCGGTTTCGCCGGCGATGACCAGCACCTGGTGTTCGGCCAGGGCTTTTTTGATCTCGTCGCGCTTGGCGGCGATGGGCAGGCTGTCGTCGTAGCGCACCAATGGCACGCTCTGCTGGCGGGCGGTGACCTGGGCGCAGGACGCCTGCACCCGCTCTGCCCACTGCGCCAGCTTTGCCTCGTCGGGGCGCTTGCGCAGTTCATGCAACTGGCGCCGCAGGCGGTGGCGGTCGGCGATCATGGCGTGGTCGAGGTTTTGCAGCAGTTTGTCGATGGCGTGGTCAGTCATTGGGCTTTTCGGTGATGCAGGTGGGCCTGCGGTGTAATCGGCATTCGAAAGAGGTGTGATTGTCGCAGATTTGGTTATTGCTTGCTGGGGGTGCTTGAAAGGTTGGGCTGGCGGGTCGGTTTGAGGGTTCAGTTTCTCTCGGCGGGGCTGGAGCTGGCGGGTGCGCAGGTGATGGACGGCGACTTGGGTGGGGGCAGGGATTTGCGAACTGGCTGAGGTCGCCTGAACCGCTTTGCGCCCGTCGCGGCGAGCGTTTCAGTGTTGTTGTGTGCGGGCCGGTAGCGGCCTGTCGTCAGGCAGGCCCTCATTTTCATCACGTTGGCCGGGTGAGCCGACCCCTGAACAAAACCGCTCGAACGCTTAAGG
>NZ_JBICKP010000086.1:0-15588 GCF_043104335.1 Pseudomonas sp. WSY_20
TGGTCAACGTGGCCGATAGTGCCGACGTTAACGTGGGGAAGGGTACGATCAAATTTTTCTTTAGCCACGACAGTGAACTCCTAGCCTAAAGGGGCTGAATCAGCCTTGTTTTTTAATGAGAGCTTCGACGATGTTCGACGGAGCTTCAGCGTACTTGGAGAATTCCATGGAGTAGCTTGCGCGACCCTGAGACATGGAACGAACGTCGGTCGCGTAACCGAACATTTCCCCGAGCGGAACTTCAGCGCGGACGACGCGGCCAGAGACCGACTCATCCATACCCTGTACCAGACCACGACGACGGTTCAGGTCACCCATCACGTCACCCAGGTAGTCTTCCGGGGTTACAACTTCGACCTTCATGATCGGCTCGAGAACCACGCCGCCACCCTTCTGGGCCAGCTGCTTGGTTGCCATCGATGCAGCGATCTTGAACGCCATTTCGTTGGAGTCGACGTCGTGGTACGAACCGTCGAATACCGTGGCCTTCAGGCCGATCAGAGGATAGCCGGCAACAACGCCGTTCTTCATCTGCTCTTCGATACCCTTCTGGATCGGGGCGATGAACTCCTTCGGAATCACACCACCAACGACTTCGTTGGTAAACACCAGACCTTCGGTGATATTGCCTTTTTCGTCCACTTCCGGCTCCGAGAAACGGATCCAGCAGTGACCGAACTGACCACGACCACCCGACTGACGAACGAACTTGCCTTCGATCTCGACGTTGGACTTGGTGATCTTCTCGCGGTACGAAACCTGAGGCTTACCGATGTTGGCTTCGACGTTGAATTCGCGCTTCATGCGGTCAACGAGGATGTCCAGGTGCAGCTCACCCATACCGGAGATGATGGTCTGGCCGGTTTCTTCGTCGGTCTTGACGCGGAACGACGGGTCTTCCTGGGCCAGCTTGCCCAGTGCGATACCCATCTTCTCCTGGTCGGCCTTGGTTTTCGGCTCGACGGACAGGGAGATTACCGGCTCAGGGAAGTCCATACGCTCAAGGATGATTGGATGATCGGCGTTGCACAGGGTTTCACCGGTGGTCACGTCTTTCATACCGATCAGGGCGGCGATGTCACCAGCGCGCACTTCCTTGATCTCTTCACGCTGGTTGGCGTGCATCTGCACCATACGACCAACGCGCTCTTTCTTGCCTTTGACCGAGTTGATCACGGAGTCGCCGGAGCTCAGAACACCCGAGTAGACACGAACGAAGGTCAGAGTACCTACGAACGGGTCGGTCGCGATCTTGAACGCCAGGGCCGAGAAGGGTTCGTTGTCGTCAGCGTGACGCTCGTCTTTACGAACAGCCGGGTCTTCCTTGTCCAGATCCTTGTCGTCCGGGTTGATACCCTGGATGGCAGGAATCTCGGTAGGAGCAGGCAGGTAGTCGATGACGGCGTCGAGAACCAGGGGAACACCCTTGTTCTTGAACGACGAACCGCAAACAGCTGGAACGATCTCGCTGGCCAGGGTGCGCGCGCGCAGGCCTGCCTTGATCTCGTCAACGGTGAGCTCACCGCCTTCCAGGTACTTGTTCATCAACTCTTCGTTGGCTTCAGCAGCAGCTTCAACCATGTTGTTGCGCCACTCTTGAGCCAGCTCAAGCATGTCCGCAGGAATTTCTTCCTCGCGGTAGGTGGTGCCCTTGTCGTCGTCGTTCCAGTAGATAGCCTTCATCTTGATCAGGTCGACCTGACCCTGGAAGTTATCTTCCGAACCGATGGCCAGCTGAACCGGAACCGGGGTGTGGCCCAGACGGTTCTTGATCTGACCTACGACACGCAGGAAGTTGGCACCGGCACGGTCCATCTTGTTCACGTAAACAACACGTGGAACACCGTACTTGTTGGCCTGACGCCATACGGTTTCGGACTGAGGCTCGACACCGGAGGTGCCGCAGAACACAACGACCGCGCCGTCGAGTACGCGCAGCGAACGTTCTACTTCAATGGTGAAGTCAACGTGGCCGGGGGTATCGATGACGTTTACGCGGTAGTTGTCGTACTGACCAACGGAACCTTTCCAGAAGGTGGTAACGGCAGCGGAGGTAATGGTGATACCGCGCTCCTGCTCCTGCACCATCCAGTCGGTGGTCGCGGCGCCATCATGCACCTCGCCCATCTTGTGGCTCAGACCTGTGTAGAACAGGATCCGCTCGGTAGTGGTGGTCTTGCCCGCGTCAACGTGGGCACAGATACCAATGTTACGGTAGCGGTTAATTGCTGTAGTACGAGCCATAAAGCCCTCGCAAAGTAATTGATGCTTGAATTAGAAGCGGTAGTGCGAGAACGCTTTGTTGGCTTCAGCCATACGGTGCACGTCTTCACGCTTCTTGACTGCAGCACCCTTGCCTTCGGCAGCATCCAGCAGCTCGCCAGCCAGGCGCAGAGCCATCGACTTCTCGCCGCGCTTGCGGGCGTAGTCTACGAGCCAGCGCATGGCCAGAGCGTTACGACGGGATGGACGAACTTCAACCGGGACCTGGTAAGTGGCACCGCCGACACGACGGGACTTTACTTCGACCAGCGGAGCGATGGCGTCGAGAGCTTTCTCGAAGATTTCCAGGGGGTCGCTGTTCTTGCGTGCTTTGACGGTATCCAGGGCACCATAAACGATGCGCTCGGCTACGGCCTTTTTGCCGCTTTCCATCACGTGGTTCATGAACTTGGCGAGAATCTGCGATCCGTACTTAGGATCGTCAAGGATCTCACGTTTTGCTGCTACACGACGTCTTGGCATGATAAGCCCTCAAACGGTCTTCAGGTTAGCCCGGGACCTGGGTCTACGACCCCCGCCCGACCTTACTCTTATCGACTCAAAAAAATGGATGTCTGCAAACGGCCGATTACTTCGGACGCTTGGTACCGTACTTCGAACGACCCTGGTTACGGCCTTTAACGCCCGAAGTATCCAGAGAGCCGCGAACGGTGTGGTAACGAACACCTGGCAAGTCTTTTACACGGCCGCCACGGATCAGGACGACGCTGTGCTCTTGCAGGTTGTGGCCTTCACCACCGATGTACGAGGAAACCTCGAAACCGTTGGTCAGACGCACACGGCATACTTTACGCAGTGCCGAGTTAGGTTTTTTCGGCGTAGTGGTGTACACGCGGGTGCACACGCCACGACGTTGCGGGCAGTTCTGCAGCGCAGGAACGTCGGACTTTTCGACCGAACGCTTACGCGGCTGACGTACCAGCTGGTTGATAGTTGCCATCTACTAGCTCCACTGATTGTCTTGCGACTCTATTGTCTTGCAAGAAAGCCAAAAATTGGCGAGACGGAGCCTCACCAAATTTAAGGGTACAAAAGTCTAAAGAGGATCTTGCACCCAGTCAAGACAAGGCCCCGGCCCTCCCCGCCCGATCATCGGCAACATTTCATGTCGCCGACGACCATTCGGGGTCAACCGGGGCCCTGCCCTGTACTCAGTTACCGCTGGAGTTCAGTGCTTCGGTCAGTGCGGCTTCCACCTCACTGGCGCTCACACGCAGCGGCTTGTCTGCATCACGGCGACGCTTGCGCTCGCTGTGGTAAGCCAGACCGGTACCGGCCGGGATCAAACGACCCACGACCACGTTTTCTTTCAGACCACGCAGGTAGTCGCGCTTGCCAGTTACGGCCGCTTCGGTCAATACGCGTGTAGTTTCCTGGAAGGAAGCCGCGGAAATAAACGACTCGGTCGACAGCGACGCCTTGGTGATACCCAGCAGCACACGGGTAAACTTGGAGATGAACTTGTCCTCGCCGGCGAGACGCTCGTTCTCTACCAGTACCTGAGTCAGTTCCATCTGGTCGCCCTTGATGAAGCTGGAATCGCCCGACTCGGAAATCTCGACCTTGCGCAGCATCTGGCGCAGGATGGTCTCGATGTGCTTGTCGTTGATCTTAACGCCTTGCAGACGGTAAACGTCCTGAATCTCGTTGACGATGTACTTGGCGAGTGCGCTGACACCCAATAGACGCAGGATGTCGTGCGGATCGCTCGGGCCGTCGGAGATAACTTCGCCGCGGTTCACCTGCTCACCCTCGAAGACGTTCAGGTGACGCCACTTCGGAATCAGCTCTTCGTACGGATCGCTACCGTCGGTCGGCGTGATCACCAGGCGACGCTTGCCCTTGGTCTCTTTACCGAAGGCAATGGTACCGCTGACTTCAGCCAGAATCGACGCTTCCTTCGGACGACGCGCTTCGAACAAGTCGGCAACACGTGGCAGACCACCGGTGATGTCACGGGTCTTGGACGTTTCTTGCGGGATACGCGCAATAACGTCACCGACACCGATCTGGGCACCGTCGGCTACGCCAACCAGGGCATTGGCCGGCAGGAAGTACTGGGCAGGTACATCGGTACCCGGCAGGTACAGGTCCTTGCCAGAGGCATCCACCATCTTGATGGCCGGACGGATTTCCTTGCCTGCGGCAGGGCGATCCTTGACGTCCAGCACTTCAATGTTGGTCAGGCCGGTGAGCTCATCGGTCTGACGCTTGATGGTGATGTTTTCTTCCATGCCCACGAAGGTCACGGTACCTTTGAGCTCGGTCACGATCGGGTGGGTGTGCGGGTCCCACTTGGCGACGATGGCGCCAGCTTCGACCTTGTCACCTTCCTTGACCGAAATCACAGCGCCGTACGGCAGCTTGTAACGCTCACGCTCACGACCGAATTCGTCGGCAATGGCCAACTCGCCCGAACGCGATACGGCAACCAGGTTACCGTCTGCGCGCTCAACCTGCTTCAGGTTATGCAGACGTACCATACCGCCATTCTTCACCTGAACGCTGTCAGCAGCCGAGGTCCGGCTTGCAGCACCACCGATGTGGAACGTACGCATGGTCAGCTGGGTACCAGGCTCACCGATGGACTGGGCGGCAATGACGCCGACCGCTTCACCGATGTTCACCTGATGACCGCGCGCCAGGTCACGGCCGTAACACTTGGCGCAGATACCGAAGCGGGTTTCGCAGCTGATCGGCGAACGCACGACCACTTCGTCGATGCTGTTCAGCTCGATGAACTCGACCCACTTCTCGTCTACCAGCGTACCGGCAGGAACGATGACGTCCTCGGTGCCTGGCTTGAACACGTCACGGGCGATCACACGGCCCAGAACACGCTCACCCAGCGGCTCGACAACGTCGCCGCCTTCGATGTGCGGGGTCATGACCAGACCTTGGTCGGTACCGCAGTCGATCTCGGTCACCACCAGGTCCTGCGCCACGTCTACCAGACGACGCGTCAGGTAACCGGAGTTAGCAGTCTTCAGTGCGGTATCCGCCAGACCCTTACGAGCACCGTGAGTCGAGATGAAGTACTGAAGTACGCTCAGACCTTCACGGAAGTTCGCGGTGATAGGCGTCTCGATGATGGAGCCATCCGGCTTGGCCATCAGGCCACGCATACCGGCCAGCTGACGGATCTGGGCTGCAGAACCACGCGCACCCGAGTCAGCCATCATGTACATCGAGTTGAACGATTCCTGGTCGACTTCATTGCCCTCGCGATCAATGACCTTCTCTTTCGAGAGGTTGGCCATCATCGCCTTGGACACTTCGTCGTTCGCCTTGGACCACAAGTCGATGACCTTGTTGTACTTCTCGCCCTGGGTTACCAGGCCGGAGGCGTACTGACTTTCGATTTCCTTCACTTCATCGGTAGCAGTACCGATGATGCGGGCCTTCTCATCCGGGATGACGAAGTCGTTCACACCGATGGAAACACCGGAAATGGTCGAGTAGGCGAAACCGGTGTACATCAGCTGGTCAGCGAAGATGACGGTCTCTTTCAGACCAACCACGCGGTAGCACTGGTTGATCAGCTTGGAGATCGCCTTTTTCTTCATTGGCTGGTTGACGACATCGTAAGGCAGGCCAGCAGGTACAACCTGGAACAGCAGCGCACGGCCAACAGTGGTGTCGACGATACGGGTGTTCTTGGTGACGCTGCCATCACGTTCTTTCACGGTCTCGTTGATACGAACCTTGATTTTCGCGTGCAGGGCAGCTTCGCCGGCGCGGAATACGCGGTCGACTTCCTGCAGGTCGGCAAACACACGACCCTCGCCCTTGGCGTTGATGGCCTCACGGGTCATGTAATACAGACCCAACACGACGTCCTGCGACGGAACGATGATTGGCTCACCGTTGGCTGGCGACAGGATGTTGTTGGTCGACATCATCAGTGCACGCGCTTCGAGCTGGGCTTCCAGCGTCAGCGGCACGTGAACGGCCATCTGGTCACCGTCGAAGTCGGCGTTGTACGCGGCGCAGACCAGCGGGTGCAGCTGGATGGCCTTACCTTCGATCAGTACCGGCTCAAAGGCCTGGATACCCAGACGGTGCAGGGTCGGTGCACGGTTGAGCAGCACGGGGTGTTCGCGAATCACTTCGGCGAGAACGTCCCACACCTCTGGCAGTTCGCGCTCGACCATCTTTTTGGCAGCCTTGATGGTGGTCGCCAGACCACGCATTTCCAGCTTGCCGAAAATGAACGGCTTGAACAGCTCGAGGGCCATCTTCTTCGGCAGACCGCACTGGTGCAGACGCAGGGTCGGGCCTACGGTAATTACCGAACGGCCGGAGTAGTCCACACGCTTACCGAGCAAGTTCTGACGGAAGCGACCTTGCTTACCTTTGATCATGTCGGCCAGGGACTTCAGCGGACGCTTGTTCGAACCAGTGATGGCGCGACCACGACGGCCGTTGTCCAGCAGGGCGTCGACCGCTTCCTGCAGCATGCGCTTTTCGTTGCGCACGATGATGTCCGGCGCCGACAGATCCAGCAGGCGCTTGAGACGGTTGTTACGGTTGATCACCCGACGGTACAGGTCGTTCAGGTCGGAGGTCGCGAAGCGGCCGCCATCCAACGGTACCAGCGGGCGCAGGTCCGGCGGCAGCACTGGCAGGACGGTCAGGACCATCCACTCAGGCAGGTTGCCGGAGCCCTGGAAGGCTTCCATGAGCTTCAGGCGCTTGGACAGCTTCTTGATCTTGGTTTCCGAGTTGGTCTGCGGAATCTCTTCACGCAGGCGGCCGATCTCGTGCTCCAGGTCGATAGCGTGCAGCAGCTCGCGGACAGCCTCGGCACCCATGCGGGCGTCGAAATCGTCACCGAACTCTTCCAGCGCTTCGAAGTACTGCTCGTCGTTGAGCAACTGGCCTTTTTCAAGCGTAGTCATGCCTGGGTCGATTACGACGTAGCTCTCGAAGTAGAGCACGCGCTCGATATCACGCAGGGTCATGTCCATCAGCAAGCCGATACGGGACGGCAGCGACTTCAGGAACCAGATGTGTGCGACCGGCGAAGCCAGCTCGATGTGAGCCATGCGCTCACGACGGACCTTGGCGAGGGCAACTTCAACGCCGCACTTCTCGCAGATAACGCCGCGATGCTTGAGCCGCTTGTACTTACCGCACAGGCACTCGTAGTCCTTGACTGGGCCAAAGATCTTGGCGCAGAACAGGCCGTCACGTTCTGGTTTGAACGTACGGTAGTTGATGGTTTCCGGCTTCTTAACTTCACCGAACGACCACGAACGGATCATCTCTGGTGACGCCAGACCGATGCGGATGGCGTCGAACTCTTCGACTTGACCCTGGTTTTTCAGCAAATTCAGTAGGTCTTTCAAGGCCTTTCCTCCTGGCGGAGCAGGGAGCGGGCACTGCCTGCCCCACTCCCCTTCACGTCACGTGTTATTCGGTTTCCAGATCGATATCGATACCGAGCGAACGGATCTCTTTGATCAACACGTTGAAGGACTCGGGCATGCCCGGCTCCATACGGTGATCGCCATCCACGATGTTCTTGTACATCTTGGTACGGCCGTTCACGTCGTCCGACTTCACTGTGAGCATTTCTTGCAGGGTGTATGCCGCGCCGTATGCTTCCAGCGCCCACACTTCCATCTCCCCGAAACGCTGACCACCGAACTGTGCCTTACCACCCAGCGGCTGCTGGGTAACCAGGCTGTAAGAACCAGTGGAACGCGCGTGCATCTTGTCGTCCACCAAGTGGTTCAGCTTCAGCATGTACATGTAACCAACGGTCACAGGACGCTCGAACTTGTTGCCGGTACGGCCATCGAACAGCACCATCTGGCCGCTCTCAGGCAGGTCGGCCAGCTTCAGCATGGCCTTGATCTCGCTCTCTTTCGCACCGTCGAACACGGGCGTTGCCATTGGCACGCCTTTCTTCAGGTTATGAGCCAGGGCGAGAATTTCTTCATCGCTGAACTCGTCGAGGCTTTCCTGACGACCACCGATCTCGTTGTAGACCTCGGTCAGGAACACGCGCAGCTCTGCGGCTTTGCGCTGCTCCTCGATCATGCGATCGATCTTTTCACCCAGACCCTTGGCCGCGAGGCCCAGGTGGGTTTCCAGAATCTGACCCACGTTCATACGCGAAGGTACACCCAGCGGGTTCAGTACGACATCGACCGGCGTGCCGTTGGCGTCATGCGGCATGTCTTCGACCGGCATGATCACCGAGACAACACCTTTGTTACCGTGACGACCGGCCATCTTGTCACCCGGCTGGATGCGACGGCGGATTGCCAGGTAGACCTTGACGATCTTCAGAACGCCTGGTGCCAGGTCATCGCCCTGTTGCAGCTTGCGCTTCTTGTCTTCGAACTTGTCGTCCAGCAGTCGGCGACGGTCGACGATGTACTGCTGAGCCTTTTCCAGCTGCTCGTTCAGTGCATCTTCGGCCATGCGCAGCTTGAACCACTGACCGTGCTCCAGACCGGCGAGGACTTCATCAGTGATGACAGTGCCTTTCTTCAGGCCTGCACCACCGTCGACCACCTGACCATCCAACGCAGAGCGCAGACGCTCGAAGGTTGCGCCTTCGACGATGCGGAATTCCTCGTTGAGGTCCTTGCGGATCTCGTCGAGCTGCATCTTCTCGATGGCCAGCGCACGGCTGTCACGCTCGACGCCATCACGGGTGAAGACCTGAACGTCGATGACAGTACCCTTGGTACCGGTCGGTACGCGCAGGGAAGTGTCCTTAACGTCGCTGGCTTTTTCGCCGAAGATCGCGCGCAGCAGTTTTTCTTCAGGGGTGAGCTGGGTTTCGCCTTTTGGCGTTACCTTGCCGACCAGAATATCGCCAGCGCCAACTTCAGCACCGACGTAAACGATACCGGCTTCGTCCAGCTTGTTCAGCGCAGCCTCACCCACGTTCGGGATGTCTGCAGTGATCTCTTCTGGGCCAAGCTTGGTGTCACGGGCCACACAGGTCAGTTCCTGGATGTGGATCGTGGTGAAGCGATCTTCCTGAACGACGCGCTCGGAGAGGCAGATGGAGTCTTCGAAGTTGAAGCCGTTCCATGCCATGAACGCGATGCGCATGTTCTGACCCAGCGCCAGCTCACCCATGTCGGTGGACGGGCCATCGGCCATGATATCGCCGCGCTGTACCATGTCACCCTTGCTCACCAGCGGACGCTGGTTGATGCAGGTGTTCTGGTTCGAACGGGTGTACTTGGTCAGGTTGTAGATATCTACACCTGCCTCGCCGGTTTCCACTTCGTCATCCGCTACACGGACCACGATACGGCTGGCGTCGACCGAGTCGATCACGCCACCGCGGCGAGCAACCACGCAGACACCGGAGTCACGGGCAACGTTGCGCTCCATGCCGGTACCTACCAGCGGCTTGTCGGCACGCAGGGTTGGTACAGCCTGACGCTGCATGTTCGAGCCCATCAGTGCACGGTTGGCGTCGTCGTGCTCCAGGAATGGGATCAGCGACGCAGCGACCGAAACTACCTGCTTGGGCGAAACGTCCATCAGGGTGACGTCTTCCGGCGCCTTGACGGTGAATTCGTTCAGGTGGCGCACAGCGACCAGCTCATCGATCAGCTGCTTCTTGTCGTTCATCGCGGCCGAAGCCTGGGCGATCACGTGATCGGCCTCTTCGATGGCAGACAGGAATACGATGTCGTCGCTGACAACGCCTTCCTTCACCACACGGTACGGGCTTTCCAGGAAGCCGTACTGGTTGGTGCGAGCATACGCAGCCAGGGAGTTGATCAGACCGATGTTCGGACCTTCAGGGGTTTCGATCGGGCACACGCGGCCGTAGTGGGTCGGGTGTACGTCACGCACCTCGAAGCCAGCACGCTCACGGGTCAGACCGCCAGGGCCGAGTGCGGAAACACGGCGCTTGTGGGTGATCTCGGAGAGCGGGTTGTTCTGGTCCATGAACTGCGAAAGCTGGCTGGAACCGAAGAACTCTTTCACCGCCGCCGCTACCGGCTTGGCGTTGATCAGGTCCTGAGGCATCAGGCCTTCGCTTTCAGCCATCGACAGACGTTCCTTGACCGCGCGCTCGACACGCACCAGGCCTACACGGAACTGGTTCTCGGCCATTTCACCAACGCAACGTACGCGACGGTTACCCAGGTGGTCGATGTCGTCGACGATGCCTTTGCCGTTACGGATATCGACGAGAGTCTTCAGAACCTCGACGATATCTTCCTTGCTCAGCACGCCCGAACCTTCGATTTCGGTGCGACCAATACGACGGTTGAACTTCATGCGGCCGACGGCGGACAGGTCGTAACGCTCGGCGCTGAAGAACAGGTTGTTGAACAGGGTTTCGGCAGCATCCTTGGTCGGCGGCTCACCTGGACGCATCATGCGATAGATTTCGACCAGAGCTTCCAATTGGTTGCTGGTGGTGTCTATCTTCAAGGTATCGGAGATGAACGGACCGCAATCGATGTCGTTGGTGTACAGGGTCTCGATACGGACAACCTGTGCCTTGGCGACTTTGACCAGCAGCTCGGTCGTCAGCTCGGTGTTGCACTCGGCAATGATCTCGCCGGTTGCAGGGTGCACGATGGCCTTGGCAGTCGTACGGCCCAGGACGTATTCCATTGGCACGTCGAGCTGTTTGACACCGGCTTTTTCGAGCTGATTGATATGGCGCGCAGTGATGCGGCGGCCTTGCTCGACGATGACCTTGCCATTCTCGTCATGGATGTCCATGACCGCGACTTCACCACGCAGACGCTGTGGCACCAGTTCAAGGCTGAGGTTCTCGCCGGAAACATGGAACACGTTGGTGGTGTAGAAGGTGTTCAGCACTTCTTCAGTGCTGTAGCCCAGCGCGCGCAGCAGGACCGAAGCCGGCAGTTTGCGGCGACGGTCGATACGCACGAATACGCAGTCCTTAGGATCGAACTCGAAGTCCAACCAGGAGCCGCGGTATGGAATGATGCGAGCGGAGTACAGCAGCTTGCCCGAGCTGTGAGTCTTGCCACGGTCGTGGTCGAAGAATACACCCGGCGAGCGGTGCAGCTGGGAAACGATCACACGCTCGGTACCGTTGATTACGAAGGTACCGTTCTCAGTCATCAGGGGGATTTCACCCATGTAGACTTCTTGCTCTTTGATGTCCTTGATCGCTTTGTTCGACGATTCCTTGTCGAAGATGATCAGGCGCACCTTGACCCGCAGTGGGACCGCGAAGGTCACGCCACGCAGGACACATTCCTTCACATCGAAGGCGGGTTCGCCCAGGCGATAGCCTACGTACTCCAAGGCAGCATTGCCGGAGTAGCTGATGATCGGGAATACCGATTTGAAGGCCGCATGCAGACCGACGTCGCGGAACTGATCCTTGGATGCTCCCGCTTGCAGGAATTCGCGATACGAATCCAGCTGGATGGCCAGGAGGTAAGGCACATCCATCACGTCCGGCAACTTGCTAAAGTCCTTGCGGATACGTTTTTTCTCAGTGTATGAGTAAGCCATCAGCGTTCCCCAGCTTGGTCACCTGCTTGTTTGGCTTCTCCCGGCGGGAGCAGCCAGAAAATCGTGCAAACCCTTGGTTTGCGCCACCCACATGGGTGTCTTGCAGCTTGTTATCGGGGCCGGCCTGACCGACCGCCAATAACGGAAAAAGGCCGGTGGCATAAGCCACCAGCCATCAGCCCTTTGCTCAACGCTCGGACTGGCGTCGCAAGGTCGAGATTACTTCAGCTCGACTTTAGCGCCTGCTTCTTCCAGCTTCTTCTTAGCGTCTTCAGCGGCTTCTTTCGAAACGCCTTCAGCTACAACCTGAGGAGCGCCATCGACTTTCTCTTTGGCTTCTTTCAGGCCCAGACCGGTCAGTTCGCGAACGGCCTTGATCACGTTCACTTTCTTGTCGCCAGCTTCAACCAGAACAACGTTGAACTCGGTCTGCTCTTCAACAACGGCAGCAGCAGCAGCTGGGCCAGCAGCGGCAACAGCAGCGGTAACGCCGAAGGTTTCTTCCATAGCTTTGATCAGCTCAACAACTTCCAGAACGGTTTTCTGGCCGATTGCTTCGATGATTTGCTCGTTAGTCAGGGACATGACTTAAATCCTGTATTGGGGTGACAGCCTACGCAGCCATCAAATTAAACGAATGATTTTGAAAGAGTTTCGCTTGCCTTAGGCAGCGGTAGCTTCTTTCTGGTCGCGAATGGCTGCCAGAGTACGAGCCAGCTTGCTGGTAGCGCCTTGGATCACGCTCATCAGTTTCGCAATAGCTTCGTCGCGGGTCGGCAGGGTAGCCAACACGTCGATCTGGTTCGCTGCAATGAAATTGCCGTCAAACGCAGCTGCCTTGATCTCGAACTTGTCCTGACCCTTGGCGAACTCTTTGAACAGACGGGCAGCAGCGCCCGGGTGTTCGTTGGAGAAAGCAATCAGGGTCGGGCCTTTGAACGCATCGTTGAGGATCGAAAATTCGGTGCCTTCAACAGCGCGCTTGAGCAGGGTGTTACGTACGACACGCACGTATACGCCAGCTTCGCGGGCCTCTTTACGGAGTCCGGTCATTGCGCTTACAGTCACACCACGGGCATCGGCCACGACAGCGGACAGAGCGACTTTGGCAGCCTCGTTGACTTCAGCGACGATGGCCTTCTTGTCTTCGAGTTTAATTGCCACGGGTTTACTCCTGGTTTTTACCGTTTCATCTGGCCGAAGCCGGATGTCGTTTTGGTGTCTGATTCGGTAACGAATCGGGAGCACCATCTGCGTGGGCTGGTGTTTTAAGGCTTGCGCCGCCTACGGTCTTGGATAGCCCCCGCCAGGCAGGGACCCCAATTTTTGCTGGTGGCGTGACAGGTCACACCACCATGTTCTTACACGTCCAGCGAGCTCTGGTCGATGACCAGACCTGGGCCCATGGTGGTGCTCAGGGTAACGCGCTTGACGTAGATACCTTTCGAAGAAGCTGGCTTGATACGCTTGAGGTCAGCGATCAGCGCTTCAACGTTTTCCTTCAGCTTGCCGGCTTCGAAGCCGATTTTGCCTACGGAAGTGTGAATGATACCGTTCTTGTCGGTACGGTAGCGAACCTGACCAGCCTTGGCGTTTTTCACGGCAGTGGCTACGTCTGGGGTTACGGTACCAACCTTCGGGTTAGGCATCAGGCCACGTGGGCCCAGAACCTGACCCAGCTGACCTACGACACGCATGGCATCAGGCGATGCGATGACAACGTCATAGTTCAGGTCGCCGCCTTTCATTTCAGCAGCCAGATCGTCCATACCTACGCGGTCAGCGCCGGCAGCCAGAGCGGCTTCAGCAGCTGGACCCTGGGTGAAGACAGCAACACGTACAGTCTTGCCAGTGCCGTGTGGCAGCACGGTAGCGCTACGAACAACCTGGTCGGATTTACGTGGGTCAACACCGAGGTTTACCGCGATGTCGTACGATTCGACGAACTTGGCAGCCGGCAGCGAAGCCAGCAGAGTTGCCGCTTCTTCGAAGTTATAGGCCTTGCCTGCTTCGATTTTTTCGGCGATTGCCTTTTGGCGCTTGGTCAGCTTAGCCATTACACACCCTCCACGTTCAAGCCCATGCTGCGGGCAGAGCCAGCGATGGTGCGTACAGCTGCGTCCAGGTCAGCAGAAGTCAGGTCGGCTTGTTTAGCCTTGGCGATTTCTTCCAGCTGAGCGCGGGTAACGGTACCGACTTTAACGGTGTTCGGGCGAGCCGAACCACTGGTCAGGCCAGCAGCTTTCTTCAGCAGAACCGAGGCAGGAGTGCTCTTGGTCTCGAAGGTGAAGCTACGGTCGCTGTATACAGTGATGATCACTGGAGTCGGCAGGCCGGCTTCTTGACCCTGGGTACGGGCGTTGAAGGCCTTGCAGAATTCCATGATGTTCACACCATGTTGGCCCAGTGCTGGACCAACGGGTGGGCTTGGGTTGGCCTGGCCGGCCTTAACTTGCAGCTTGATGTAAGCCTGAATCTTCTTAGCCATGAGCTACTCCAATATCGGGTACGAACGCCTATTGGCTCCCCGGATGACTTGCGTTTTATCCCAGTGACGACAAAACCCCGCAGCACACAGGGCTGCGGGGTATGGGATGCTTCGTCCGCCTAGACCTTTTCGACCTGGCTGAACTCGAGCTCCACGGGCGTAGAGCGACCGAAAATAAGCACTGCAACCTGCAGGCGGCTCTTTTCGTAGTTAACCTCTTCGACACTACCATTGAAGTCTGCGAACGGACCATCAATGACTCGAACCACTTCACCAGGCTCGAACAGAGTCTTGGGCTTCGGCTTGTCACTGCCGTCGGCGACGCGACGCAGGATTGCCTCAGCTTCTTTATCAGTGATGGGTGCGGGCTTGTCCGCTGTACCACCGATAAAGCCCATCACGCGCGGGGTATCCTTGACCAAGTGCCAAGTCCCTTCGTTCATTTCCATCTGGACCAACACGTAGCCCGGGAAGAACTTGCGTTCACTCTTGCGCTTCTGGCCGTTACGCATTTCAACGACTTCTTCGGTCGGAACCAGGATCTCGCCGAAACCGTCTTCCATGCCAGCCAGCTTGACGCGCTCGATCAAGGAGCGCATCACATGCTTCTCGTAACCCGAGTAAGCATGCACAACATACCAACGCTTAGCCACGGGGCACCTTTAGCCTACGATCAAGGAGACCGCCCAGCCGAGCAGGGAATCGAGCCCCCACAGCAGCAGAGCCATAACCAGCACGACAGCCACAACAATCAGCGTGGTCTGGGTGGTTTCTTGGCGGGTCGGCCATACGACTTTACGAATCTCGGTACGCGCTTCCTTGGCCAGCGTAAAGAACGACTTACCCTTCGCGGTCTGCAAGGCAACAAAGCCAGCAACAGCAGCCAGAGCAAGAAGTGCGAGTACGCGGTACAGAATTGGAGCAGCAGAGTAATACTGATTACCCACTACACCAACAACCACCAAAGCCACTACAGCCAGCCACTTGAACAGATCAAAACGCGATTCTTGGGCTTCAGTTTTGGGGGTCATCGAGGAGGATCCTGTAAGAAGAAAGCCATCACACCGAGGTGAAATGGCAGGTCAGGAGGGAATCGAACCCCCAACCTACGGTTTTGGAGACCGTCGCTCTGCCAATTGAGCTACTGACCTGTAACGCTGTATCAGGCCGGCTATTATACCGGCCCAATCAAGTAAATCAACTACTTATTCAATAATTTTGGCTACGACGCCGGCGCCGACGGTACGACCGCCTTCACGGATAGCGAAGCGCAGACCGTCTTCCATTGCGATGGTCTTGATCAGGGTAACAGTCATCTGAATGTTGTC
>NZ_JBICKP010000087.1:0-322 GCF_043104335.1 Pseudomonas sp. WSY_20
TGTAAGCCTGTGAAGGTGAGTTGAGAAGCTTGCTGGAGGTATCAGAAGTGCGAATGCTGACATGAGTAACGACAATGCGAGTGAAAAACTCGCACGCCGAAAGACCAAGGTTTCCTGCGCAACGTTAATCGACGCAGGGTTAGTCGGTCCCTAAGGCGAGGCTGAAAAGCGTAGTCGATGGAAAACAGGTTAATATTCCTGTACTTCCAGTTATTGCGATGGAGGGACGGAGAAGGTTAGGCCAGCCTGGCGTTGGTTGTCCAGGTTTAAGGTGGTAGGCTGAAATCTTAGGCAAATCCGGGATTTCAAGGCCGAGAGCTGA
>NZ_JBICKP010000088.1:0-10665 GCF_043104335.1 Pseudomonas sp. WSY_20
TGTTCATCCTGTTTTGCTTTCGGCCTTCTCGTCATCCTTGCGGTTCGTAACGCCTCAAACACAATGATTTTGGCGCTGCTATCAACCAATAACCGACTGGTCTTATGCGCAAAATCATTTCGTATGTTAGCCTTTTTAGCATGATGAACCGCAATTCGATGCTTGGTCTTGGCTCTGCGGTTAGAGCCTTTTTGCTGCCTTGCCAGTTTGCGCTGCAATCGCTTGATATAGCGGTCTGCTTTGCTCATGTTCTTTTTCTGGCTATGGGTGAAATCATAGGTTTGTTCGCCAGCACAAACGGGGATCGCCACGCCTCGGTCAACACCCATGGTGTGCTCTTCCAGATATTCTCTGGTCGCCCCTTGCAGAAAAGCTAAGTGCTCTTCATTGGTACTTAGTTTGCGATCAGGCTGTCCTTGCTCATAGCAGAATGACACATAATAGTGGCCGCGCTCTTTTCTCACATAAAGCGAGTTTGGGATCTCAAATTTGCCATGTGCCTTAAAGGACAGATAACCGATATTGTTGGTCTTTGTCCCAATAAACAGGCGCACGTTGCCGTCATCGCAATGGTCGAAACGGAACACTTCACGGGTAAGATAAATGCTTCCTTTGTCCGTTTTAGGTTTTCGCTTTGGCCTGCCGCATTTCCCGCTCATGAATTTCTGATAAGTTTGATACCAGTTAACCGCGCTATTACGCAAGATTTGACTAGGGCATTCACTTAGCCACGGAGAAAGCTCTTTGGATTTGAATTGTGAAGTGGTCTGGTCGATGGGCGCGTAAGTTCCGATGGTGCAATATTTACGGGCATAGGTTCGGTAATAACGCTCTTCTTCTACCTTGGCATTCCAGATACTACGAGCGCACCCCATCCACTGACTCAAGATCAGTTTTTGGTGAGATGTCGGGTTAGCGCGTAGCTTGATGTCAGTTAACATGATGTCCGTTTATTTGCTATTTACACCTGAAATTATTACACTTACTTAAACTTTGTCAATCTAGCATGTGGTTATAATGTACGATTGGAGAACAGGTAGAAGCTGCATTTTTAAAAACAACGTTCATCTAGTCTTTGTTACAAAGTATCGTCGTGGTGTTTTTACCAAAGAAATGCTTGAACGGACTGAGGCAATAATGAAAGAGACTTGTGAGCAGATGGATTGTGAGCTACTGGAGTTTGGTGGAGAGGACGATCACATCCATATGATGGTGTCCGTACATCCAAAATTGGCAATCTCAAATTTAGTCAGCAAGTTAAAAGGTAAATCGTCTTACATGATCCGGCGAGAGTATTGGGACAGGGTAAAAACAATGCTTTGGGGCAACCATTTCTGGTCGCCAAGCTACTGTGTGGTTTCTTGCGGAGGGGTTGCCCTCGATGTTGTTCGGGAGTACATCAACAACCAGAACGAACCGCCCAGCGAAAAAGCCATGAAGACATCACAAGCGTTGAAGCAAAGAAAAGAGTAGAAACCACTTGCTTGACTCGCCCCTAAAGGAGCGAGATTGCGCAAGCACTCCGTTCAAGACCGCCGATGATGAGAGCCAGGCCTCGCTCGAATGCCGCGTCCGGACCGCCTTCGTAGACGATTTTCATCGCGCTCTGTAGGCGCGCCGGCATCGTAGACGCTGAGGTGGTCAACTGATCTTCGCCCCGCTCCTCGGCGTCTGCCTCGCTAGCTTGCTGCTCAAGAACAGCGCCGACGGTGAAGTAGCTGATTGCCATCAACGCATAGGTCGCGTCACCTGCCGAAAAGCCAGCATCGCAAAGGAAGCGAAGCTGCGCGTCGGCTTTTTCCATCTGCGGCGCGGCTGGCCGCGTCCCGGCATGAATACGCGCGCCATCGCGATAAGCGAGCAACGCCCGTCGAAAACTGCATGCATTGCCCTTCAGGAACGAACGCCAGTCGTCGTCATCCCTTGGCGTCGAATGCGTGTGATTTATCGTCAGCATGGCTTCGGCAAGTGCGTCGAGCAACGCACGCTTGTTCTTGAAATGCCAGTAGAGCGCTGGCTGTTGCACCCCGAGGCGCTCAGCCAGTCGGCGCGTCGTTAGACCTTCCATGCCCACGTCGTTAAGCAGTTCGAGCGCGGTTCGGATCACGGCCTCGCGTTGGAGCTTGTTCATTCGCGAATTCTCATGTTTGACAGCTTATCATCGATAAGCTTTAATGCGGTAGTTTATCACAGTTAAATTGCTAACGCAGTCAGGCACCGTGTATGAAATCTAACAATGCGCTCATCGTCATCCTCGGCACCGTCACCCTGGATGCTGTAGGCATAGGCTTGGTTATGCCGGTACTGCCGGGCCTCTTGCGGGATATCGTCCATTCCGACAGCATCGCCAGTCACTATGGCGTGCTGCTAGCGCTATATGCGTTGATGCAATTTCTATGCGCACCCGTTCTCGGAGCACTGTCCGACCGCTTTGGCCGCCGCCCAGTCCTGCTCGCTTCGCTACTTGGAGCCACTATCGACTACGCGATCATGGCGACCACACCCGTCCTGTGGATCCTCTACGCCGGACGCATCGTGGCCGGCATCACCGGCGCCACAGGTGCGGTTGCTGGCGCCTATATCGCCGACATCACCGATGGGGAAGATCGGGCTCGCCACTTCGGGCTCATGAGCGCTTGTTTCGGCGTGGGTATGGTGGCAGGCCCCGTGGCCGGGGGACTGTTGGGCGCCATCTCCTTGCATGCACCATTCCTTGCGGCGGCGGTGCTCAACGGCCTCAACCTACTACTGGGCTGCTTCCTAATGCAGGAGTCGCATAAGGGAGAGCGTCGACCGATGCCCTTGAGAGCCTTCAACCCAGTCAGCTCCTTCCGGTGGGCGCGGGGCATGACTATCGTCGCCGCACTTATGACTGTCTTCTTTATCATGCAACTCGTAGGACAGGTGCCGGCAGCGCTCTGGGTCATTTTCGGCGAGGACCGCTTTCGCTGGAGCGCGACGATGATCGGCCTGTCGCTTGCGGTATTCGGAATCTTGCACGCCCTCGCTCAAGCCTTCGTCACTGGTCCCGCCACCAAACGTTTCGGCGAGAAGCAGGCCATTATCGCCGGCATGGCGGCCGACGCGCTGGGCTACGTCTTGCTGGCGTTCGCGACGCGAGGCTGGATGGCCTTCCCCATTATGATTCTTCTCGCTTCCGGCGGCATCGGGATGCCCGCGTTGCAGGCCATGCTGTCCAGGCAGGTAGATGACGACCATCAGGGACAGCTTCAAGGATCGCTCGCGGCTCTTACCAGCCTAACTTCGATCATTGGACCGCTGATCTTCACGGCGATTTATGCCGCCTCGGCGAGCACATGGAACGGGTTGGCATGGATTGTAGGCGCCGCCCTATACCTTGTCTGCCTCCCCGCGTTGCGTCGCGGTGCATGGAGCCGGGCCACCTCGACCTGAATGGAAGCCGGCGGCACCTCGCTAACGGATTCACCACTCCAAGAATTGGAGCCAATCAATTCTTGCGGAGAACTGTGAATGCGCAAACCAACCCTTGGCAGAACATATCCATCGCGTCCGCCATCTCCAGCAGCCGCACGCGGCGCATCTCGGGCAGCGTTGGGTCCTGGCCACGGGTGCGCATGATCGTGCTCCTGTCGTTGAGGACCCGGCTAGGCTGGCGGGGTTGCCTTACTGGTTAGCAGAATGAATCACCGATACGCGAGCGAACGTGAAGCGACTGCTGCTGCAAAACGTCTGCGACCTGAGCAACAACATGAATGGTCTTCGGTTTCCGTGTTTCGTAAAGTCTGGAAACGCGGAAGTCCCCTACGTGCTGCTGAAGTTGCCCGCAACAGAGAGTGGAACCAACCGGTGATACCACGATACTATGACTGAGAGTCAACGCCATGAGCGGCCTCATTTCTTATTCTGAGTTACAACAGTCCGCACCGCTGCCGGTAGCTATTGACTATCCGGCTGCACTAGCCCTGCGTCAGATGGCTCTGATCCAAGGCAAACTGCCAAAATATCTGCTGGCACCGGAAGTCAGCGCCCTGCACCATTATGTTCCGGATCTGCATCGCAGGATGCTGCTGGCTACCCTGTGGAACACCTACATCTGTATTAACGAAGCGCTGGCATTGACCCTGAGTGATTTTTCTCTGGTGCCGCCCTATCCCTTTGTGCAGCTTGCCACGCTCAAAGGGGTTTGAGGTCCAACCGTACGAAAACGTACGGTAAGAGGAAAATTATCGTCTGAAAAATCGATTAGTAGACAAGAAAGTCCGTTAAGTGCCAATTTTCGATTAAAAAGACACCGTTTTGATGGCGTTTTCCAATGTACATTATGTTTCGATATATCAGACAGTTACTTCACTAACGTACGTTTTCGTTCTATTGGCCTTCAGACCCCATATCTAATCGATAGGTGAACCATCCTGCACAATTCTGATGATTTTCATGAATCCTGTCGTTTTTAACATAATGGGTATTAAGTGTAGTGTGTTTGTCTATCAATAAGAGATTTATCTAATTTAATTCAAGCCCCCGGCGCAGGTGGTAACCACCCCCGGCGCAGGTGGTAACCACCCCCGGCGCAGGTGGTAACCTGACAAGCCACAAAAACGCCCGCAAACCCTTGTCAGTACTGAGTTTTCGCGTTTTTCCAAAATTCCGGTCTAAGAAGTTCTAAAGAACTTCTACCATGCGCGGCTTTCAGCCGCCGCTTTAGGCGTCGTCTGAAGCCTTGCCTTCGGGCTTCGCCCTGCGCGGGCTAAAGCCCTTGCAGACACACCCCCGCCCCCGCCCCGCCGCTACCCCCTTCCTTGCAGGCGAAAACGCCTCTACTGGCTTTCTAGGGCCTCTGCCGGGGCTGCGGTGAGCGTATCCAGCAGATCGACTATCCGCCTCATGGCTTCTAACCACGCTTCGTGCATCCAGAATGGGGCTATTTCGCCGTGCTGGAGTGTGCAAAGCGGATTGAGAACCCGGCGCGGGTTCTTCCATGTCTCGACGGAAAGCACCAGCCCGTCCGCATGGATGGAAAAGACTGGTAGCGCTTTCGGCTGGCCCTTCTTCTTGGGGTTGTAAGCCGGAAACCCAGAAATTTCCGTCAGCCGATCAACATGGCTTGTCTCGCGCTTGGTCGATGAGTTCCTGCATCGCCCGCATGACTTCTTCGTGGGTGTACGACTTGGCGTTGGGGTCGTCGGCCTCTCGGAGAGCTTCCTCGACCTCGCGGGTCATCCGCGCATATTCTTCCGGCCACAGCGCTTGCTCCATGCGCAGCGACGCCTGCCCAAGCAGGTGCAGCAGGCCGAACAGCCGCATGTCATTGGTGGCGACGACGTGCTCTCGAATCCGCTCCTGGATCACCTCGCAGGCCCGATGCGCCTCTGGCGTCGCCGTGCCCTCGTAGCCGGCTGGGAGTTCTGCTTCTTCAGCGATTCGCGCCCAAGCGATAGCCGGTGGACAGGTTCATTTGCTCATCCACTTGCGCAGCAGACGCTTTTTCAGGGAGGCGCGCTCTTGCGGATTGCGTCCCTTGTGGTTGGCAATGCGATCCGCCGTGGCGGCCTGGCGCTTGATGGGCCAGTAGGAGCGGCCATCCTTACCCATCGACCAGACGTTGCTGACCTGGTTTTCCAGTAGAGGCAGATGGGCGCATAGAGCTTCCGGCGACGCGCTGGCCAGCGCGGTGCGCTCGTGAGTTCGCCAGCGCTGATGCCAGAGTTTCTTGTCCTCGCGCTCGCTACGGCAGGTCGTGTGCCCAACGATGGGCGTTTTGCGGCGGCTGCGGCTCATGATGTGGTTGTCTCCAAGAACATTCAGGACAGGCTTTCTGGGTAGAGCGCCGTCAACCGGGACAGGGTTTCTTGCACTTGTTCCAGCGAGGTCATCAGATGATCAACCTGATCCTGAAGATCCACGGCGAGATCAAATAGCTCAGCCACTCGGCTGCGTGATCCCTCGTTGAACGCGGCCATTGCCAGTTGATGCAGCTTCAACAGGTCGGTGCGCAGTTGCGGAGGTGCGCCGTCTGCGCTGTCATTCAAATCGCCGCGCAGCACGTCCACGGCATCGACTGCACGCAGCAGTGCCGTGGTATCGAAATTCTCGGGAGTCAGTTCGTCCCATTCGTCGTCGGTGATGCGGGCTGCCATCAGGAGGGCTCCGATTAAGCGGTTGCGAGCGTTAGATGCCCGATCGGCTCGGCTGCTGGCCGTACCTTGATTTCGATGTCGTAGCCGAGGCGATTCAGACAATCCATCAGCTTGCGTTCGGATAGATTGGTGAAGTCGCCGCGCATCATGCCCGACACCTTCGGTTGCGGGATGCCCATGCGTTTGGCCGCCGCTTGTTGAGTCAGCCCAAGGGCGCGCATGGCCCTCCTGATCTCGACCACCAGGCCGGTCTTGATCTTGAGCTTTTCAGCGTCAGGCAGTCCAAGGTCGGCAAAGACGTTGCCCGAGCTGCGCTGAACCTCGACGCCTTCAATGATTCGTTTTTGCATTTCGTAGCTCCTGTGCCAATACCTCGGCCACCTTCAGCCGAGCGCGGATGATGTCCATGTCGGCCTTTGGCGTGGCGATTCCGCTCTTGCTCTTCTTCTGGAAGCAGTGCAGGACGAACACCGCTTCCGCAAACTTGACCGTGTATACCGCTCGATAGGTGCCGCCGGCATCGTCTTCGACGACCTCCAGCACGCCGGCACCACCGAACCCCTTGAGCACCTTTGCTGCGTCATCCTGATCGCCTATCTGCGCCAACGAGAGCGCGTAACCGAAACGGCGACGCACGTCGGACGGCAACGCCATCAAATCCTTGTGGCTGCTCGCGATCCATTCGAGCGGTTTTTCTTTGTTTGTCATGACGGAATTTTATACCTGTTCAGGTAATGATGTAAACGCGGCAACCTCAAGGAGGTGTCGTAAAACATTTGTTTTGCGACAGGCTGTCAGCCGCCGCTGTGCTACCTGTGCAACACCCCCTCAAAAATGTACGGAAAACTCTATCGCTATTCACTATTATGCGGAAACCTGTTTTTGATGGTTATCCGCCTATGTTGGTTGGCTACATGCGCGTGTCGTCGGACTCCGACCGCCAGAGCACGGACTTGCAGCGCGACGCGCTGCTCGCCGCCGGCGTCGATCCGCGTCACCTGTTTGAGGATCGTGCCTCTGGCGCGAAGGATGACCGTGCCGGCTTGGCGCGGGCGCTTGAGTTCGTTCGAGCCGGCGATGTGCTGGTGGTGTGGAAACTCGACCGGCTCGGTCGCTCGCTGTCGCACCTGCTCGCCATTGTGACTTCGCTCAAGGACAAGCGGGTGGCGTTCCGCTCGCTGACAGAGAACCTGGACACTACGACGCCCTCGGGCGAATTCCTGTTCCAGGTGTTCGGTGCGCTCGCGCAGTACGAGCGCGCCTTGATTCAGGAGCGCGTCGTCGCGGGCTTGGCCGCCGCACGCAAACGCGGCCGGATCGGCGGCCGGCCGCAGGCGATCACTGGTGAGAAGCTGGACGCCATCGTCGCCGCGCTCGATGGCGGCATGTCTAAGGCGGCGGTGTGCCGCAACTTCAATGTCAAGCGCACTACGTTGATCGAAACATTGACGCGAGCAGGTTGGCGTGGTGCGGGAAGGACGGTCGATGAGCAACAAGAATAAGCTACTCACCGTCTTTTCTGACGCAGAGCAGGAAGCCTTGTACGGCCTACCGGACTTCGACGATGCTCAGCGGCTGGAATACCTGGCGTTGACCGAATCTGAACTGGCGTTCGCCAGCAGCCGGCCTAGCCTGCAGGCCCAAGTCTATTGCGTCTTGCAGATCGGCTACTTCAAGGCCAAGCATGCTTTCTTCCGCTTCGATTGGCATGAGGTCGAGGACGATTGCGCCTTCGTGCTGAGTCGCTATTTCCACGGCGAAGCGTTCGAACGCAAGGCGATCACCAAGCATGAGCACTACAGCCAGAGGGGTCAGATCGCCGAACTGTTCGGCTACCGGTCGTGGGCGGCTAGCTTCCTGCCGCAACTGGCACAGCAGGCTGAACAGATCGTGCGGCGCGACGTAATGCCAGGATTCGTGGCCGCCGAACTGATCGTTTGGCTCAGCGAGCACAAAATCATCCGGCCCGGCCACACCACCTTACAAGAGCTGGTCAGTGAAGCCCTGTCCACCGAACGCAGGCGCTTGGGCGGCTTGCTGGCAGAAGTGTTGGACGAATCGGCCAAAGCTGCGCTGGGCCAGCTCC
The DNA here is from genome assembly GCF_043104335.1 of Pseudomonas sp. WSY_20. Classification (NCBI taxonomy): domain Bacteria; kingdom Pseudomonadati; phylum Pseudomonadota; class Gammaproteobacteria; order Pseudomonadales; family Pseudomonadaceae; genus Pseudomonas; species Pseudomonas sp. WSY_20. The sequence goes on from NZ_JBICKP010000088.1 coordinate 8,206, forward strand.
TGGTGCGTGACGACACCCTGTCTCAACTGGCAGCGCTCAAGCAGGACGCTAAAGATTTCGGCTGGCGTCAGATGGCAGGGGAGCGCGAGAAGCGCGCCACGCTGAAGTCCTTGCACGGGATCGCCAAGGCGCTGCTGCCCAAGCTCGGCATCTCGCAGCAGAACCTGCTGTACTACGCGAGCCTGGCGAACTTCTATACCGTCCATGACCTGCGCCACCTGAAGGCGGAGCAGACCCGGCTCTACCTGCTGTGCTATGCCTGGGTACGTTACCGGCAGCTCACCGACAACCTGGTCGACGCGATGGCCTTCCACATGAAAAAACTTGAGGACGAGAGCCGCACGGGTGCGAAACAGTCCTTTGTCGCCGAACAGCTGCGACGCCATCAGGAAACGCCGCAGGTTGGCCGCCTGCTGTCGCTGTACGTGGACGACAGCGTGGCCGATCCGACGCCGTTCGGCGAGGTGCGCCAACGCGCCTACAAAATCATGTCCAGGGAATTGCTGCAAAACACGGCGCAGCGCATGAGCGTCAAGCCACTGAACAAACTGGCGCTGCACTGGCAGGCGGTGGACGGCCTGGCCGAACGCATTCGACGCCATCTACGGCCGCTGTACGTCGCGCTCGACTTCGCCGGCACGGCCCCCGATAACCCATGGCTCGCGGCGCTGACTTGGGCCAAGAGCGTGTTCGCCAAGCAGCAGCGCCTATCACAACGGCCACTCGACGAATGTCCGGCGGCAACGCTGCCGAAACGCTTGCGTCCGTACCTGCTGATGTTCGATGCCGAAGGCACGCCGACAGGCCTGCATGCCGATCGTTACGAATTCTGGCTTTACCGTCAGGTCAGGAAACGCTTCCAGGCGGGCGAGCTCTACATTGACGACAGCTTGCAGCACCGGCATTTGTCCGACGAGTTGGTTTCGATGGACGAGAAAGCCGCCGTGCTCGCGCAGATGGACATCCCCTTCCTGCGGCAGCCGGTCAGTGCCCAGCTCGATGCACTGGCGGCCGAGTTGCGTGCGCAATGGGTGGCGTTCAATCGCGAGCTGAAACAGGGCAAGCTGACGCACCTGGAATACGACAAGGACACGCAGAGACTGACCTGGCGCAAGCCCAAGGGGGAGAACCAGAAGGCGCGCGAGCAAGCTCTCTACGAGCAACTGCCATACTGCGATGTCGCCGACGTGTTTCGCTTCGTCAACGGCCAGTGCCAGTTCCTGTCGGCGCTGACACCATTGCAGCCACGCTATGCGAAGAAGGTAGCCGACGCCGACAGTCTGATGGCGGTGATCATTGCCCAAGCCATGAACCACGGCAACCAGGTTATGGCACGTACCAGCGACATCCCGTACCACGTCCTGGAGAGTACCTACCAGCAGTACCTGCGCCAGGCGACGCTACATGTGGCCAACGATTGCATCAGCAACGCCATCGCCGCACTGCCGATCTTCCCGCATTACTCGTTCGACCTCGATTCGTTGTACGGTGCCGTTGATGGGCAGAAATTCGGCGTCGAGCGACCAACTGTGAAGGCGCGCTACTCGCGCAAATATTTCGGCCGCGGCAAGGGCGTCGTCGCCTACACGCTGCTGTGCAATCACGTGCCGTTGAACGGCTACCTGATAGGCGCACACGAGTACGAGGCTCACCACGTGTTCGACATCTGGTACCGCAACACGTCGGACATCGTGCCGAGCGCGATCACCGGCGACATGCACAGCATCAACAAGGCCAACTTCGCCATCCTGCACTGGTTCGGACTTCGTTTCGAGCCGCGCTTCACCGACCTCGACGACCAGTTGCAGGAGCTGTATTGCGCCGATGATCTGGCATTGTACGAGAAATGCCTGATCCGGCCGGCTGGCCAGATCGACCGGCAACTCATCGTCGGTGAGAAGGCGAACATCGACCGAATCGTCGCCACACTGGGCCTGAAGGAAATGACGCAGGGCACGCTGATCCGCAAGCTGTGCACCTATACGGCGCCGAACCCGACGCGGCGCGCAATCTTCGAGTTCGACAAGCTCATCCGCAGTATCTACACACTGCGCTACCTGCGCGACCCGCAACTGGAGCGTAATGTTCACCGCTCGCAGAACCGCATTGAGTCCTATCACCAGCTACGCTCGACCATCGCCCAAGTCGGTGGGAAGAAGGAATTGACCGGCCGCACCGACATCGAAATCGAGATCAGCAACCAGTGCGCCAGGCTGATCGGCAACGCGATCATCTTCTACAACTCGGCGATCCTGTCCCTGCTGCTGACGAAGTACGAGGCAGCTGGCAATGCCAAGGCGCTGGCGTTGATCACGCAGATGTCGCCAGCGGCCTGGCGGCACATCCTGCTGAACGGGCATTACACCTTCCAGACTGACGGCAAGTTCATCGACCTGGATGCGCTCGTGGCGGGACTGGAGCTGGGCTGACGGAAATTTCTGGGATTCCGGCGTACAACCC
>NZ_JBICKP010000089.1:0-126079 GCF_043104335.1 Pseudomonas sp. WSY_20
TGTTTCGTCTCAACCGAGGCGCGCATTCTACGCTTTCCTCATTGCCTGTCAAGCGTTTATTTTGAAGTTTATTTCGAGAAACTCGTTCAACTTCAAACACTTGACTCGCTTCGATCTCTCGTAGCGGGAGGCGAATTCTACAGCGTTTCAGCACGCTGTCAACCTTCTTCTCAACCGCTGCCGATCTGTTCGATCGCAGCCCTTACAGCACCACCCGAACTAGCTAACCCATTGAATCTCAAGGAGTTTCGCGTTCCGATGTCGCTGGAAGTGGGGCGCATTATAAGGGGATTCGAAACCGCGTCAACCTTTAATTTCCTGTATTTGAAATATTCTGGCCGTGGGGTGGGAAGGCGCCGCTGATGGATGAAGCACTACCTTATATAGAAGAAGGAGGCCCCATGGCCTCCTTGCTCCCCAACAGCACGCTTACAAACTAGGGAATGCGAACTGCGATGCTTCATGGCTGGCCCGCTGCGGCCAGCGTTGAGTAATGGCCTTGCGCCGCGTGTAGAACCTCACGCCGTCTGGCCCGTAGGCATGCAGATCACCAAACAGCGAACGCTTCCAACCGCCGAAGCTGTGATAGGCCACAGGGACCGGCAGCGGAACGTTAACCCCTACCATGCCTACCTCGATTTCATCGCAGAACAACCGCGCCGCTTCACCGTCACGGGTAAAGATGCAGGTACCGTTGCCGTACTCGTGATCATTGATCAGTTGCATGGCCTGCTCAAGGCTGTCGACCCGTACTACACACAACACCGGCCCGAAGATCTCTTCCTTGTAGATGCGCATTTGCGGGGTCACTTTATCGAACAAGGTGCCGCCGACGAAATAGCCCTCTTCATTACCCGACACGCTCAAGCCGCGCCCGTCCACCACGAGCCTGGCGCCCGCCGCTACGCCTTCATCGATGTAGCCAACCACCTTGTCGCGAGCCGCCGCCGTGACCAGCGGCCCCATGTCCAGGCCGCACGACGTGCCCGCACCGATCTTCAGTGCCTTGATTTGCGGCTCAAGCTTGGCAATGAGCGCATCGGCCACCTGGTCACCCACGCACACCGCGACCGAAATGGCCATGCAGCGCTCACCGCACGAACCATAGGCAGCCCCCATCAGCGCACTGACGGCATTGTCCAGGTCGGCATCGGGCATCAGCACTGCATGGTTCTTCGCGCCGCCCAGTGCCTGGACGCGCTTGCCACGCTTGGTACCCTCAGCGTAGATGTACTCGGCAATTGGCGTAGAACCCACGAAGCTCAACGCCTTGACCTCCGGCGCCTCGATCAGGGCATCCACCGCTTCCTTGTCACCGTGCACCACATTGAGGATGCCTTTGGGCAAGCCCGCTTCCAGCAACAGCTGGGCGATGAACAGCGTCGAGCTGGGGTCACGCTCCGACGGCTTGAGGATGAATGCGTTGCCGCACGCGATTGCCAGTGGATACATCCACAGTGGCACCATCGCCGGGAAGTTGAATGGCGTGATCCCCGCTACTACCCCCAGCGGTTGAAAGTCGGACCAGGCGTCGATGTTGGGGCCCACGTTTCGGCTGTACTCGCCCTTGAGCAATTCAGGTGCAGCGCAGGCGAACTCGACGTTCTCGATACCACGCTTCAACTCCCCGGCAGCGTCTTCCAGGGTCTTGCCATGCTCCTCGCTAATCATTTGTGCGATTCGCGCTTCGTTCTGCTCGAGCAGTTGCTTGAAACGGAACATGACTTGGGCGCGCTTGGCCGGCGGGGTATTGCGCCAGGCCGGGAACGCGACCTTGGCAGCATCGATGGCTTGCTGCACGGTCGCACGACTGGCCAGTTCGACCTTGCGAATGGCCTGGCCAGTGGAGGGGTTGAACACATCGGCGGTGCGCTCGCCCTTGGTAACCAAGTCACCGTTGATCAGGTGCTGAACAATGCTCATGTAACACTCCAGATAGAAAAAGGCGTGGCAGGCGTGTGTGCGACAGGCGCCTGCCTTGAACGCAGGAAATCAGTCGATCAGGTTCAGCGTCTCGCCCACGGCATCGAACAGACGGTCCAGCTCTTCAGGTTTGGTGTTGAAGGTTGGGCCGAACTGCAAGGTGTCGCCGCCGAATCGCACATAGAAGCCCGCTTTCCACAGTTTCATCGCCGCTTCATAAGGGCGCACGATGGCGTCTCCGTCCCGGGCGGCGATCTGGATGGCGCCTGCCAGGCCAAAGTTGCGGATATCGACGATGTTCTTGGTGCCTTTGACGCCGTGCAGCAGGTTCTCAAAATGCGGCGCCAGGTCTGCAGCGGACTGTACGAGGTTTTCCTTCTGCAGCAGATCCAGCGCAGCAAGCCCTGCCGCACAGGCGACCGGGTGTGCAGAGTAGGTATAGCCATGGGGGAATTCCACGGCATAGTCCGGCGTCGGCTGGTTCATGAACGTGTGGTAGATCTCGCTGCTGGCAACCACCGCCCCCATGGGGATCGCCCCGTTGGTCACCTGCTTGGCGATGCACATCAGGTCAGGCGTAACGCCAAAGGCCTCGGCGCCGGTCATCGCGCCCATGCGGCCGAAGCCGGTGATCACTTCGTCGAAGATCAGCAGGATATTGTGCTGGGTGCAGATTTCACGTAGACGCTTGAGGTAACCCTTGGGCGGCGGCAGCACGCCGGCCGAACCTGCCAGCGGCTCGACGATCACCGCTGCAATATTGGATGCATCGTGCAGCTCGATCAGCTTGAGCATCTCGTCAGCCAGCGCAATGCCGCCTTCCTCCGGCAGGCCCTTGGTGAACGCGTTGACCGGCAATACGGTGTGCGGCAGATGATCGACGTCCAGCAACTGCCCGAACATCTTGCGGTTGCCGTTGACGCCGCCCAGGCTGGTACCGGCGATGTTAACCCCGTGGTAGCCACGGGCGCGGCCAATGATCTTGGTCTTGGTGGCCTGGCCTTTCAGGCGCCAGTAGGCGCGCACCATCTTCAAGGCCGTATCGGCACATTCGGAGCCTGAGTTGGTGTAGAACACATGGTTCAGGTCACCCGGCGTCAGTTCGGCAATCTTTTCAGCCAGCTGGAAGGACAGCGGGTGCCCGAACTGAAACCCCGGCGAGTAGTCAAGGGTGCCGATCTGGCGCGACACCGCCTCGGTGATTTCCTTGCGGGTATGGCCCGCGCCACATGTCCACAACCCGGACAGGGCATCGAAGATCCTGCGCCCCTTGTCGTCCACCAGATGATTGCCATCGGCCGCCACGATCAGCCGAGGATCGCGCTGGAAATTGCGGTTGGCGGTATAGGGCATCCAGTGCGCATCCAGCTTGAGCTGGCTGGCGATACCGGCAGGCGCGGTTTGGAGCATGTTCATCGGCGGTTCCTCGGAAGACGATTAGGCAACGATGGATGTTGTTGCAGCTAACTTGGCACGGCGATAAAGTCTGAAAAAGCCTGCATTTCTAACCTTTACACAGGCCACGACTAAACTGATGAGCCGACGCCCCGATCCGCTTGCACAAGTCAGCGACTTCGATATTCGCCTGTTGAAAATCTACCGCAGCGTGGTGGAATGTGGCGGGTTTTCTGCCGCAGAAAACGTGCTGGGTATCGGGCGATCGGCTATCAGTCAGCAGATGAACGATCTTGAACAGCGTCTGGGCTTGCGCTTGTGCCAGCGCGGGCGTGCAGGGTTCTCGCTGACCGAGGAAGGCCGGGAGGTCTATCACTCGGCGCTGCAACTGCTCAGCGCGCTGGAAACCTTCCGCACCGAAGTCAACGGCCTGCACCAGCATTTGCGCGGCGAGTTGAACATAGGCCTGACCGACAACCTCGTCACCTTGCCTCATATGCGCATTACCCATGCGCTGGCTGAACTCAAGGACCGGGGTCCGGACGTGCGTATCCAGATCCGCATGATCGCACCCAGCCAGGTGGAGCACGGTGTTCTCGATGGCAGTCTGCATGTGGGCGTCGTCCCCCAGACCAGCCCGTTGTCGGGGCTGGAATATCAACCGCTGTATAGCGAACGCTCGCTGCTGTACTGCGCCGTCGGTCATCCGCTGTTCTACGCCGATGACGATCTGCTCGACGATGAACGCCTCAATCGCCAGGAGGCCATTGCCCCGACCTTCCGCTTGCCTGCCGAAATCCAGGCGCACTACCAGGTGCTCAACTGCACGGCCAGCGCGTCGGATCGCGAAGGCATGGCGTTCCTGATCCTGACAGGGCGCTACATGGGTTACCTGCCTGATCACTACGCTGCGCTCTGGGTCCAGCAAGGACGACTACGAGCGCTCAAGCCCCAGCAACGCTTCTATGACCTGAGCTTGAGCTGGGTGACGCGAAAAGGCAGACGGCCCAACCTGGTGCTTGAGAGTTTTCTGGAAAGTCTGGCTGCGACACGTTGATGCCACTCTCTGCCGCCAATGCTTGTTACTTTGCCGTGGGAAGGTAATCTTGTCCTACAGACGCAGCCATCCCCCTGCACGGAATCGTTCATGACATTAGAAGTCCCTGCGCACCGCCTATCCGCCTCCGGCAAACCCGCAGGCCGTATCCGACAGAAAAATGAACAGGCCATCATCAAGGCCGCCGAAGACGAGTTCGCCCGTCATGGCTTCAAGGGCACCAGCATGAACACCATCGCCCTCAAGGCAGGGCTGCCCAAAGCCAACCTGCATTATTACTTCACCAATAAGCTGGGCCTGTACATTGCCGTACTCAGCAACATCATCGAGCTATGGGACAGCACCTTCAACGCCTTGAGCGTCGAGGACGACCCGGGCGAGGCGCTTAGCCGGTACATTCGCACGAAGATGGAGTTCTCCAGGCGCAACCCGCAGGCGTCGCGAATCTTCGCCATGGAAGTGATCAGCGGCGGCTCCTGCCTGACCGAGTACTTCAGCGCTGACTACCGCGAGTGGTTCCGGGGCCGGGCGGCAGTGTTCCAAGCTTGGATGGATGCAGGCAAGATGGACCCTGTCGACCCGGTCCACCTGATCTTCCTGCTGTGGGGCAGCACCCAGCACTACGCCGATTTCGCCACCCAGATCTGCCAGGTGACCGGTCGCAGCCGGTTGACCAAGCAAGATATGGAAGATGCCAGCACCAACCTTATCCACATCATTCTCAAAGGATGCGGCATCGCGCCAGTTGCCTGACCGACATTTATGCCTTCTACCCTGCTCGACCTCTGCGAATTCCGCGAGGACATTCGCAAAAGCCGCTTCATTACCCTGGCCGGGCCCATCGCCAGTGCCAGCGATGCCATGAGCTTCATCGAGCATCACAGCGACCCCGACGCCACCCACAATTGCTGGGCATGGAAAATCGGGCCCCAATACCGCAGCAGCGACGACGGCGAACCTGGCGGCACGGCCGGCCGCCCGATTCTGTCAGCCATCGAGGCACAGGACTGCGATCAGGTGGTGGTGCTGGTCATCCGCTGGTACGGTGGCATTCAGCTTGGTACCGGCGGATTGGCCAGGGCATACGGCGGCGGCGCCAACAAATGCCTGCAACAGGCCCCCAAGCGCCTGCTGGTACAACGCAGCGAGTTCACTTGCAGTTGTGCATTCAGCGAATTGGCGCTGGTGAAACTGCGGGTCGCCGACGTCCAGGGTCTGGTGCTTGAAGAGCACTTCACCGCCAACGGTGTAGACCTGAAGATTGCCTTCGAAGATGTCCACAGGCTGCCTCTGCAACAACAATTGGCAGACCTGAGCCGCGGCCGAATCCTGCTGGCAAGTTGCTGAGTGTTGCCCACAGCAACTGTGGGCCTGGCTGTGGATAAGCTTGGGGCATACGCCTAGAGCCCAATGAGCATGCCCCCTCCATAGATTTGATCAAATTTTGACCAAGGTTACGAAATCGGCAGTTTCAGTTAAGCCAGCCTAAGTTATCCCCATGCGCAGGCGGTCATGCGACCAGATAACTGCGGTTTGCACACATTAATTGTGGAGCAGCCTGTGGATAACCCGTGAGTGAAACGACAGGGCACCTGTTGCACAAGGCCGCGCCGAGGGTTGCTCATTTTTCAAGCAGCAGGGCGACGCAGTGCAACGTCACAAATGGCCGGGCACACCCAGGCGTCCTATGAATTATGCTCACAGGCTCTAACAACCCTATGGAGCACGCTCATGGCCGATTCAAAAACCGCTCTGATCATCGGGGCCTCCCGCGGCCTGGGATTGGGCCTGGTCAACCGCCTGTACGAAGACGGGTGGAAGGTCACTGCCACAGTACGCAATCCGCAAAAACCAGGCGCTCTTGCTGATGTTCCGGGCGTGCGTATCGAACAGCTGGAAATGAATGACCCAGCCCAACTCGACACCCTGGCTGAGCGCCTGACCGGGCAGTTATTCGACCTGGTATTCATCAACGCAGGTGTCATGGGCCCTCTCCCACAGGATGTGGAAAACGTTACGCACCAAGAAATTGGTGATCTGTTCATGACCAATGTCGTTGCACCGATTCGTGTCGCACGCCGTCTGGTTGAACATGTACGCGAACAGACCGGTGTACTCGCCTTCATGAGTTCCATTCTGGGCAGTGTCGCAGTGCCTGATGGCGGGGAGATCTGCTTGTACAAGGCCAGCAAGGCTGCCCTGAACTCCATGATCAACAGTTTTGTGGTGGCCCAGCCGCGCCATGACCTGTGCGTATTGGCCATGCATCCAGGATGGGTAAAAACCGACATGGGCGGAGAAAACGCGGAGATCGACGTGCTGACCAGCACCCGTGGCATGCTTGAGCAGATCAAGGCCCAAAGTGGAACGGCGGGCCTTCGCTTCATCAACTACAAGGGCGAACCCTTGGTCTGGTGATTGGGCAGGTTGCCGCCATTGGGGCGCACGGCCAGGCCTGGCCCTGTAGAATGGCGGCAACCGTACCTGATTGAGATCACCTTATATGTATGACTGGTTGAACGCCCTGCCCAAGGCCGAACTGCACCTGCACCTTGAAGGCTCCCTGGAACCCGAGCTGCTGTTCGCCCTGGCCGAGCGCAACAAGATTGCTCTGCCCTGGGCTGATGTCGAGACGTTGCGCGGTGCGTACGCCTTCAACAACCTGCAGGAGTTTCTCGACCTGTACTACCAGGGCGCCGACGTTCTGCGCACCGAACAGGACTTCTACGACCTCACATGGGCTTACCTACAGCGTTGCAAAGCGCAGAATGTGATTCACACCGAGCCCTTCTTCGATCCACAGACACACACCGACCGCGGCATTCCTTTTGAAGTGGTGCTCAATGGCATCAACCAGGCACTCAAGGATGGCCGTGACCAGTTGGGCATCAGCAGCGGCCTGATCCTGAGCTTCCTTCGCCACCTGAGCGAAGACGAAGCCCAAAATACGTTGGACCAGGCCCTGCCGTTTCGCGATGCGTTCATTGCCGTTGGGCTGGACAGTTCCGAAATGGGCCACCCACCCAGCAAGTTCCAACGTGTGTTCGACAGGGCACGCAGCGAAGGCTTTGTGGCCGTTGCGCATGCCGGCGAGGAAGGCCCGCCTGAGTACATCTGGCAAGCGCTGGACCTGCTCCAGATCAAACGTATCGATCACGGCGTGCGCGCCATCGAAGACGAGCGCCTGATGCAGCGCATCATCGACGAGCAGATTCCCTTGACCGTGTGCCCATTGTCCAACACCAAGCTGTGCGTGTTCGACCACATGAGCCAACACAACATTCTCGACATGTTGGAAAAAGGCGTAAAAGTCACCGTCAACTCAGACGACCCAGCCTATTTCGGGGGCTACGTGACGGAAAACTTCCATGCCCTGCACACTCACCTGGGAATGACCCAAGACCAGGCTCGCCGGCTTGCCCAGAACAGCCTGGATGCGCGCCTGGTCTGACGCACTCAGCCCACCTGCAGCGTCTCGACCCGGGCGATGCGATTGATCTGCTGGATACCCAGCGGTGATATGTGCAGCGCCCGGGTATCCTCGGCCTCGCGTATCCATCCCGATTGCAGGAACAGGCGGAACAGCGCCTGGCCCAGAACGCCCCCCAGGTGCGGCTCCATGTCATGCCACTCGGTGCAGCGGCACATCGTGCATGCTCTGGGCTGATGCGGTGCCAACGCATCGATGTATACGCCAAGGCTAGCCAGTTGCGCCCGCCCCTCATCGCTGACCACCAACTGCCGCCCACAACCATCCAGCCATCCGGCCACTACCAGGCGGTGGTAGAGTTCGGCCGCAAGCTCACCGCCCAAGTGATCGCCGCACCGTCTGGCGCGTCGCACGGACATGGGCAATGTAGGGCGCGGCGTGTGGGCATGACGATTTCTTGCCTGTTCGAGCTGCACGCTGGCAAGGGCCTCCACAGCGGCGCCCACCTGAGGCGTTGCCAGGCGGAAATAACGTTTGCGCCCCCGGGCCTCATGCCGAAGCAGACCCGCTGAAGAAAGCAGCGAAAGGTGTGCACAAGCCGATGAGGCGCTTAGCCCGGTCATGATGGCCAACTCATTGGCCAGGCGGGGTGTGCCATCGATCAAGGCCCATAACATGGCACTGCGCTTGGGGTCGGCCATCAGGCTGGCGATCTGGCTGATGCTGCTGGCTGCGTTCATGTCCCTGTGACTCCCTGCAAATTCACTGTGTAGATGCGATGGCCGACCCTGGCCCACGAACGCCCTCGCTCGCGCTGGCCTGGCTCGTCAGTATAAGCCGCACCTGGAGCCACCCTGGCGCCACTGCCAGGCCTCGTTGTCGCAAAAATGCCACTGGGTAGGGCTACCCTTTGCAGGAGGCTTCTTCAGCGGCATGTTCGCAAAACAGCCTGTATCTCGGCGGTTTGACAGAAAAAATGGCTCAGCATGGGATGAGTCAAGGCATATCGCTTATTGCGAATTCGGAAGATGCCCACAGCCGTCTTCACCAAATAGCGCAGATATTATCGAAGGTTCTTCATGCCTCACACCGAGCGCCTCGATTGCAGGCGCCGCGTCAACAGCGCAACCGTTACCACCAGCGCCCCGCACAGGCTCATCACCAACGCCATGGGCACCGCGCTGCCATCGTGCAGTACACCCACCAACGCCGCCGCCCCTGCGGCAACACTGAACTGCACGCAGCCCATCAAGGCAGAAGCGCTGCCCGCCCGAGCGCCTTGCCCGCTCATGGCACAAGCAGAGGCATTGGGCAGAATGAACCCCAGGCTCGCGATGCACACGAACAGCGGTACCAATAGCGGCCAGAGCGCTGCGGGCTTGAACGCCGCCATGCTCAGCAATGTCAGGCCTGCTATCAGGTACACCCATACCGCACGGCTCAGCAGCCAAGCGGGCCCGCGTTTGGCCAGCAGGCGGGCGTTCACTTGAGCCGTCAGGATGAACCCCGCAGCATTGGCACCGAAGAACCAGCCGTAATGCTCGGCAGGTACCCCGTACAACTTGATGAACACGAACGGCGAGCCTGCGATGTAGGCGAACATGCCGGCAATGGCGATACCGCCCGTCAAGGCGTGCCCCAGGAACACGCGGTCGGCGAGCAGGCGCAGGTACTGACGCAAAGCGCCTGACAATGGCTGCCGGGGAATATGATCAGGCATGCTTTCAGGCAGCCCAAGGCTGACGGCGAGCAGGCAGCCGGCACTGAACAGGCTCAGGGACAGGAATATGAACTGCCACCCAACGTGGTTGACCAACACGCCGCCCAGCATGGGCGCAAGGATCGGCGCCAAACCCATGACCAGCACCAGTTGCGAGAACACTTTGGCCGAAGCCACCGGGTCGCACTTGTCGCTGACGATCGCCCGCGACAGCACCATACCCGCGCAGCCGCCCAGTGCCTGGACAAAGCGCGCCAGGATCAGGGTGTCTAGGTTGGGCGCATAAGCGCAGGCCAGCGATGCCAGGGTAAAAAGCGCCACGCCGAACAGCAATGGCTTGCGCCGACCGAAACGGTCAGCCACCGGGCCATAGAGCAACTGCCCGATGGACAGCCCGAGAAAGTAGGCGGCCAGGGTAGTCTGGACGTGTTTTTCATCAGTGGCGAACGCCTGGGCTATCGCCGGAAAGGCAGGCAGATAGAAGTCGATCGCCAAAGGCCCGAACGCACTGAGTGCGCCCAGGATAAGGACCATTCGCAGGTTCATCGGGAATCCATAGCAAGCTAACAAAGTTGCACATTCTACCTGCTGTGGACCCCGTCCTGCGCAAAACAATCCAACAATCGCGTTACCTGGCTCGAGCGCTTATGCAATCTCGGCCTGGTAACCCTCTTCCTGGATGGCCGCCCGTATCTGCGCCGGGTTAGCACTGCTGTCGACGCGGACCTGCTTCTTTGCCAAGTCGACATCGACCTTGGCAGCGCCATCTAGGGCTTGGACGGCTTGGGTAACCGCCTTCACGCAATGGCCACAGGTCATGCCTTCTACCGAGAATACGTGCATGGGAATACCTCCTCTGGGTTTTCAGCGAGTTTCAAGCTTGCCATGGGGGCAAGGTCAAGCGTGCGTGTCTGGAGGTGGCAATTCGCGTCCACCTCGGCCAAGCTGCGACTTTGAAACAGGCAAGCAGGAGAGTGTTCATGTTCAGGACAGCAATGGGCTTCATCGGGCTGCTGGGTGCGCTCGCGGCGGTGCCGCCGGCCATCGCCGAGGACAACTCGGCCTACAGCGTGCTGATCATTTCCCGCGAACGGCTTGAAGTGGCCACCAGTTGCGAGATCGGTGTCTACCTGAACGATCAACTGTCGGGGCGCCTGTTCCAGGAACAGTCCACGTCGTTCAACCTGCCTGCGGGCCCTGTCGATGTGCGCCTGCGCCTGCTGCCTGGGCAGACACCCGGTTGCGCCCCGGGCCTTGAAGATCAACGTAGCACCCGGTTGAACCTGCAAGCCGGGCAGATCAACAAGTACCGCATCGCGATGGGCCAGTATGGGATGGAGCTCAAGCGAACGCCGTTGGACTATTGACCTTCCCCGCATGGCAAGGTTGATGCTGGCAGCGTGCCCAAGGAGGAAATCATGTCCACGCCCGTCACTTATCACCTGCCCATCTCCGGCATGACCTGCGCCAGCTGCGCTGGCCGAGTGGAACGCGCCTTGCGCAAGGTCACCGGCGCAGAACACGTCACCGTCAACCTTGCCAACGAGCAGGCCCGTGTGCAGGCGCCGGCCGATAGCCTGGATGCACTGGTCAACGCTGTACACGCAGCCGGTTACGCGGTGCCCAGCCATACGGTGGAATTGCAGATCGCCGGCATGACCTGCGCCAGCTGCGTCGGCCGGGTCGAGCGTGCGCTGGCCAAGGTGCAGGGGGTTCTCAAGGTCAGCGTCAATCTGGCCAACGAACGTGCCCACCTGAATGTCCTCGATGGCGTTCAGGATGCGGCGCTGATCGATGCGATAGGGCAAGCCGGTTACCACGCCAGCCTGCCGCACGCATCCGAAAGTGAACAGGCGACGACCCAACGCCGCTTGCGCCGGGAACGCCTTGCAGTCGCCGCGGCGCTGCTGCTGGCTTTTCCCCTGGTGTTGCCCATGCTGGTACAACCGTTGGGCCTGCACTGGATGCTGTCGGCCTGGGCGCAGTTTCTGCTGGCAACGCCGGTGCAGTTCATCCTGGGCGCCCGCTTCTATGTGGCGGCCTGGAAAGCCGTGCGTGCGCGCAGCGGCAACATGGACCTGCTGGTTGCCCTCGGTACCAGTGCCGGTTACGGCTTGAGTCTTTATCAATGGGCCAACGCGCCATCGGGTAGCACACCCCACCTCTACTTCGAAGCCAGTGCAGTGGTCATCGCCCTGGTCATGCTGGGCAAGTACCTGGAGAGCCGTGCCAAGCGCCAGACCGCCAGCGCCATACGCGCACTGGAAGCGCTGCGTCCCGAGCGTGCGTTAAGGGTCATCGATGGCGTCGAGCAGGAGGTCGCCATCGCCCACCTGCGCGTGGGTGACCTGGTCATGGTCAAGCCAGGTGAGCGTTTTCCGGTCGACGGTATCGTCGAAGACGGCCACAGCCATGCCGATGAAGCCCTGATCAGCGGCGAAAGCCTACCAGTAGCCAAGCAACCCGGGGACAGCGTCACCGGGGGTGCGATCAACGGCGAGGGTCGGTTGCTGGTCCGCACGCAGGCGCTTGGCACAGAGACCGTCCTGGCTCGCATCATCCGCCTGGTCGAAGACGCCCAGGCTGCCAAGGCTCCCATTCAGAAACTGGTCGACCGAGTCAGCCAGGTCTTCGTGCCGGCGGTACTGATACTCGCCGCGATGACCTTGTTGGGATGGTGGCTGGCCGGCGCGCCGTTTGAAACCGCCGTGATCAATGCAGTGGCCGTTCTGGTCATCGCCTGCCCATGCGCGCTAGGGCTGGCAACGCCGGCCGCGATCATGGCGGGCACAGGTGTTGCCGCACGTCACGGCATCCTCATCAAAGATGCAGAAGCACTCGAACGCGCGCAGGCCGTCAACCGCGTCGTATTCGATAAAACAGGTACGCTCACCTCCGGCAGCCCGAAAGTGGTGCATAGCCAAGCGCTGGACGGCGATACGGACAACCTTTACCGATTGGCCGGCGCGCTTCAGCGCGGCAGTGAACACCCGCTGGCCAAAGCCGTGCTGGACGCCTGCGCCGACCGTGGCCTGCGTGTGCCCGAGGTGACCGAGAGCCAGTCCCTGACCGGCCGCGGCATTGCCGGACGTGTCGATGGGCGTGACTTGGCACTGGGCAATCGCCGCCTGCTGCAAGACCTTGGCCTGGCGCCCGGTGAACTGGCCGCATCGGCTGACGCCTGGGAAGCACAGGGGCGCACCTTGTCCTGGCTCGTCCAGAGCGGGGCCTCACCCAGCGTGCTTGGCCTGATCGCGTTCGGCGACAGCCTCAAGCCCGGGGCCGATCAGGCGGTCCAGACCCTGCGCAATCAGCACATCAGCAGCTACTTGCTCACTGGCGACAACCGGGGCAGCGCCATGGCCGTGGCGGCCGCCCTCGGCATTACCGATGCCTACGCCGAGGTGCTGCCAGCGGACAAAGCCGCCACCGTGGAAGCCCTCAAGCAGGGCGGTGCCGTTGCCATGGTCGGCGACGGCGTCAACGACGCACCGGCGTTGGCGGCTGCAGACATCGGCATCGCCATGGGCGGTGGCACGGATGTGGCCATGCAGGCCGCCGGCATCACCCTGATGCGCGGTGATCCGCGGCTGGTGCCAGCAGCCCTTGAAATCAGCCGTAGAACCTACGCAAAGATTCGCCAGAACCTATTCTGGGCGTTCATCTACAACCTCGTCGGCATCCCGCTGGCTGCCTTCGGTTACCTCAACCCGGTCATGGCAGGCGCGGCCATGGCGCTCTCCAGCGTCAGCGTGGTCAGTAATGCGCTGTTGCTCAAGGCCTGGAAGCCCGCCCTCGATCAGGAGGCACCATGAACATTGGCCAAGCGGCAGCCCGTACCGGGCTCAGCACCAAGATGATCCGCTATTACGAATCCATCGGCCTGCTCAAGCCTGCCTTGCGCAGCGACAGCGGTTATCGGATCTATCAGCCTGCGGACCTGCATGCTTTGGCCTTCATCAAACGCTCGCGCGACCTGGGGTTTTCCCTTGAGGAAGTCGGCAAGTTGCTCACCTTGTGGCAGGACCGGCAGCGAGCCAGCGCCGATGTCAAGGCACTGGCCAGCCAGCATATCGATGCGTTGAACAGGCGCATCGAGGAACTGGTTGGCCTGCGCGATACCCTGATCGAGCTGGTTTCCAGTTGCCACGGCGATGACCGCCCGGACTGTCCGATTCTCAAGGAACTGGCCAACGAAGCGCCGGGTCGCTGCTGCCGCTGAGCATTCCCGGCAGCCCCGCAACCAAGCTCATAGGGCATACCCGTCCAAACGCGACCGAATAGGCATCAATAGCGACTTCGCCCAATATTTACGGGCGTTTTCCTACATAAAATTCGGTTGCTGCCGATGCATTAGGTACCTGTCTCATGTGTCGACAACAATAATTCGGGAGCGCCGATGAGCATCAAACAGAAACTGACCTGGGCCTTTGCGATCATCGCCGCCCTGCCCATCGTGCTGGTGGCCACCTTGGTGGTACTGAACCTACGCGGCGAGGCCAGGGACGGCTTCCTCGACAGCAGCAGTCGAGAAATCCGTCAGGTCAGCAACGCGATGAACATCTTCTTCCAAGGCATCAGCCAGAACGTGGAGTACATGGCCTCGCAACCCTTGGTGGCGGCCACTGGCAACGAACTGACCAAGTACATGAGCGCCACGCCGTCCTACGAACTGGGCGAGCAATCGAGCAAGATTCTGGCGTTCATGACCAGCCTGGCCAATGCCCATCCTGCCTATGCCTACCTCTCCTACGGGGTCGCCGACGGGGGCTACGTCGGCTGGCCGGCAGGGCAGAAGTTCGTCAACTACGATCCGCGTACACGCCCTTGGTACCAGCTGGCCATGGCTAACCCTGGCAAGACCCTGCGCACCGGTGCCTACTACTGGGCCGCCGACGATGCCGTGCTGGTCAGCACCGTACGTGCCGTGGCCAACCAGCTGGGTAACCCTGGCGGCGTGGTCAACGTCGACGTTTCCATCAAAGGCCTCACCGAAATCGTCAAGCAGATCAAGCTGGGCGAGAGCGGGTACCTGCTGCTGGTCGAAAACAACGGCAATGTCCTGGTAGACCCGCGGGACACTGCGCACAACTTCAAACAACTGGCGAGCTTCGGCGACGGTTACGCCGAGCTTGCCAAGCACGGCAAGGGCCTGGCTGAGGTCGAGCTGGACGGTGTTCGCTACATGGCCAATATCTACCCGGACGAACAGCTGGGCTGGACGCTGATCGGGCTGATCGAGCAGCGCGAGGTGATGCAGACCACCACCCGCCTGACCTGGCTGATCGGGATCGTCGCGCTGGTACTGGCTGCCGTGTTCGCTGTCGTGGGTGCCACATTCGCCAAACTGATCGTGCGCCCGATCAACAGCGTCACCAATGGGCTTGAAGACATCGCCCAGGGCGAAGGGGACCTGACCCGCAACCTGGAAATTCGCGGCCGTGATGAAACTGCCCAGCTGGCGAGCTGGTTCAACCAGTTCCTGGGGGCCATTCGTAGCCTGATCCAGCACATCAGCGCCGCAGCCGGCAACATCCTCAACACCTCCACCAGCTCGACCCGCGTGTCCAGCGACATGGCCGAGGCCGCCGGGCGCCAGCGTGAGGCCGTTGACATGGTGTCCACCGCCTTCCATGAAATGGTCGCCACTGCCAACGAGGTCGCGCGCTCCTGCAGCCAGGCGGCGCAGTCGGCCGACAGCGGCCAGCAGCAGGCGCGCGAAGGCCAGCAGCAGATCGATGCCGCCGTCAGCAGCGTCGACCGCCTGAGCCACGAGATCGAGCAGTCGGCGCAGTCGATCCAGCAGCTTGAGCGCGACAGCAACGCCATCCAGTCGATCCTGGGCACCATTCGCTCCATTGCCGAGCAGACCAACCTGCTGGCGCTCAACGCCGCCATCGAAGCTGCCCGTGCCGGTGAGCAAGGGCGCGGGTTCGCGGTGGTGGCCGACGAAGTACGTGCCCTGGCCAAGCGAACCGCCGACTCCACGGCCGAAATCGACGGCCTGCTGGGCAACCTGGCCGGGCGCACGGCCGAGGTGGCGGCGCAAATGCACGCCAGCCTCGAAGTTTCGCAGCAATCGGTGAGCCGTATCGGCATGGCCCGCGACAGCTTTGGGCAAATACGCGAGTCGGTGGACGTGATCCGTGACATGAACACGCAGATCGCCACGGCAGCCGAAGAGCAGCACCAGGTAGCCGAGGACATCAACCGGCACATCAGCCAGATCCACGGCGATGCCCAGCTGGTGGCGGAACTGGCCCAGGCCGCCCGCCAGGACTCCGAAAGCCTCGCCGGCCTGTCCAACGAGCTGGACTCACTGGTGCGCAGGTTCCGTACCTGACGGCAAGAGCTTCGCGAGCATCGGGCCTGCACGTTCACGGGCTCGCGCAGCGCCGCACCCGGTAAGCCGCTACAGCTTCAACTCGCCCGGCGTGGCACCGAACAGCTGCTTGAAGGCGGCGATGTAGGCGGAGGTCGAGTCGTACCCGCAGCCCAGCGCCGCGTCAGTGACCGTGTGCCCCGCCTCGAGCGCGGTCAAGGACGACAGCAAGCGCATGCGCTGGCGCCAGTTGCGAAAACTCAACCCAGTCTCGCGCAGGAACAACCGCATCAGGGTCTTTTCCGAACACCCCAGTTCGCACGCCCATTGCTGCAAGGTCTGCGGCTGATCCGGTGTAGCAATCAGGCCATTGCACAGGGCAAGCAAGCCTGGGTGTTGTGGCAGCGGCAACGAAAACGCCACTTCCGGCAACGCCTGCAATTGGTCAAGCAGCACGGCGACCAGGCGCGCCTGCGCGCTATCGCCTTCGGGGTAATGTGCAGGGTACAGGCAGAACTGCTTGATCAGCTCACGGGCCAAGGGGGTCACTTCCAGTACACGACAACGCTCCGCGGCCCACGAGCAGGCATCGCGCCGTATATAGAGGCTGCGCATTTCGGCCTGCATCGAACTGGACACCGCATGCTCGGCCTGCGCCGGTATCCACACGCCCCATTGCGGCGGGGCGAAGTAGCTGCCTTCCTGGGTATACACCCCCAGTACGCCACTGATGGCATAGGAAAACTGCACCCAGTCATGTTGATGCGACGTCGTCCACGAGCCGGCCACCAGTCGCTCGGCGCGTGCATAGAGCGGTCGAGGCAGGCAATCGAGCGTTGGAATGGGACGAGGATGTCCGATGGCAGGCATGGCGATTTCTTATCATGATGATCGGCCAAGCCTACCAGCCTAAATGCCCTCGGCGTTATCCGGCTCCATGTGCACCTTCGGTCACCCAGCCGGATGAACACCGACGCTCACCGCTCGACGATGACCGTAACGCCCTGCCCACCTGCGGCGCAGATGGAGATCAGGCCGCGTCCTTGGGGCGCCGTGGACAGCAGCTTGGCCAAGTTGGCCAGGATGCGCCCACCGGTGGCGGCAAATGGATGCCCTGCCCAAGTGAGCTGCCCTTCACGTTCAGCCGGGAACGGTCGATCGCCCCCAGCGGCGCATCCAGCCCGAGGTGCTCCCGGCAGTACTGGGCATCCTCCCAGGCCTTGAGGGTGCACAGCACCTGGGCTGCGAATGCCTCATGGATCTCGTAGTAATCGAAATCCTGCAGCGTCAGGTTGTTGCGGGCCAGCAAGCGCGGCACCGCATAAACGGGCGCCATCAGCAGGCCCTCGCGGCCATCGACGAAATCCACCGCGGCTGTTTCGCCATCGACCAGATAGGCGAGCACCGGCAGGCCATGTTGGTCTGCCCACTCCTGGGTCCCCAGCAACACCAGCGAGGCCCCATCGGTCAGCGGCGTGGAATTGCCTGCCGTCAAGGTGCCCTCATCGCTGCGGTCGAAGGCCGGTTTGAGCTTGGCCAATTGCTCCAGCGTCAAGTCGGGACGCAGGTTGTTGTCCCGGGTCAGCGACCGAAAAGGGGTCATCAAATCGTCTTGCCAACCTTCTTGGTAGGCACGTGCCAGGCATTGATGGCTACGCAGCGCCAATTCGTCCTGCTCGGCCCGGCCAATGCGCCAGGTTTTGGCCATGCGTTCGCAGTGCTCGCCCATCGACAACCCGGTGCGTGGCTCGCCGTTGCGCGGCAGCGAAGGCTTGAGGTGGTGAGGCCGCAAGCCCAGGAAAGGCTTGAGGCGGTCACCCAGCGCCTTGCCCCGGTTGGCTTGCAACATCATCCGGCGCAGGCCTTCGCTCACGGCGATGGGTGCGTCGGACGTAGTGTCGACGCCGCCCGCAATGCCGCAGTCGATCTGCCCGAGGGCAATCTTGTTGGCCACCAGCAATGCCGCTTCCAACCCGGTGCCACAGGCCTGCTGAATGTCATAGGCGGGGGTCGAGGCCGACAGGCGCGAACCCAGCACGCACTCGCGCGTCAGGTTCATGTCCCGGGCATGCTTGAGTACCGCGCCTGCCACCACCTCGCCAAGGCGCAGGCCGTGCAGACGGTAACGTTCGATGAGCCCCTCGAGTGCGGCAGTCAGCATGTCCTGGTTGCTGGCTGTGGCGTACGCACCATTGGAACGGGCGAATGGAATTCGGTTGCCGCCCAGAATAGCGACCCGGCGAAGTGAGCGCATGCGCATGTTCCTCCTGAAACAATTTGATCCGTAGAGCCTAGGTGTTTTTGCCGCATTCGAACGACCTGGCCACAATCCTGGTCCACACTGTCAGACTTGCTTTCGGAGGACCCACCATGAGCGATCGCTACCTTGGTTTTGCCAACTCCAGCCTCGGCCGCAAACTTGTCGACAGCCTTGGCCTGCCTCGTCCAGCCACGCTGGAGCGCTGGGAAGCGGGCCGCATGCGGCCAGTGGACGGGCCGTTGGTCCTTGGCGGCGGCCCCTTGGCACGCCAGGTCGAAACACTCGCAGCGCGGTTGACCGACGCGGTTTACGGCTTCAACGGCCAAGGCCTCCAGTGCGAACCCTGGGTCGCTGGGTTGGGCCCCAAGATCAAGGCGTTGGTGTTCGATGCCAGTCACTTGTCCGACAGCGATGCGCTCACGCAGTTGCGCGAATTCTTCCAGCCGCTACTGCGCAACCTGGCGCCTTGCGCCCATATCGTGGTCTTGGGTCGCCCGCCTGAGGCCGTCGCCGACCCGATGGCCAGTGTCGCCCAACGTGCCCTCGAAGGGTTTAGCCGTTCGCTGGCCAAGGAACTGCGCAACGGCGCTACTGCCCAGTTGCTGTACGTGGGTGACGGCGCCGAATCTCAACTCGAAGGCGCGTTGCGCTTCTTCCTGTCGCCCAAGAGCGCCTTCGTGTCGGGCCAGGTGCTGCGCCTACAGCCCTGCCAGGTTCAGGTCGAGGACTGGACACGGCCGCTCAGCGGCAAGCGCGCGCTGATCACTGGGGCTGCCCGCGGCATCGGCGCCGCCATTGCAGAAACCCTGGCCCGCGACGGTGCCGATGTGCTGCTCGATGTGCCCCCGGCCAGCGAGCAATTGCAGACGCTCGCTGCGCGCCTGGGTGGCAAGGCGCTGGTCCTGGACATCTGCGCCGGTGACGCTGCCGAGCAGTTGCTGGCGGCATTGCCCGATGGCCTCGACATCCTGGTGCACAACGCAGGCATCACCCGTGACAAGACCCTGGCGAACATGACCCCCGAATATTGGGACGCCGTACTGGCGGTGAACCTCAAGGCTCCTCAGCTGCTGACCCAGGCCCTGCTCGATAACGGCGCGTTGCACAAGGACGCCCGCATCACCCTGTTGGCTTCGGTCAGCGGTATCGCCGGCAACCGGGGGCAATCCAACTACGCTGCCAGCAAGGCTGGGCTGATTGGCTTGGCCCAGGCCTGGGCACCGACGCTTGCCGAACAAGGCATCAGCATCAACGCAGTGGCGCCTGGCTTCATTGAAACCCATATGACGGGCGCCATGCCCATGGGCTTGCGCGAAGCGGGGCGACGCCTGAGTTCGCTCGGCCAGGGCGGTAAGCCCCAGGACGTGGCCGAAGCCATCGCCTGGCTTAGCCAACCTGGCTCTGGCGCCGTTAACGGCCAGGTGCTGCGGGTGTGCGGCCAGGCACTGATGGGGGCTTGAGCATGCAACGACAATGGCACGACCTGCATCAACCGGCCAGCCGCGCCAGCCTGTACCTGCGCGCAGCGGGCAAACGCCGCATTAGCGGTGATCAACTGCCCACGCACGGGCTGCGCTGCACCCTGGCGGTTCAGCCTGAGCAACTGCATGCCTACCGGCAATTGTGCCGTTTCGTCGACGATGGCCGGCTGCCTGCTACGTACCCGCACATCATGGCGTTCAACCTGCAGCTGCAGTTGATGACCGCCGAGCAGTTCCCCTTTCCGTTGCTGGGCCTGGTCCACCTGCACAACCGCATCGATGTCATCCGCCCGCTTGGGGGCATCGAGTCGCTGCGCATGGCGGTTCATGCCGACAACCTGCAGCCCCACCCCAAAGGCGGAACGTTCGACCTGATCACCCAGGCGGCGGACGGTATTGGCGTGCTCTGGCGGGAAACCAGCCGCATGCTCGTGCGCGGGTTGAAACTCGACGGCAACCTGGCAGAGGCGGCCGAGGGTCAGGCCAGCGACTTGCCTGAAGTCACGCGCTGGTATGCCGACAGTGATATCGGCCGCCGTTATGCCAGGGTCTGCGGCGACTACAACCCCATTCACCTCAGCGCACCCAGCGCCCAGCTGTTCGGTTTCCCCACTGCCATCGCCCACGGCATGTGGAGCAAGGCCATGGCCATGGCCGCGCTGCACGGGCACTTGCCTCACAGTGGCTATCGGTTCGAGGTGGATTTTAAAAAACCCGTGCGTTTGCCCTCGGAGGTGGTGCTCAGCGCCAGCCAGGTCGGCCCTGTGGGTGAGCTGCGCCTGGACGGCCAGACGGACGTGGTACACATGCTCGGCCGCTGGGCCCGCTTGCAGGGCTGACTGGCGCATGCTGCGCCCCGTGCAGGGAAGCTTGCTTTGCAATGGCCCTGCGCGGAAGCTATGCGCCATGAGGAGAACCCGATGAACCTGCAAGAACTGACTCAACGCCTGCATCAAATCCGCGATACCAATGACTGGCAACGTTTCCACAGCCCAAAGAACCTGGCCATGGCCGCCAGCGTCGAAATGGCCGAGCTGGTTGAAATCTTCCAGTGGCTCAGCGAGGACGAGTCACGTCGCCTGCCACCCGAACAGCTGGCCCACGCCGGGCAGGAAGTGGGCGACGTCGTGCTCTACCTGTTGCTGTTGTGCAGTGAACTGGGGCTGGACATGGACCAGGTGGTCCGCGCCAAGCTGGCTGACAGCGAAAGGCGCTTCGCACGATGAACGACCGTCATTTCGATGAACTGGCCACCCGATTTGCAGAGAAAATCTACGGTGGCGCAAAGGGGGCGATCCGGCTGGCAGTCTTGCAGGCCGACCTGGCCGAAGCCCTGCCGGATCGCCCATTGCGCATCCTCGATATCGGTGCCGGCCTGGGTCACATGGCGCTATGGTTGGCCCAACGCGGCCACCAGCTTACGCTGGCCGAACCCGCCGAGCCCATGCTCGAAGGGGCACGGGCCCGCTTTGCCGAGGCCGGCCAGGCGGCAACGTTCATCCAGGCGCCCTGGCAAGCGCTGCTGGGTGAGCTGACCGAGCCCTACGACGTGGTCGTGTGCCACGCGGTACTCGAATGGCTGGCTGAGCCGGAAAGTATCCTGCCCGTTCTGCATCAACTCACAGCCCCCGGGGGTTGGCTGTCGCTGGCGTTCTATAACCGCGATGCCTTGGTCTACCGCAACCTGCTCAAGGGGCATTTCCGCAAGCTTCGCAGTAATCGCCTTAAAGGTGAAAAGCAGAGCCTTACCCCGCAGAAACCACTTGATCCGCGGGCGCTCAGGGCGCAACTTGAACCTTTGTGGCAGGTCGAAAGTGAAAGCGGCATACGTGTTTTCCATGACTACATGCCCAAGGAATTCCAGGACCGCGCCGTGCTGCTGGACGTGCTGGAAATGGAGCTCGCTCACCGCCGCCATCCGAGTTTCGCCGGCCTGGGCCGTTACCTGCATTGGGTCTGTCGCCCACGTTGACCTGCCGTGAGGAGCAAGCATGCCGTACCGTCTGTTGCCACTGGCCCTGCTGGCTTTGGTTCTGACCGGGTGCCAAGGGACCAATCCCTACGTCGCCACCAGCCGCCCACTGCCACCGGCCCCGCCTCAGGCAGCGACCACCTTCGACGCAAGCGCTTATCCCGCACCTGCAAGGGACTACGGCCGCTACCGCAGCTGGAGCTGGCGTGACGGGCGTCTGCCCAGCGGTTCGGCCAATGCCGACCCTGCACAGCTGGCCGATGCCGTGGCCGCAGCGCTCGATCAGCAGGGCTTGCGCCCCGCCCGCAGCGGTGTAGGTGACCTGCTCGTCGGCGCCGATATCCGCCTGGAAAAACGCCTGCGCCAAGTGCGCGACTACGACAGCTACGACCCTTACTATGGGCCCTACGGCAACGTGGGCTATGGCGGTTACCGCAACGGTTATGGGGGTTACGCCAGTGTTCCGGTCGTACGCACCTATCAGGTTGAGGTCATGGTAGTGCGCATCGACCTGTACGACAGCCGCAGCGGCCAGGCCGTCTGGAGCGCAAGTGCCGAAAGCGGCAACGACCAGGCTTCACCGCGGGACCGTGAAAATGCCGTGCGCGACGCCGTGCGCAAGGCTCTCAGCGGCTATCCTCCCAGTTAACGCCTAACGGAGATTCATCATGTTGCGCCGCCTGTTACTCGTGTCGTTTGCGGCCTTGTTGGCTGCCTGCTCAAGCCATAACGTGCAGCAGGACTACGACGCGAGTCGTGATTTTGCCGCCTACCGCAATTGGGCCTGGCAGGAGCCCGGCCTGCAATATCGTCCTGACGATCCACGCATCAAGAGCGACCTGACCGAGCAGCGCATCCGCCAGGCGGTCAGCGACCAGCTCGATCAGCGGGGCCTACGCCCAGCGCCCCCTGGCGCGCGTGCTGATCTCAACGTGCGCACCTACCTGATCGTGGAACAGCGCCAGCAACAGGTCACCACCAACTACGGCGGCGGTTGGGGTGGCTATTGGGGAGGGTACTGGGGCGGGCCGATGTACAACGAAACCCGCAGCGTCGATTACAAGGTCGCGACTATCCAGGTCGACTTGCTTGATGGGCGCGATGGCAAGCTGGTCTGGCGCGGCAGTGCCGAGCAGATCATGAACAACTACCCGCCAAGCCCGCAGGAACGCAACGAGGCTATTCAGAAGACGGTGGCTCAGGTACTGGGCAGCTATCCACCTGGCAGCAAACGCTAGCGGGGGCACGCTCTGCCTGCATCCCGCCTCGTAGCGGGGTGCAGGCACAGGCCCCGTGACAGGCGACGACTGCGACAAAACCCATTCTCCCAACGCCTTTTCCTTGCGGCACACGGCCGTCACGCAGGTTCCGGTCTATCTTGACTAAGGAAACCTGACTGCACGGGTAAGTGTTCATCTACTAGGAAAGGCGACCTGTCGATGCAAAGCATTGTTCTTCTTCTGTGGCTTGCCTTGTGTACCGAACAGGATGTGCGCCAGCGTCAGCTCCCGGACCTGTTGACGCTGGGCGCGGCCGTAGGGGCCCTGCTGTGGCTGTTCGCAACCGGCCACACCTGGCTTGGCGCCGATCCCAGTTCGGCAGGCTGGGGCCTGGCCATCGTCATGCTGCTCACCTTGCCCGGCTACATGCTCGGCCACTTCGGCGCCGATGACGTCAAACTGATGGGCGCGCTGGCATTGGCTACCGGCACCGATCATGTGCTCGGGACCTTCATCGGGGCCGGGGTCGCGCTGTTGATCTGGCTGACCACCCGAAGGCGCTTGTGGACGCTGCTCAACCCCAAGGTGAAAAAACGCCTCCAGGCCTTGACCGAAGCCATGGGCGACAAGCAGGCATTCGTCCCCTATGTGCTGGCTGGCTACCTTCTGACAGCTGTATGGATCCAATGAAGAATCCAGCGGTCCCTAATCTTGTACACACCTTGTACAACTACGAGAGGTACGGCTACTTTTAATCTGCCAGAGCGTCTAGCCCGGGAGCAGGGCCGTATATTCACAGGGAGTTGATCGTGTCCAAACCTGTAAGTGAAATGAAAGTGCTGGTAGTCGATGATCAGCCAGTCATCGTCGAACAGCTGTGCGAGTTCTTGCAAGCCAAGGGATACAGTTGCGTATCGGCACTCTCTACAGATGAGGCAGTAAAACGCTATGAGGCCGACCCAAACATCGGTCTGATCATCTGCGACCTTCACATGCCCGGACGCGATGGCATCGAGCTGATGCGCGCCCTGAAGCAGATCGACGGTAGCCACCGCATGTTCGAAGCCATCATGCTGACCGGCCGTGCCGAAAAGCAGGACGTCATTCGGGCGCTGCGCGAAGGCTTTGCCGACTACTACCAGAAACCGATGGATCTCGACGAGCTGCTCGAAGGGGTACGCCGCCAGGAGCAGGTGCTGCAGGAACGTCAGCGCGACTTCCACGACCTCAGCGGGCTCAATCAGCGCCTGCAGGATCTGGCAGAGTCCGTCGACGAGTTGTATCAGGACCTGGAAAAAGCCCGCGGACAAGGGCCTCACCGGCGCGCCGGCGACATGGAGGAAGCCGAGGCCGAGCTGCCCTCGGTATTCGAAAAGCTGTCGCCACGTCAATTGGAAGTGGCGCGGCTGGTGGGCAAGGGCAAGACCAATTACCAGATCGCCTGTGAACTGGGTATCACCGAAAACACGGTGAAGCTGTACGTGTCCCAGGTGTTGCGCCTGACCCATATGCACAACCGCACGCAACTGGCCTTGGCACTGACACCAGGCTCATCCCCGGTGAATCAACGGTTCACGGCGCACTGACAGGTGCCGGTGCCACGGCACCGGCACCGGCACCGGCACCGGCACCGGCACACCGCCATACTACTCATTGACCTGAAACGCCACCCGCGCCGTTTCACCACTTTCGTCCAACGCACTCAACTCGGCCTGCCCTGCCTGCGGCAGGCGCACCATCAGGCTGTCCTGCCCTTGGGTTTCGCCCAGCGGTTGTCCATTGAGGAACCACCAACGCCGCCCACTACCGCCCAGCGCCGACACCGCCACTTGCAGCGGTTCCCCACTGGTGGCGGGGCGACGCAGATGGTCGCCAGAACGAATACCGACGATGGCCAGCGGCGGGGCACTGACCGGGCCTTGCGGTGGGCATGTGGGGTCCATGGCCGGTAGACGGGCAGCCCGCCGTTCAGCCCGAGGCAACCAGGGTTCCAGGGGGGCGGGCCACAGGGCCACCTCGCGCGCCTGAGCGCCTGGGCAATTGCTGTCCACGCGCAAGCCGCGGTCGTTGACCCAGATGTGTTCGCGCAAACCCAGGCCCAGCGGCTGATCGGCCGCCTGCAACGTGGGAGGAACAGTGCCGTCCAGGGTCCAGGCAAAACGCTGGCGCCTGCAATTGCCGTCCTGGCGGCTCATCGCCTGCCCCAGAGGCCAGCAGATCGCCGCCACCCCGACATTGGCAGGCGTTCGCTGCACCGGGGCCTCTAACCCGCGCTGGCTGTCCCGGTTGCTGAGCAGGTCGTGCACTTGCAGCATCAACGGGGCGGCCGAGGCCAGGCCGAACTGCCCGGCCACAGGGGTGCCGTCGGGCCGACCAATCCATACCCCGATCAGGTAGCGAGGGCCGACGCCAATCGACCAGGCGTCTCGAAAGCCGTAGCTGGTGCCGGTTTTCCAGGCCAGCTGGGGACGGCGTACCAGTTCGGCATGCGGGTCGCGGTCGGGCCGAGCCTGGCCGCTGAGAATACGCCGGATGATCCACGCTGCGCCCGGAGACATGAGCCGGTGCTCCACCAGGGGAGCCTGGGGCTGCAACCGCACCTGGGCGCTTCTACCCTCCCGGGCCAAGGCCGCGTAGCCACCTACCAGGTCTTCCAGACGGCTACCGGCACCGCCCAGGATCAGCGAAAGATTGGGCTCGGCCAACGGAGGTAGCGTGAGCGGCAAGCCGCCCATGCGCAGTTGTGCGGCGAAGCGCTTCGGGCCGTACGCTTCGAGCAGTTGCACGGCGGGCAAGTTGAGCGACAGGGCCAGTGCCGAACTCGCTGACACCGGCCCACTGAAGCCGCTGGAAAAATTGCCCGGACGGTAGTCACCGTAACGCCGTGGTACGTCCTGCAACAGCGACTCGGAATGAATGAGCCCATCGTCCATCGCCAGGCCGTACAGAAACGGCTTGAGCGTGGAGCCAGGCGAGCGCAACGCCCGCACCATGTCCACGTGCCCGAAACGCCGGGCGTCCGTGAGGTCGACCGAGCCCAGATAAGCGCGTACAGCCATGGTTTGCGCATCGACCACCAGGATGGCGGCAGACGTACGCTCCGGCAGACGCGCGCGCCATCCCAGCAGCAAGTCTTCCAGCCGGCGCTGCAACCCTGCATCCACGGTGGTACGGATCAACGGCGGGCTACCCGGGGTGTTCAGACGGCGGGCCAGCAAAGGCGCCAGTGCCGGCTCCTGACGCGGCGCCAGCACCAGCGGCTCTTCGGCCGCTTCACGCAGGCGCTGCTCGGGCCACACCTGATACTGCGCCAACCGTTGCAGCACCTTGTTGCGTGCGCGTTCGGCGCGCTCGGGGTGGCGGTCAGGGCGTAGCCGGCTGGGGGCTTGCGGCAGTACCGCCAGCAGGGCTGCCTCCGACGGCGTCAGATGCAAGGGCGACTTGCCCAGATAAGCCCAGCTGGCAGCGGCAACACCTTGCAAGGTGCCGCCGAACGGCGCGCGGTCCAGGTAAATTTGCAGAATCTCCCGCTTGGACAGGTGCCACTCCAGCTGCAGTGTGCGCCACAGCTGCCGCAGCTTGCCCGCCACGGTGCGATCATGGGGATCGAGCAGGCGTGCCACCTGCATCGACAACGTGCTGCCGCCTGACACCACGCGCCCTCCCCGCGCGTTCAACCACGCCGCCCTGACCAGGGCCATCGGGTTCACGCCCAGGTGCCGGTAGAACCAGCGGTCCTCGTACGTCAGCAACGCTTGCAGGTACAACGGCGAGACCTGCTCGGGACTCACCGGATAGCGCCACACCCCGTCGGCATCGGCGAATCGCCACAACGGTGTGCCATCTTCTGCCAGCACGACCCGGGCCAGGTCGTCGGACGGCATGGGCAAAGGCCAGATGCGGTCGGCCAGCCACAGCAGGCCCATCAAGGCCACCACGCCAATCACCAGGGCACGCACTGCTTTGCATGGTCGCGATCGCCACCAGCGGGCTAAGCTTGGCATCGGGAACCGACCTGCCCTGAAAAGGGCCAAAGCACTGGAAACGGCAAGAACGCCGCCATGTTGATCAGGAAGCAACTATGCATGTAGAAGGTTTTTTCGAATGGCTGGGGCAAGCACTGGGATCGCTGATCCGCATCGTCGTCGACGCGCTGAGCGGGTTGTTCAACCTGTTGGCCAATGCCGGCGGCAATTTCGTCGATGGCCTGTCGCGCACCTTGGGCATGGACACCTCGCTGGTCAGCATCCTGGCCCTGATCGTTGGCCTGATGCTGCTGTTCTCGGCGATCCGCGCTTTCATGCGTGCCTCGATCATCCTAGGCATCATCTGGCTGGTATTGGGCCTGTGGGTAATGAGTTGGGTGATCCATTGAGTGGCCGTGCGACGAACAGGTGAAAGCCTCTGCTCGTCGCACAAGGCCTGCCCCTAGCGAGGCTTGACCGTCATCTCACCCTGCCCTTCCCCCACGGCCTGCAGATTCGGGCGGTACATCGACTCGACCTGCGGCGGTGGTACCCGGTAGGTGCCAGGGGTCACCGCTCGCGCCAGGTACAGCAGATGCGTAGTTGCGTAGTTGTCCAGCTTGAGCGCTGCGACGTACCGGTCGTCGCGATACTCCTGGTGAACCACGTTGGCATTTTGCATCGATTCGCGCCATTGCTTCACGGCGCCGCTGGCGTTATCCAGGCTGGCTGCACTTTGCGCAAGGTTCTGGTTTTCGAGCTCCAGGCCCGCTGGCAATAGATCGACCACCAGGGCATCGGGAACGCGCTCATCGGCCTTGAGCGCAAGGTGCACGAGCACCAGATCGCCGCTGCGCAGGTTCGCCAGGTCCAGCGGCTGGCCCTTCATGCCCAGGTACTCGCGACGGATCTGCATACCATTGCTACTGGCAGGCGGCGCCTGACGGGGGTAACCCGACAGCGTCAGCTGCTGGTAGACGGTCTGGCTGCCCTGGTTCTGCACTGTCAGCGGCGATGCCAACAGTGGCCCTTCCAACTTCATGCCGGCTTCGGCGTTATTGAAGTCACGCAGCTCACCGGCGCTGTCCAGGCGGGCCTGCCACTTGACTTCCGGCGTGCCCAGCAGGCCACGCCCGGCCAAGAACAAGGCGTTGCGCTCCTGGGTGGACAGCCAGCGATTGGCAGCCACTTCATCGGACAGGGCGAAGAGCCGCTGGTCCACCTGGCCACTGGCAAGCTTGTTCTCCTGCAGCAGTGCCAGGATCAACGCCTGGTCACGCAGGGGGCTGCCGTAATCTGCCATCCAGTTCTTGCCGCGGCTGACGGCAAGCCCTGCCTGCAGGGCCTGGTCGGCACGAGGCTTGTCACCCATCTTGTCCAGGGCCACGGCCAGTTGCACCAACGGCAAACCGGAACGCGCATCGGCGCGGCGCTCGAACAACCCGCGTAGGGCGCCCAAGGGCGCCTGCTGACTGCGCGACAGCACCAGCGCGGCGTAAGCCTGCACGGCGAAACGGGTGTGATCGGCGTCGTCGCTGTAGTCCACATCGATCAGGTTGCGCTCTTGTAGATAGCGCAACAACCGCTCGCTGGCTTTTTTTAGCGCCTCGGCGGGTACGCCATAGCCTTGGTCGCGCGCGCGCAGGAGGAAGTCGGTGACATAGGCCGTCAGCCAGTATTCCTCTTCGCTGTCGGCACTCCACAAGCCAAAGCTGCCGTTGTAGCGCTGCATGCCCAACAGGTGCTCGATGCCCATTTCGATCTTGCGCTTGCGCACCTCGGCCGGTTCACCCTCGATGCCAAGCCGCTTGAGGGTATCGGCGTCCGCATACAGCGACGGGTACAGCCCGCTGGTGGTCTGCTCAAGGCACCCATAGGGGTAAGCCTTCAGCGCCCGGATCTGTTCGGCGAGGTTGAGCGGGGGTCGGCTCGACAGGGCCAGCGTGCCCTCGAGGCCGGCAGGCTCGAAGGCCGCGAGGTCCGCCTCGGGCAGCGTCCAGGGCTGATCCTTCAAGGCCACGCGGAAGTGCTTGAGCATGGCGGGATAGGCCGGACGCACGCCCAGCGTCCATTCGCGCTCGAACGTGGTCGGCGCCTCGCCGGCCAACTGCAGGCCGGTCACCTGCACATGCACCTTGCCCTGCCCCAGGCCACCTTGGGCTTGCACCGGAATCATCAGGGTCGTCCGCTGGCCTTCGGCCAGCGCCACAGACTGCGTGGCATTGCCGGTCAGGCTCACTTGTCCTTCGGTGGTCACCTGCACGGTCAGCTGCTGGGCAGCTCCCGACAAGTTGGCCAGGTCCAGCGCCAGGCGCGTCTGATCGCCGCCTGCCAGGAACCGTGGGGCCGAGAGTTCGGCAATCAGCGGTGCGGCCACCACGGTCTTGCCCTCTGCCATGCCGAAGTGATCCTCGGTCCAGGCCTGAGCCATGAGCCGCAGCTCGCCGTTGAAATCAGGGATATCGACCGTGGCCTGCCCTTCTCCCTTGTCGTTCAGGGTCACCGGCAGGCTCTGCTGGGCCACGATGGTGACGGTGGTATTGGGGCGTTTGCCACCCTTGGCCATGGCCGCATCACCACCGAATGCCAGGCTGGCCAGACGCCCTTGCCCGGCTTCGATCAGTTGCCCGTAAATGTCGAGCTGGTCGGCACCGTAGGCCTTGCGGCCAAACAGGCTTGCGAATGGATCCGGGGTCTTGAAGTCGGTGATATTGAGAATGCCGACGTCCACCGCCGACACCAGCACCCGTACCTGCGCAGGCACGCTGCCGTCGGCGTTTGCCGCCTTGATCTTGACCGTCAGCGGCTGCTTGGGACGCATTTTTTCCGGTGCCTGCAAACTGACTGCCAGCTTGCGATCGGCACGGTCGAGCGGCAGGTGCAACACGCCTACCGCACGCTTGGGCGTGGCATTGGCCTTGCGTTCACCTGGGCGCACCACCAAGGTGCTGAGGTAAAGGTCGTGGCGTGCCCAGGCTTTGTCCAGCGGGATATCGAAGGTCTTGCCTTCTGCAGGTACCTGGATTTCCTGCCACCACAACGGGCCGTCGCTGGACTCGATCATCAAGTAACCACTGCCTGCGGCCGGCGGCGTAACCGTGACCTTGGCCGTTGCACCGTCGGCGTAGGAGGGTTTGTCCAAGGCCAGCTTGACCTGGTCGGGGCGTACAGCTCCGCCTTCGGCATTGTCCTGGGCGCGGTAGCCTGCCCAGAAGCGCTGACTGGACACCAGGCCGGTCTGCGGGTCTTCGACTTCCACGCGATAGGGGCCCCACTCGACCGGGAAGCTCAGCTTGGCCGTGGCGTCGGCCTTGACGCTTACCGTCTCTTCCACTTGGGTCAGGAATTTTTCGTTGTAGGCGTAGCTCCAGCCGTCATCTTGCGAGTAGTTCCAGTAGTAATCGCGTCGCTCGCGGATCAGCCTGACCTTGAGGTCGTCGGCGGCCAGTTTCTTGCCCTCGCGGTTAGCGACCAGAAACTCGAATTCCACCGGGCCTTCACTGTCAGCTTCATCGCCGTCGAACAGGCCACGCAGGCCTGGCAGGCGTTCGGCCGGCCAAACAGGTTGCTCGAGGCGGCGCGTAATGGGCCTGCCGCCGGACTCCTGCAAACTTGCCTGCACGGTCAGTTGCAACGGCGAACGCGCCTCTGCCCAGCGGCTGGAAATATCCAAGACCGCCTTGCCCGCCTGGTCGAGGGTGACTTCATCGAGCTCCAGGTCCTGCTCCAGTTCGTCTTCGGTAACCGACCCGAACTGGTAGCCCGGCAGTGCAGGTACCGCTTCACGCAGCGGGCGCACATAGGCCTGGCCACTCAGGCGATTGCCAGCGGCCGGCGCACCGTACAGGTAGCGGCCAGTCACCTCGATGCGCGCGTCCTGCTCAGGGGCCAGGGGCTTGCTGCTACCCTTGAGGTCGAGGGCCAGCCGCTCAGGCAGAAAGTCCTCGACCAGGAACTCGTAGACCTGCTTGCGTCCACCGCCCAGGTCGAGCAGCAGTTGCCAGCGGCCGGTCGGCGCCTCGGTGGCCAGTTGCAGCTGGTACTGGAACAGACCCTTATCGTCTGCTTCCCAGACGAACTTGCGGCTGACTTGTTCATCCGGCCTGCGTACTTCAACGTTCACCGGCTGAGCCTTGACGGGCTTGCCGTCCTGGTCGCGCAGCAGGCCGTTCAGCAGCACCGTTTCGCCTGGGCGATACAGGTCGCGCGGGCCGAAGATAAAGAGTTGCAGCGGATTGGCCTGGGGGCCGGTGATGTCGAACTCTGCCAAGTCCAGGGCCGCAGTATTGAGCTGCAGCAAGGTCGTGTGCACGCCTTGGGTGGCGATGAGGGTATCGGCCTTGGGCGTGATCGGCAGTTCAGCATGACCTTTTCCATCAGTGCTGGCCTGGGCCAGCAGCTTGCCTTTCTTGTCGTGGAGCTCGATGCTCACGCCATCCATCGCCTTGCCCCCTTCCAGGGCCTGGGCGAATACATCGATGCGATCACGGTAGCGATGGGCCGATACGCCAATGTCGCTCAAGGTGAACAGCGTGGCTGGCTGGGAGTAATCGTAGGTTCCCGAGGCGCGCATTACGGCCAGGTACACACCGGGCTCCTGCAGCGGCTTGATGCCGGCAATGGGCAACAGCACGGTTTCGCGTGTGTTGCGTGCAGGGTTGAGGTCGAAGCGGCCACTGTAGACCAGTTCGGCCATGCTCAGCGTGTCTTTGGACTGGTAGTACTCCAGGCTGCTGCTGCGCCCCCAGTTGGCCATGAACGAGGAAATCATGTCGGGTTTGACGCGGAAGAACTCCACATCCACCTTGTTCACATTCAATGCGATGACCGGCAGGCCCTCTGCCAGCCGCGTCGGCAGTAGCGAGCCCCGGCTGGCGAAGCCAACGGTGGGTTGCATGTCGCGGGTTTCAAGGCGAGTGATCGACTCTTCCTGCAACGCCTTGCCGTTGACGGCCAGCAGCCCCTTGTCCACGGTCAGCACCAGCTTGCGCTGCGGTTCCAGGTGACGCAGGCGCAGCTCCATCTGGCTGTCGGACAGTTCCCAGGCGCCGTCCAGCTTGCCCTTGACCGTGTCCACCAGGTGGACCTTGTTGGTGAAGTCCTGGTCGGCATCCAGCGGGGCCGAGAAGCTGACCGACAGTGTGGCCGCGCCATCGAGCTGTACTTCCGATACATCCAGTACCGTCAGCTCACGGCCCTCGTAGCGCTTGGCAAGCACGGCAGGATCTTCGCGCTGTGGCGTCTTGGCGGCGGCGCTGGCGGTTGGCTTCTGGGCAGGCGCTGGGGCGTCAGGCGTTGAGGAGTCACAGCCGCTGAGCAAGGCCAGCGCGCAGGCCAGCAACAATCCTTTGTTGAACATGGAGTAGACACTCGAAGGCAGGGTGTAGATGAAGGCAGCAACTATAGCGCAAGGCCAGGTGCTGCACCCAGCGTTGTGCGCCAGATGAGACCTTGGTCGCACGCAATGGTTGCCTGGCCGTTACACTGTCGCCCTTGGCTTGCATTGCCGTCCGGCGGGCGCCCCGATCAAGCGCTCGCAGTCCTCGTTTTCGCTGGAATGAACATGCCCCGATTCTTCGCCGACTGGCGCCACCGCCCCACCCACCTCAAGGTGTGGGGGCTGGCCGCGCCCATGATCCTGTCCAATGTCTCGGTGCCACTGGTGGCGCTGGTCGACAGCACCGTCATTGGCCACCTGCCCCATGCCCATCAGCTGGGCGCAGTGGCCGTGGGCGCTACGCTGTTTACCTTCATGGTCGGCTTGATGGGCTTCTTGCGCATGGGCTCGACAGGCTTCGCCGCCCAGGCCGCGGGCCGAGGCGATGGCGCCGCCCTGCGCCAGGTGTTGGTTCAGGGCCTGTTGCTGGCAGTGGGCTTCGCATTGCTCATCGGCCTGCTGGCCCTGCCCTTCAGCCAGTTGGCCCTGCATGCCATGCAGCCCAGCGCGGCCCTGGGGCAGGCCACACAAACCTTCTTCCACACCCGGTTGCTGGGCCTGCCGGCGGCACTGGCCAGTTACGCTTTGGTCGGGTGGTTTCTGGGGACCCAGAATGCCCGGGCGCCCTTGGCGATCCTGCTGACCACCAACCTGCTCAACATCGTGCTGAACCTGTGGTTCGTGCTCGGCCTGGACTGGGGCGTCCTGGGCTCGGCACGCGCGTCGGTGATTGCCGAATGGTGCGCGGCCCTGCTGGGCCTGGCGCTTACCCGCCCGGCCCTGCGCGCCTATCCGGGGCACATCGCCTGGGCAGCACTCAGACGCTGGCAGGCCTGGCGCCCGCTGTTGGCAGTGAACCGCGACATCTTTTTGCGCAGCCTTGCCTTGCAGCTGGTTTTCCTGCTGATCGCCGTACAGGGCGCACGCCTGGGCGAGGCGACGGTAGCGGCCAATGCACTGCTGCTCAACGGCCTGCTGCTGACGGCCTATGCCCTCGATGGCCTGGCCCACGCGGTCGAGGCGCTGTGCGGTCACGCCATTGGTGCTCGGGACCGCGGCACCCTGCGCCGTGCGCTGGTGGTAGCCGGTGGATGGTCGCTGATTGCAAGTTCGGTCTTTGCCGTTCTGTTCTGGGTGGGGGGACACCTGTTCATCGATCTGCAAACCGATATCGACAGCGTCAGGGCGGCGGCTTATCCGTACTTGCCCTATCTGGCGTGCCTGCCGTTGATCGCCGTGTGGAGCTATTTGCTCGATGGGCTGTTCATCGGGGCCACACGCGCCCGGGAAATGCGCAATGCCATGCTGACATCGCTCGCCATTGCATTGCCGTTGGCCTTTGCCCTGAGCGGGCTAGGCAACCATGGCCTGTGGTTGGCGTTTCTCGGCTTCATGGGCGTGCGCGCCATGACCTTGGCCTGGGTGGGGTGGCGCCTGCAAGGCAAGGACGCCTGGGTGGCGTGAGATGACTGGCATGGGCCAGCGAGCAACCCAAGGCGGTGCTCACCGCCGCCACGCTGCGAAGGCGTGACGGCGATGAGCCCCCTCAGGGGCTGAGGCTTCTCAGGACGAGAGGTAGGACGAACGGGTCAAGCCCAGGCGCAGCGCATCAAGGTACTGGGTACGCTCGCGCGCGGTGATCTTGGCGCTGGCCACCTTGTCGCGGTAGTGAGTCATCAGTTCCTCGGGAGACAGGTGCACGTAGCGCAGCATGTCCTCGATGGTGTCGTGGGTCTCGATACCGGCGTGGTACACGCTGCCATCGGCATTCTGGTAGATGTTCACCGAGTCGGTGTCACCGAACAGGTTGTGCATGTCGCCCAGGATCTCCTGGTAGGCCCCGACCAGGAACACGCCCAGCAGGTAGTCCTCGCCCTCGTTCAGGGCATGCACCGGCATGCTGGTCTCGATGCTCTGCTCATCGACATACTGGTTGATCTTGCCGTCGGAGTCGCAGGTCAGGTCTTGCAACACGGCGCGCCGCAGGGGCTCTTCGTCCAGGCGGTGCAGCGGGATGATCGGCAGCACCTGGCCGATGGCCCAGGTATCGGGCAGGCTCTGGAACACCGAGAAGTTGCAGATGTACTTGTCCGCCAGCTTGTCGTTCAGCTCATCGAGTACCTGGCGGTGCGAGCGCTGGCGAGCCTTGAGCGAGTTGTACAGGCGACGGCACACCGCGTAGTAGCACTGCTCGGCCAGGGCTTTCTCGGCCAGGCTGATCTTGCCGTCAGCGTACTGGGCGGCCACATCGCCCATGTAGTGGGTGGCGCGCCAGTAGGTTTCGGTCACCATCTCGATGTCGGTGGGCCCCAGCAGATCGGCCAGCCACTGCACGGTTTCCGGCAGCGCGTCCTTGTTCTCGATGGTCGGCACCTGATCGTTGTGGCGCTCTACATCAGTGACCTGGATGACCAGCATGGCATGGTGAGCCGTCAGCGAACGGCCGCTCTCCGAGAAGATGTGCGGGTGCGGCAGGCCCTGCGCGTCGCAGAACTCCTTGAGCATGCCCACCACCACGCCGGCATAGTCATCCATGTCGTAGTTGATCGAGCTGGCGTTGCGCGAATGGGTGCCGTCGTAGTCCACACCGAGACCGCCGCCCACATCGATGTGGTCCACCGGCAGGCCCAGGGCGCGCAATTCGCCGTAATAGCGGATGGCTTCCTTGAAACCGTGCTGGTAGTCCGCCAGGTTGGCGATCTGCGAGCCCATGTGGAAGTGCAGCAGGCGGATACCTTGGTCGAGGCCGGCATCGCGGAAACGCTGCACCACGGAAATCAGCTGCGCGGCAGAAAGCCCGAACTTGGACTTCTCGCCCCCGGTGTCAGCCCATTTGCTCGATGCCAGCGACGACAGGCGCACGCGCAGGCCCACTTGCGGCTTGACCTTCAGGTCGGCCGCTTCCTCGATCACCAGGGCCACTTCGGACTCTTTCTCGATGACGATGAAGACGTTGTGACCCAGCTTCTGCCCCATCAGCGCCAGGCGGATGAACTCACGGTCCTTGTACCCGTTGCAGACGATGGTGCCGCCCTTGGGCGCCAAGGCCAGCACTGCCAGCAATTCAGGTTTGGAGCCGGCTTCCAGCCCAATGGACACGTTCTGAGTGGCGATGATGTTTTCGACCACCGCCTCCTGCTGGTTGACCTTGATCGGGTAGAGCGCGGTGTACTGGTTCTGGTATTCCAGGCGCGCAATGTTGGCGTCGAAGGCGCCGGTCAACTGGCGCACGCGGTCCTGCAGAATGTCGGGAAAGCGTACCAGCAAAGGCAGCGACAGGCCGCTCTGGCGCAGCTGATCAACCTGCTCGTACAGGTCGATCGGCGAGCTGTCAGGGCCGTTGGGGCGTACTTCGACGCGCCCGGCTTCATTGATGGCGAAATACCCTGCGCCCCAATGGCGGATGCCATAAACACTGCGGCTGTCGGCCACGGTCCATTGGCTACCATCGTCTTTGCGTGTGCGTCGTACGGACATTCAAGTCCCCTATAAATTGAGTCAAGACACTGCTGGGCAAACCGGGAAGGCAGTGTAGAAGCCAAAAATGACGGTTCGTCCGTGCTCTGGGGTAGACCCTGGTCACTGCGACGAGTTTAGAAAGCGCAGGACGAAAACCTGCCGAGCGACTCAGCCGCCCGACTTTTTCGCCTTGAAGCCCTGCTTGATAAGCTCGTCGATCAGCAATTGCACATGATCGCCCTGGATCTCGATGACGCCGTCCTTGAGCGCGCCACCGGTACCACAGCGGCGCTTGAGGGTGGCAGCCAGCTCCTTGAGCTGATCGGGCGGCAACGGCACACCCGTGACGGTGGTCACGGTCTTGCCGCCACGGCCTTTGCTCTCGCGGCGCACGCGGGCGATGCCATCACTCTCGGGGATGACCTGCTGCTTGCAGGTACAGGCATCCACAGGCTGGCCACAGTCAGGGCAATGACGACCGGCATCGGTCGAATAAACAAGACCGCCGAGGGCGGAGAGGGAAGAAGCTTTCTTGGCCACTTTTGTGCCTCGGTGCTGAGGACAAAAACTGGTCGTACCTGCACATGAGGCCGACCGCGAAGCCCCACTCTGGCAGGGGCGGCGCTACTGCCGCAACACGTGCGGCAGCCCGAAAAGGCCGCGCAGTGTAACGATAAACGGTGCAGTTGCTAAGTACCGGATTGCGCCATTTTGCGAATGTTTTGCGACCCTACGTGAATGGGTTAGACAAGGCGGTTCCTGTAGCGCATCAACGCGGCCATCGAGTCGGGGCAATAAGGCCTGAGCCGACTGTCCTCTAGCGCTTGGTCCACATCGATGAACCGTGCCTCGATCACTTCCTCAGGCTGCAGCCGCAGCGGCGCATCGGAGACTGCCGAGTACAAGGCGCACCACAGGCGATTGTCAGGCTGATCGAAGAAGAATCGCTCGTGAAAACGCAAGTTTACGTCAGCTATGCCCAGTTCCTCGGCCAGCTCGCGCGCGGCCGATTCGGCGTAGGTTTCACCGGCGGCCACCATGCCGCCGGCGGCAACGTCCCAATAGCCGGGATATAGCGCCTTGCTCAGGGTACGCCGGTGCACGCACAGTTCACCGGCACCATTGAACAGCAGAATGAACGTGCAGCGCCCGATCAGCCCGCGCTCGCGCAACTGTGCCCTGGGCAATGCGCCGAGCACTTGGTCGTGCTCGTCTACCCAGGTGACCCGTTCCCGGTCCGAAGCCGCCCGGTGGGCGGCTTCATCAGGGCTGAAGGTCATCTCAGCCCTGCGACAGCAGCTGGCGCAGGTCGATGACCGCCGCGTTGGCGCGGGAGATGTAGTTGGCCATGACCAGCGAATGGTTGGCCCACATGCCGAAACCACTGCCGTTGAGCACCATCGGGCTCCACAGGGGCTCTTGCGAGGCCTCCAGTTCCCGGATGATCTGACGCACACTCACGGTCGCGTTCTTCTTGGCCAGCACGTCGGCGAAATCGACTTCGATCGCACGCAGCAGGTGCGACAGTGCCCAGGCCTGGCCACGGGCTTCGTAGAACACGTCGTCGATCTTCAGCCATGGGGTTTCCACGACTTCCTCGTCCACCTGCGGCGCCTGACCAGCCACCACGGACTCGGTCTTGAGCGTGGTGTTGAGCTTCACGCGGCCTACGCTGGCCGAGAGGCGTTGCGACAGCGAGCCCAGGCGGGTAGCGACGTCGCCCAGCCAGTTGTTCAGGTTGTCTGCGCGGGTATAGAAGATCGCGCCCTTGTCACCCGAAGCCAGGCGAGCCTGGTAGCGCGTCAGCGACTTGATGCCTTCTTCGAATTCCGATTCGCTGGACGGCAGGATCCAGCTCTTGTAATCGAAGTTGAAGCGCGGCTCGGCCTTGGCCAGGTCGGCATCTTCGGTCGATTGCGACTGGGAGCGGGCGAAGTCCTTGCGCAGCGCGCGG
This sequence comes from Pseudomonas sp. WSY_20, assembly GCF_043104335.1. NCBI lineage: Bacteria > Pseudomonadati > Pseudomonadota > Gammaproteobacteria > Pseudomonadales > Pseudomonadaceae > Pseudomonas > Pseudomonas sp. WSY_20. The sequence continues at coordinate 37,596 of NZ_JBICKP010000089.1, forward strand.
GAAAGGTCACGCACCTGGACCAGTACGCCGTACTCCCAGTTGGGCATGTTGTCCATCCACAAGCCAGGCGGGAGACGGTCGTTGGCAATGTAGCCACCTGGCTTGTTCAGCAAGGTGCTCGCCACAGTCTTGAGCGTTTCGACAGTGGTGTAGCCCACTACCATCTGCTGGCCATTACGCTCGGCTGCGCTCTGCGCGTTCTGCTGAACCGGGAACAATTCGGGCTCTTGGCTCCAGTACCAGGAAAGGCCGATACACACCAGCAGGTAAAGCCCAACCAGGGCTAACAGTGAGCGGCCCAACAGGCCACCAAAATAGCTACGGGCGGCAGCGCCGCGGCCGTCGACACGCTCGCGGGGCTCGGCTTTGGCCTCGCGGTTTTTCCAGTCCAGCATGGCTATATCCTTGATCAGTCACGACGGTTCAGGGGCTTTGACCACAGGCCTACGCCAGGGTGCCACGGCAAGCCCGCCTGACAGCACTATAAAGCAGACACCGCCTTACGCATAAGCGACCCCTTGGTCGGTAACTGAATAGTCATTCAGCCCACTTTGTTGAAAGGGGGCACGCCTACGCAGCTCAAGAACTGCTAGCATAGAGCCATCACTGCCCCTGCATACCCCTAACGACAAGTAGCCAGGACATGAGCCAAGCAGTTGAGCCGAGCCCGCAGTGCCCCCCTGAGCATCTTGTGCGTAGCGGCCTGCGCAAGGACGACCCACGTGACCAGTTGCTGCTGGCGCCCCAGCGCAGGCCGGTCTATATCCTCTTGCAGGACCACGACCGCGCCGAACGCCTGGCCCAGCAACTGGAGTTCTTCGGCCTGGGCGTACAGGCCTTGCCCACTGCCGATGCCTTTCGCGCATCGGTGGGCGAATGCCCGCCTTCAGCGGTCATCATGGACGTCGACTTCAATGGGGTCGGCCAGGGCCTGGCGCTAGCGGCCGAAGTCCAGGCGCGACAGGCCAAACCCCTGCCGCTGCTGTTCTTCAGCCTCCATGAAACCGATACCCCCACGCGCTTGGCCGCCGTGCGGGCCGGCGGGCGCGATTTCCTCACCGGCACACTGGAGGCTTCCAGCCTGCTGGAGAAGGTCGAGCGCCTGACCGATGCCGCGCCGTACGATCCCCTGCGCGTACTGATCATCGATGACTCACGCACCCAGGCCCTGTTCACGGAACGGGTGTTGGCAGGCGCCGGGATGATCACTCGCAGCCTGACCGACCCGATCGCCACCATGGCCGAGCTGGCTGATTTCCAGCCTGACCTGATCATCCTCGACCTGTACATGCCGGCGTGCACCGGCCCTGAACTGGCCAAGGTGATTCGCCACAACGACCGCTACGTCAGCGTGCCGATCATCTACCTGTCGGCCGAGGATGACCTGGACAAGCAGCTCGAGGCCATGAGCGAAGGCGGCGATGATTTTCTGACCAAGCCGTTTCGCTCGCGCCACCTGATCACCACCGTGCGCAACCGCGCTGCCCGCGCTCGGCATCTGAAGGCGCGCATGGTCCGCGACAGCCTGACCGGGTTGTACAACCATACGCATATTCTGCAGTTGCTCGAGGATTGCAGCTTCCGTGCCCGCCGCGAACAGCAGCCGCTGAGTTTTGCCATGCTCGACATCGACCGGTTCAAGAAAATCAACGACCGCCACGGCCACCCCATGGGCGACCGGGTGATCAAGAGCCTGGCGCTGTTTCTCAAGCAACGCCTGCGCAAGACCGACTTCATTGGCCGCTACGGCGGCGAAGAGTTCGCCATCGTCATGCCCAATACCGCCCTGGAGGCGGCGTACAAGGTGCTCGATGACATCCGCGGGCGTTTTGCCGAAATCCTCTACCCGGCCCAACCCCATGACCTGCGCTGTACGTTCAGTGCAGGCGTCGTGCAACTCGATGACGGGCTCGATGCCCTGACCATGGCCAGCGCGGCCGACGAGGCGCTATACCGGGCCAAGCATGCAGGACGTAATTGCGTGGTGCGTGTGGAGCCGTGAAGGGGCGGGCAAAGAATAAAGGCACTTTGCCATTCAATTGCGTGCCGCCGTCATCATCGCGTCACACGAACGCAATAACTTCAGGCCCCTGACTCTTCCCTCCCCCGCAGGAAGCACGCGGCTATGCGCCTGAAATGGCTAACCAATTTGAATACATTGTTGCTGGTGACGGTGTGCATTGCTCTGGGCGTCACGCTGTGGTGGTCGCAGCGGGCGCTGGAGCGTCCCTACCAGATGATGGAGCGCTACCTGACCCTGTCGCGCCATTTTCAGACTGAGGCTGCCCAGAACATTCAAGCTTATCTTGGTAGCGGCGATGCCGTGCGCCATGCGGCGGCACTGCAGGCCACGGAGCAACTGCAAGCTTCGCTGGCCGACTGGCCCGAGGCGCTGGCCAGCCAACTGCGCCCCAGCCTGGACCACCTCCAGGCCTTCAGCGCGGGCGAGTTGCTGGCAGCCGGAAAGCTGGCCGGTGACCCCCAGGCGCTGTTGCTGCAAGCCGAACGCGAGCTGGGGGCCAACCTGGAGCAACTGACCACCTATGCGCGCGACAGCACCAACCCCGACGCTGGGCGCTATCTGCTGCCGCTTGTTGAGGCAACCCTGCACCTGAGCAGGCTGGGCCTGGCGCGGGAGAAGCTGGTGGGCAGCGGCCGGCCCGAACTGGCGACTGAGCTGGAGCGCGAGCTGCAATCGATCCAGGCCCAGGCGCAGGTCATCGAAGGCTTGCCGCTGCTGGGCGTGACCCGTATTGCCGAATCGGACGCGGATGACTTTGCCGCGCTGATGGGTTTGCAGAACGATACCCGCGCCCAGCAAGAAGACGTCGCCGTGGGCCTCAAGCGCGAGCTGCAAAGCCTGGTTGGGCGCTACCCGGCCGAGCTGCAACGTACCCGTGCCCAGATCGCCCAGCGCGCCGCCCTGGCGACCCGCGCCACGCAACAGCTGGAGGCAGTGCGCCAGGCCATCGCGGCCCTGGAGCCACAAGTGCGCAGCCTGCATGGCACCATCGCGGGGGAAGTGCGCATCCTGCAAGGGGCGATGATCGTGATGATCCTGCTGATCGCCCTGCTCATCGACACCCTGCAACGTCGCCTTGCACGCACCCTCACCGGCTTGGTGCCTGCGCTGTCGCGCTGGGCCGAAGGCGATTTTACCCAGCCTGTCGAAATGGGCAGGACCAACCGCGAGTTGCATGACATCCAGGCTTCGCTCAATCGCCTGCGCCAGTACCTGGTCGAACTGGTAGGCGCCTTGCGGCACAATGCCGCGCAAGTGGCCGGCAGCAGTCATGCGCTCGCCGACATGAGTGCTGCCTTGCACGATGGCGCACAACGACAGGCCGGGGATACCGGACAGATTCGCGACGCGCTTGGGGAACTGGAAGCGACCATCCAGCAGGTGGCTGGCGACGCCAGCGCTGCGGCCCTGGCCAGTCGTGACGCAGGCCGGGCAGTGGAACAGGGCCAGGCTGTGATCGGGCAAAGTCTGTCGGGTCTACGCACGCTGGTCGACGAGGTGCAAGGCAACGCCCGCATGATCGAGCAACTGGCAGAGGAATCGGCCACGATCGGTGGCGTGCTGACGGTGATCCGGTCCATTGCGGAACAGACTAACCTGCTGGCACTCAATGCCGCCATCGAAGCCGCCCGCGCTGGCGACATGGGTCGCGGGTTCGCCGTGGTGGCCGACGAAGTCCGCACCCTGGCCCAGCGCACCACCAGTGCCACTGGGGAAATCCAGACCCTGATCGACAGGTTGCAGCAGGCAGCCAAGGGCGCCGTGGACGGTACGCGGGTACAAATGGCGCATGCCGAGGCCACTGCCAACCAGGCCCAGACCGCCGATGGCGCGTTGGACGAAATCGTGTGTGCGATCCGTACTATCGCCGACACTGCCCTGCGCATTGCCGAAGTGACGGCGCAACAAAGTGATGCGGTCAGCGAGATCCGTGACCACAGCGAGCGGATTCATCAACTGGGCGGGGATAACCTGCAACGTATCGGCGAAGGGCGTGAGCAAGGCGATCATCTGCTCAGCCTGGGCAGCGCCTTGAACCAGGCGGTGGGTGCCTTCAGGGTCTGAACCGACCGCCCTGGCTCCACGAAATAGCCTTAGACCCTCACCGGCAAGGCGGGCGGGCCCACACATGGTTCCCTGAGCGCCAACTCCGTTATGATGCGCGGCACGTTCGATCTTGCGAGTTCACCATGCGCCGCCTGTTTTTCCTGTTGTGCCTACTGCTGGCCAGCCCGGTGTTCGCCACGGGGCTGCTGGACAATCGCCCCAGCGCTACCCTCGGGGCTTCCTCACTGGCCGGCAACGCCGATTTCCTCCCGGTGCACGAAGCCTTCAAGCTGAGCCTGATCCAGGCCGACGCCCATGCCATCAAGCTGCGCCTGGTGGCCACCGACGGCTACTACCTGTACCGCCACCGCTTCGTGTTTCGCACCGAGCCGGCCGACATCGCACTGGGCACGCCGGTCATCCCGAAGGGCGAGGCCAAACATGACGAGTTCTTCGGCGATGTGGAGGTGTATCACGGCATCGTCGACATTGAATTGCCACGCAATGACCCCAGGGCCTTCACCTTGCAGGTGGGTTACCAGGGCTGCGCTGACAAAGGCTTGTGCTATCCACCTGAAACCGAACGCCTGAGCATTGAAGGTGAAGGTGCGCCGAGCAGCCAGGCCGCACACGCTTGGGAGTGGAAAGCGCTCTTGCTGTTCTTCATCGCCGGCGTGGGCCTGACGTTCACGCCGTGCGTGCTGCCCATGCTGCCCATTCTCTCGGGGGTGGTTTTGCGCGGTCAGGCAGGTGGGCTGCGTGGGCTGTCGTTGTCACTGGCCTATGTGCTGTCCATGGCCGCCAGCTTTGCCGCCCTTGGGGCCTTGATGGGCCTGTTCGGCGCAGGCCTCAACCTGCAGGCGCGGCTGCAGTCGGCCTGGGTGCTGGTGCCTTTCGCGCTGTTCTTCGTGGCTTTCGCCCTGGCCATGTTCGGCTTGTTCGAACTCAAGCTGCCCCAGGCCCTGAGCAATCGCCTGGACGGCGTCGCCAATCGCACCCAAGGCGGCTCGCTGCTGGGCGCAGCGGCCCTGGGCGTGTTGTCCAGCCTGTTGGTTTCACCCTGCGTTTCGGCGCCGCTGGCGGGTGCGTTGCTGTATATCAGCGCCAGTGGAGACGCCTTGGGCGGTGCGCTCAAACTGTTCGCGCTGGGCCTGGGCATGGGTGCCCCGCTGCTGCTGGTCGCCACCGGTGGCGCCGCCTGGTTGCCGAAAAGCGGCCCATGGCTCAACAGCGTGAAGAACGCCATCGGCGTCCTGTTGCTGGGGCTGGCCATCGGTTTGCTCAGCAGGGTCTTGCCAGGGGCTGTCACCCTGGGGCTGATCGGTTTGCTCGCTGCCGGGGTGGCCGTGTTCCTGGGGACCCTGGAGTTCGTCGTGAAGACGCCTCGCCAACGCCTGGCCCAACTGCTTGGCCTGACACTGCTGGTCTACGCCCTGGCCTGCTGGTATGGCGCCCTCAGCGGCCAGGGTGATCCGCTGCGACCGTTGCCCCCTACAGGAATGAGCACGGCTGGCCAGACTGCGTCCCCTGCCCAGGCGTGGCGAACACTGACCACCGCCCAGGCGCTCGATGCTGCACTGGCCGATGCCAAGGCCGCAGGCCAGCCAGTGCTGCTGGACTGGTACGCAGACTGGTGCATCAGTTGCAAAGTCATCGAGCACGAGGTGTTGAATGCACCTCAGGTGCTGCCGCAGATGGCGGGTTTCAAACTGCTGCGCGTGGATGTGACGCGCAGCGATGCGGCCCAGCGTGCCCTGCTGGACCGCTATCGATTGTTCGGCCCGCCGGCATTGATGTTCTTTGCCGCCAACGGCAGCGAACTGACCGCTGATCGGGTGATTGGCGAGATAAATGCCGAGAACTTTGCGTCCATTTTGTCCCGCGTTCGCGGCCAGGCAGGCCTGTAACGGCCCGCTGGCATGGGAACATGTCGGCGATCAGTGACCGGATCCTGCTATCTGGTCACATACTTCGCGCGAATCTCGCTCATCGTGCTGGCTATTGCCGGGAACTGGACACTTGCCGTCGCTTTAGGCACACTCGCCGCGCTGTGTCGAATTGCCCTACAAATCCAAGGAACTCGCAGATGGCAACGCTACTGGTGCTTCACGGCCCCAATCTGAACCTGCTCGGTACGCGCGAGCCCGGCCATTACGGCGCCGTGACCCTGGCCCAGATCAACCAGGACCTGGAGCAACGTGCTCGCGCCGCGGGCCACCATTTGCAGTATTTGCAGAGCAACGCCGAATACGAGTTGATCGATCGTATTCATGCGGCACGCAACGAGGGTGTGGATTTCATCCTGATCAATCCGGCTGCATTCACCCACACAAGCGTTGCATTACGTGACGCATTGCTTGCGGTGAGCATCCCATTCATCGAAGTGCACCTGTCCAACGTGCACAAACGCGAACCGTTCCGTCATCACTCCTACTTTTCCGATGTAGCCGTAGGGGTGATCTGCGGTCTGGGCGCCAGCGGTTATCGCCTGGCCCTGGAGTCCGCGCTGGAACAGCTGGCTGCCAACGCACAGCCCAAATGATGAAAGCCCTGGCCTCGGTGGCCAGGGTCAAGAGAAGCGTGTCGACACGCTTTAACAATTTCGCCCCCTGACCGAACCTTTGGGAGTTGATGATTAATGGATATCCGTAAAGTCAAAAAACTGATCGAGCTGCTGGAAGAGTCTGGCATCGACGAGCTGGAGATCAAGGAAGGCGAAGAGTCGGTTCGCATCAGCCGTCACAGCAAGACCCCAGCTGCCCAGCAGTTCTACGCACCTGCCCCGATGGCTGCGCCTGCCGCTGCCCCGGTCGCCGCTGCCGCACCTGCTGTCGAAGCTGCCGCCGCGGCACCGGCCCTCAAGGGCACCGTCATCCGCTCGCCAATGGTAGGCACCTTCTACCGCAAGCCTTCGCCGACCTCGCCGAACTTCGCTGAAGTGGGCCAGAGCGTGAAGAAAGGCGACACCCTGTGCATCGTCGAAGCCATGAAGATGATGAACCACATCGAAGCCGATGTCGGCGGTGTCATCGACGCCATCCTGGTAGAAGACGGCCAGCCGGTTGAGTTCGACCAGCCGCTGTTCACCATCGTTTGAATCGCGGAGAGCCAACGATGTCTGGGAAGCTCGAAAAAGTCCTGATCGCCAACCGCGGGGAAATTGCCCTGCGGATCCTGCGTGCCTGCAAAGAGCTGGGTATCAAGACCGTCGCCGTGCACTCCACCGCCGACCGTGAACTGATGCACCTGGGCCTGGCAGACGAGTCGGTCTGCATCGGTCCTGCATCGTCCAAGGATTCGTACCTGCACATCCCGGCGATCATCGCCGCTGCCGAAGTCACCGGCGCGACCGCGATTCATCCCGGTTACGGCTTCCTGGCGGAAAACGCCGATTTTGCCGAGCAGGTCGAGAAGTCCGGCTTTGCCTTCATCGGCCCCAAGGCCGACACCATTCGCCTGATGGGCGACAAGGTCTCGGCCAAGGACGCGATGATCAAGTCGGGCGTACCGACCGTGCCGGGCTCCGACGGCCCGCTGCCGGAAGACGAAGAAGTCGCGCTGGCCATCGCCCGCGACGTCGGCTACCCGGTGATCATCAAGGCCGCCGGTGGCGGTGGTGGTCGCGGCATGCGTGTGGTGCACAAGGAAGAGGATTTGATCGCCTCGGCCAAGCTCACCCGTACCGAAGCCGGTGCAGCCTTCGGCAACCCGATGGTGTACCTGGAGAAGTTCCTGACCAACCCACGTCACGTGGAAGTACAGGTCTTGTCCGACGGCCAGGGCAATGCAATCCACCTCGGTGACCGCGATTGCTCCCTGCAACGCCGCCACCAGAAGGTGCTGGAAGAGGCCCCGGCCCCAGGCATCGACGAGAAAGCACGCCAGGAAGTATTCAAGCGCTGCGTAGACGCGTGCATCGAGATCGGCTACCGCGGTGCGGGGACGTTCGAGTTCCTGTACGAAGATGGCCGTTTCTACTTCATCGAGATGAACACCCGTGTGCAGGTTGAGCACCCGGTGTCGGAGATGGTCACAGGCATCGACATCGTCAAGGAGATGCTGAGCATCGCCGCTGGCAACAAGCTGTCGTTCCGTCAGGAGGACGTGGTGGTCCACGGCCATTCGCTGGAATGCCGTATCAACGCCGAAGACCCGAAGAAGTTCATCCCGAGCCCTGGCAAGGTGAAGCACTTCCACGCACCGGGCGGCAACGGCGTGCGTGTCGATTCGCACCTGTACAGCGGTTATTCGGTTCCGCCGAACTATGACTCGCTGATCGGCAAGCTGATCACCTGGGGCAAGGACCGTGACGAAGCCATGGCCCGCATGCGCAATGCCCTGGACGAGATCGTCGTCGATGGCATCAAGACCAACATCCCGCTGCACCGTGATCTGGTGCGTGATGAAGGCTTCTGCAAAGGCGGCATCAACATTCACTACCTCGAGCACAAACTGGCCAACCAGGACTGATCGCGTAGTGTGAAGTACAAGAACCCCGGACTGGCTCCGGGGTTTTTTATTGCCTGTTTGGGCTCGATCAATGGCTGATGCGGCCCTCAGGGTGCTTGTGGCCAAGTCCGACCTAGCAGAGCAATCTGCGCATCCTCGTGACCCTCTCTGACTGGCGTGAATCAATGATCTGGCTTGTATGTTCGATCTGAAGACCGCAGGAGTCCGAACGCAGGTTCTGTGTAGAAAGGCCCCCCTGAAGTCGCGAGCAGCGGTGCCTGAACTGTCGCGCGGGCAGAAGCCACAACAAGCGCAGCTGCGACTCTACCCCTTCATACGAGGCATCTCGATGCGGTGCTCGTGCACCCGGCGATACAGCGTCGCACGCGAAATACCCAACGCCTGGGCAGCCTCGGCGGGTTTCCAGCGATGGCGAATCAACGCATCCAGCAACCGTTGCCGCGCCGGGCAGGACGCCTCGCTCGTTACCCGGCCAACCTCCTGCCCACGAACCTCCTCCGGCAGGTCAAGCAGGCGCAACTGCCCTCCCTCGTTCACGGCGCAGGCATAACGCAACACCTGCCGCAACTGGCGCAGGTTCCCCGGCCAGCGATACTCCAGCAATGCCTGCAAGGCATCGTCGGCCAGCGCCACGCTCACCCCACACGCATCGGCCTCTTCGGCCAGCAACTGGTGAATGAGCCCCAGCCGGTCTTCGCGCTCGCGCAGCGCCGGCAACGCGAAGCGGGCGTTGGCCAGGCGAAAATACAAGTCCTCACGAAACTGCCCCTGCTCCACCCTCGCCGCCAGGTCGCGGTGCGTGGCGCAGATCACCTGAATGTCCACGCGCTGGCGCCGCGCAGCCCCCAAAGGTGCTACCTCACCCTCAGCCAGCACCCGCAACAGGCGGGTCTGCAGGCTCAGTGGCATGTCGCCAATCTCGTCCAGAAACAGAGTGCCGCCATCGGCCTGGTGTACAAGCCCTTGCATACCCTTGTTCGACGCCCCGGTGAAGGCTCCCGCGACATAACCAAACAGCTCGCTCTCGATCAGGTTCTCGGGGATGGCGGCGCAGTTGAGCGTGACGAACGGGCCGTTGCCGCGCTTGCTTTGCTGGTGCAGCTGGCGAGCGAAGACTTCCTTGCCTGTACCCGTCTCGCCCTGCACCAGCACGGCAAGGTTACAATCCTTGACCCGCGTGGCCAGGCGCAAATGTTGTTCAATGCGTCGGTCCAGGCCTTGCAGCAAAGGCTCGACCGGCGGCTTGCGCTGTGGGGCGCTGACCCGGCCATACAGCTCGCCCAACCCTGGCAGACGTTGCGCCGACGCGTTGCTGACACGTCGCAATTGCGCCTGGTCGAACAGCTCACCAATGTGCGCAGGCAAGCGCCCCAGGCGCTGCATCAGGCGTTGCCGTGTCAGGCTGTTCATCGCCTGCAGGCGGCCGTCGGCGTCCCAGGCCAGCAGGTAGTCAGGCTGGCTTTCCACGTAGCCTGGTGTGCCGTGGGCACGCATCACCCAATGGCCTTGGGCGCTGTGCATGAAAAAGGCGTTTTCGATTTCGCGTGCGGTCTGCTCGACCAGTTGCCGGATCAGGTGCTGGCTGCGGCGGTCGTCGGGCGAGCGCAGGGCAGAGACGTCCAGCACCCCCAGCAACTCGCCAAAGGGGTCGAAAACAGGCGCCGCGCTACAGGTCAGGCCGATGAAGGCAGCGCGAAAGTGATCGCGCTTGTGCACGGTGACCGGTGCCTTGGTGGTCAGTACTGCCGCTACCCCGCAGGTACCCTCCTCCCCCTCCGACCAGCAGGTGCCCAGGTACAGACCGGCCTTGCGGCAGTCAGTGCGAATGGTCGATTCGACCCGGTAATCGATGGTGCGGCCCTGTGCATCGGTCAGTAGCACGCAGTAGTCGGCCTCACGCACCTGTTCGTGCAGGCGCGCCACGGCGTCCCCGGCAATGCGCAGGAACAGCTCCGAGCGCTCTCGGCATTCATTGAGCAGCGCCTGGGAAAGAATACGCGGCCCTTGCTCGGAGGCGGGATCGAGACGGTACAGCTCCATGGAGCGACGCCAGGAATCGAGGATCAACGGCGGTACTGGCGCCTGGGGCAGACGGTCGGCGTTCTTCAGTACCCTGCTGACGCAGTCGACGTGAGCGCGGGAGTTCGCGGCAAGCATTCAGGCCCTCCGGTTCTCGTTGCTGTTCTTGTGGTTGTGCAGCCATTAAGCGCCTGCGCGCAGGCCTGGACAAGCACGGTGTGATCAAAGGTGTGGTTGAGACGCAGCGTCTCAACGTCTCGCCGCACAACGCCCAGGCCGGCACCTGGCGTCTCAGCACGGTAGCCCGCCTGGCAGCGTTAAAGACCATGCAAGGCCTCTGCGACGGGCCTTTGCGAGGTTTTGTGCAAAGCTGGCACCGCGCTTGCTCTGGTCCTTGCAAACAAGAACACGAGGTGCGCCATGCCGCTACCCGCCCCACTGGTGGGCATCATTGCCAACCCTGCTTCAGGCCGAGACCTGCGTCGCCTGACCGCCACTGCCGGGTTGTACTCCAGCACCGACAAGGCCGCCGCCATCGCGCGCCTGCTCGCCGCATTCGGCGCCACGGGTGTCGGCCACGTGCTGATGCCCAGCGACATGACCGGCATCGCCGCTGCCGTGGTCAAGGCCTGCGCCGGGCCGATGGCGCGCGATCAGCACTGGCCTGCCCTCGAGATACTCGACCTGCCCCTGACCCAGACCGTCAGCGACACCCGGCTTGCCACGCGCAACATGGTCGCGCGGGGGGTGTCGCTGATCGCTGTGCTGGGGGGCGACGGTACCCACAAGGCCGTGGCGGCAGAAGCTGGCGACGTACCCCTGCTGACCTTGTCCACCGGCACCAACAACGCCTTCCCGGAGCTGCGCGAAGCGACCAGCGCGGGGCTTGCAGGCGGCCTGATCGTCGGCGGCAAGGTGCCAACCTCCATCGGCCTGCGCCGCAACAAACGCTTGCTGGTCAGGGTGCCCCAGCAGCAACTGAGCGAATGGGCGCTGGTGGAGGTAGCGGTGTCGCCCCAGCGTTTCATCGGCGCGCGGGCGCTGAGCCGCAGCGAAGACCTGAGCGAAATCTTCGCCTGCTTCGCCGAGCCCCACGCCATCGGCTTGTCGGCACTGTGCGGCCTGTGGAATCCGGTCTCGCGGCAAGCGCCCCACGGCGCCTGGGTGCGCTTGGACGAGAACGCCGGGCAGGCGCTGCTGGCCCCTGTGGCCCCTGGCGTGCTGCAAGGCTGCGGCATCACCGCCTCCGGCCACATGGCGCCCGACGAACCGTACCGCCCGGCCCTCGTCCAGGGCACCTTGGCCCTGGACGGCGAGCGGGAAATCGAATTCTGCGCCCATGACACCCCCACCATCACCCTCGATCACCTGGGCCCGTTGAGTGTGGACGTGCAGGCAGTGCTCACGCATGCCGCCCAGCATCGTCTGCTGGCTGTACCCCTGGGCCACCCGCTGCACCCCGCGACCCGTTGAGACAACCCCGGAGAACAACAAGATGTCCAATCAACCGAGTTCCGCACAACTGCTGCATGCCTATGAAGTGATGCGCACCATTCGTGCCTTCGAAGAACGCCTGCACGTCGAGTTCGCCACAGGCGAAATACCCGGCTTCGTTCACCTTTACGCCGGTGAAGAGGCCAGCGCGGCGGGGGTGATGGCCCACCTGCGCGACAGCGATTGCATTGCCTCCAACCATCGCGGCCATGGCCACTGCATCGCCAAGGGCGTGGATGTGTACGGCATGATGGCCGAGATCTACGGCAAGAAGACCGGGGTCTGCGGTGGCAAGGGCGGCTCGATGCACATTGCCGACCTGGGCAAGGGCATGCTCGGCGCCAACGGTATCGTCGGCGCTGGCGCACCTTTGGTGGCAGGCGCTGCGCTGGCAGCCAAGCTCAAGGGTCGCGACGATGTGTCCGTGGTCTTCTTCGGCGATGGCGCCTCCAATGAAGGCGCAGTGTTCGAAGCCATGAACATGGCTGCGATCATGAACCTGCCGTGCATCTTCGTCGCCGAGAACAACGGTTATGCCGAAGCCACCGCGTCCAACTGGTCAGTGGCCTGCGATCACATAGCCGACCGCGCCGCCGGCTTCGGCATGCCAGGGGTCACCATCGACGGCTTCGATTTCTTCGCGGTTCACGAGGCCGCCGGTGCCGCCATCGAGCGCGCACGTGCCGGCCAGGGGCCGTCGCTGATCGAGGTCAAGCTCAGCCGCTACTACGGCCACTTCGAGGGCGATGCGCAAACCTACCGCGCCCCCGATGAAGTGAAGAACTTGCGCGAAACCCGCGACTGCCTGCTGCAGTTCCGCGACAAGACCGTGCGCGCGGGTCTGCTCGAAGCAGGCCAACTGGACAGCATCGATGCCCGCGTCGAGGACCTGATCGAGGATGCCGTGCAACGCGCCAAGTCCGACCCCAAGCCGCAACCTGCCGACCTGCTCACCGACGTCTACGTCGCCTATCCCTGAGCCGCTCAAAACAAGAACAACAGGAGAACCACCATGGCAAGAAAGATCAGTTACCAGCAGGCCATCAACGAAGCCCTGGCCCAGGAAATGCGCCGTGACGATACCGTGTTCATCATTGGTGAGGATGTGGCCGGCGGTGCAGGCGCGCCTGGCGAAGACGATGCCTGGGGTGGCGTGCTGGGCGTGACCAAGGGCCTGTATCACCAGTTTCCAGGCCGCGTACTGGATGCGCCGCTCTCGGAGATCGGCTACGTAGGCGCCGCCGTCGGCGCGGCCACCCAGGGCCTGCGCCCAGTCTGCGAACTGATGTTCGTCGACTTCGCCGGCTGCTGCCTGGACCAGATCCTCAATCAGGCGGCCAAGTTTCGCTACATGTTCGGCGGCAAGGCCGTGACCCCGCTGGTCATGCGCACCATGTACGGCGCCGGGCTGCGTGCCGCGGCCCAGCATTCGCAGATGCTCACCTCGCTGTGGACGCACATCCCGGGCCTGAAGGTGGTGTGCCCGTCCTCGCCTTACGACGCCAAGGGCCTGCTGATCCAGGCCATCCGCGACAACGACCCGGTGATCTTCTGCGAACACAAGCTGCTGTACGGCATGCAGGGCGAAGTACCGGAGGAGGTGTACACGGTGCCGTTCGGCGAAGCCAATTACCTGCGCGATGGCAGCGATGTCACCCTGGTGACGTATGGCCGCATGGTGCATGTGGCCATGGAAGCCGCCAACAACCTGGCCCGCCAGGGCATCGACTGCGAAGTCCTGGACCTGCGCACCACCAGCCCGCTGGACGAAGACAGCATCCTTGAAAGTGTCGAAAAGACCGGGCGCCTGGTGGTGATCGACGAAGCCAACCCACGGTGCTCGATGGCCACGGACATCAGCGCCCTGGTTGCGCAGAAGGCATTCGGTGCGCTGAAAGGGCCCATCGAAATGGTGACGGCGCCGCATACGCCCGTTCCGTTTTCCGACGCTCTGGAAGACCTGTATATCCCCGACGCTGCCAAAATCGAAACAGCCGTGCGCACCGTTATCGATGCTGCAAGGAGCGCCGCATGAGCCAGATCCATACCCTGACCATGCCCAAATGGGGCTTGTCGATGACCGAAGGCCGGGTGGACACCTGGCTCAAGCAGGAAGGCGACGTCATCACCAAGGGCGACGAAGTGCTGGACGTGGAGACGGACAAGATCAGCAGCAGCGTCGAGGCGCCGTTCAGTGGCGTGCTGCGCCGCCTGGTGGCCAGGCCGGACGAGACCCTGCCGGTGGGCGCGCTGTTGGCCGTGGTGGTAGAAGGCGAAGCCGACGACGCCGACATCGACGCTGTGGTACAGCGCTTCCAGGCCGAGTTCGTGGCCGACGGTAGCACCGACCAGGCCCAAGGCCCGGCGCCGCAGAAAGCCGAGGTGAAGGGGCGCTTGTTGCGCTGGTTCGAACTGGGCGAAGGCGGGACGCCCTTGGTGCTGGTACATGGCTTTGGCGGCGACCTCAACAACTGGCTGTTCAACCACCCTGCCCTGGCCGCCGAGCGACGGGTAATCGCCCTCGACCTGCCGGGCCATGGCGAGTCGGCCAAAGCCTTGCAGCGCGGTGACCTGGAGGAACTGAGCGAAACGGTGCTGGCCCTGCTCGATCACCTGGACATTCCACGTGCTCACCTGGTCGGTCACTCCATGGGCGGCGCGGTTTGCCTGGGCCTTGCGCGCCTGGCACCGCACCGGGTGGCCAGCCTTGGCCTGATCGCCAGCGCGGGTCTGGGCGAGGCCATCAATGGGCAGTACCTGCAAGGGTTCGTCGCGGCCAGTAGCCGCAACGCCCTCAAGCCGCAGATGGTGCAACTGTTCGCCGATCCGGCCTTGGTCACGCGGCAACTGCTCGAAGACATGCTCAAGTTCAAGCGCCTGGAGGGCGTAGACCAGGCGCTGCAGGTGCTGGCCTCGGCCCTGGCCGACGGCGACCGGCAACGCCACGACCTGCGCAGCGTCCTGGGCCAGCACCCGGCCCTGGTGATCTGGGGCGAGAAGGACGCGATCATTCCGGCCAGTCATGCCCAGGGTCTGGAGGCCCAGGTGGTCGTCGTGCCGGAAGCTGGCCACATGGTGCAGATGGAGGCCGCCGACACGGTCAACCAGCACCTGCTCGCTTTCCTGCGCAGCCATTGACCCTTCCTGGCTTCTGGAGATTCCTATGAACGACTTGAGCAATCCACACATGCGCGCGGCGGTCTGGCACGGGCGCAACGACATCCGGGTCGAGCAGGTGCCCCTGCCGGTCGACCCTGCACCTGGGTGGGTACAGATCCAGGTGGACTGGTGCGGCATCTGCGGCTCGGACCTGCACGAATACGTGGCCGGGCCGGTCTTCATACCGGTCGACGCTCCACACCCGCTGACCGGTATTCAAGGCCAATGCATCCTCGGCCATGAGTTCTGCGGCCGGATCGCCAAGCTCGGCGCAGGCGTCGAGGGCTATGCCGTGGGCGATCCGGTGGCGGCAGACGCCTGCCAGCACTGTGGCACCTGTTATTACTGTACCCACGGGATGTACAACATCTGTGAGCGCCTGGCGTTCACAGGCTTGATGAACAATGGCGCCTTCGCCGAGCGGGTCAACGTGCCGGCCAATCTGCTCTACCGGCTGCCGTCCGGTTTCCCGGCCGAGGCAGGGGCCCTGATCGAACCGCTGGCGGTCGGCATGCACGCGGTCAAAAAAGCAGGCAGCCTGCTGGGCCAGACCGTGGTGGTGGTGGGCGCCGGTACCATCGGGCTGTGCACCATCATGTGCGCCAAGGCGGCAGGCGCGGCGCGGGTGATCGCCCTGGAGATGTCTTCGGCGCG
Organism: Pseudomonas sp. WSY_20; assembly: GCF_043104335.1. Taxonomy (NCBI): domain Bacteria; kingdom Pseudomonadati; phylum Pseudomonadota; class Gammaproteobacteria; order Pseudomonadales; family Pseudomonadaceae; genus Pseudomonas; species Pseudomonas sp. WSY_20. The sequence goes on from NZ_JBICKP010000089.1 coordinate 53,461, forward strand.
CAAGGCCAAGGCATTGGAAGTGGGCGCCAGCGTGGTCCTGGACCCCAACCAGTGCGATGCGTTGGCCGAGATTCGTGCGCTCACCGCCGGGCTGGGGGCTGACGTGAGCTTCGAGTGCATCGGCAACAAGCACACGGCCAAGCTGGCCATCGATACCCTTCGCAAGGCCGGCAAGTGCGTGATGGTGGGAATTTTCGAGGAGCCGAGCGAATTCAACTTCTTCGAACTGGTGTCCACCGAGAAGCAGGTGATCGGTGCGCTGGCCTATAACGGCGAGTTCGCCGACGTGATCGCCTTCATCGCCGACGGTCGGTTGGATATACGCCCGCTGGTGACCGGCCGCATCGGGCTGGAGCAGATCGTCGAACTGGGGTTCGAGGAACTGGTGAACAACAAGGAGGAAAACGTGAAGATCATCGTGTCGCCGGGATTGGGTCGCTAGGCGCACGGTATCGAAGTTCCCCTGGGGCGGCCTGATCAGGCCGCCCCTACCCGAGGCCCCATCGCTTGCAAACGTGGCGCAAAGCCCCCTCGCCCCACCCGCCACTCGCTGTTTCAGGCGCTCGATCTGAGTCATAATCGGCACACTCACTGCCCGGTCCTCGCCATGCGTCCACTGCTTCCCCTGACCCTGCTCCTGTTGCTCGCTGCCTGTGGTGATGGCGAATCCCTGAGCCCACCCGATGCCCGTCTGCCAGACGGCGGTCGCTACCGAGGCCAGGTCGTCGACGGCTTGCTGCAGGGCCAGGGCCGTATCGACTACCCCAATGGCAGCTGGTATGCCGGCGGTTTCAAGGATGGCCAATGGCACGGCCAGGGGGAATGGCACGGGCAGAACGGCGAAGTCTACCGCGGCCAGTTCGTTGCCGGCCTGTTCGAAGGGCTTGGCGACCTGACCACACCAGGTAGCCACTATGCGGGCACCTTCCGCCATGGACGGCGCGATGGCGAAGGCACCCTCAAGCAGACTGGGCAAACCTACCGCGGGCAGTTCAAGGACGACCTCTACGAAGGGGCAGGCGAACTGGAGCTGGCCGACGGCAGTCGCTACCGGGGCCTGTTCGCCAAGGGCAAGCCCAACGGCGCCGGCGTGCGCAGCGATGCTAGCGGTAATCAGTTCAGCGGCAGGTTCGTGGACGGCCAACTGCAAGGCACTGGCACTTACGACAGTGTCGAAGGCGAGCAGTACATCGGCGAGTTCAAGGACAACCGCCTCGAAGGCCGCGGGCGCTACGAAAACGCCGAAGGCGATGTGTGGATCGGCCAGTTCAAGGACGGTTCGCTCAACGGCGAAGGCGAAATGCTGGGCAGTGACGGCAGCCACTACAAAGGCACGTTCCTCGACTGGCGCATGTCGGGCCAGGGCAGCCTGCAACTGGCTGATGGCAGTCAGTACGTGGGCCATATGCTCGATGATGCCTACCACGGGCAAGGGCGCCTGACACTGGCCGACGGCAAGGTACAAAGCGGTACCTGGGCCAATGGCGTTCGGGTTCGCGATGAGCGTGGCACCTTGCTGCCGGACCCGCTCGATATGGCACTGCTCAATCAAGGGCGCTTGCTCAAGGAAGCCTTGGCCACCGTGCCCCGGTCCCAGCCGGCAATCGAGCTGTACAGCCTGGTGGTGGGGGGCGACGGGCAGCAGAGCGTTTTTCTGCGCGAAGCCGATTACGTGAGCAACCTGCTGAAGGTACGCTTCGGTGCCAAAGGCCAGGTCACGCTGGTCAACCATCGTGACTTCATGGCGACGCGCCCCATGGCCACGCGGCAGAGCATCACCCGAGCCGCCAGCACCCTGGCCGAGCGCAGCGGCCCGGAAGACCTGCTGTTCATCTACCTCACCAGCCACGGTAGCCAGGACCACCAACTGGTCCTCGATCAACCACGCCTGCAGTTGGCCGACATTTCCGCCGACGAGTTGGCCGATGCATTGGCCCCCTTGAAAAATCGAGACAAGGTCATCGTCATTTCCGCGTGTTATTCCGGTGGCTACATCGATGCCCTGAAAGATTCGCGCACGCTGCTCATGACAGCCGCCCGAGCCGACCGGGTGTCCTTCGGTTGCTCGGAAGAAGCCGACTTCACCTACTTTGGCGACGCCCTTTTCGCCCAGGCCCTGAATCAGACGGACGACCTGAAACAGGCGTTTGAACTGGCGCGTACCCATGTTGCCGAACGTGAACGAAACGAAGGCTTCGAAGCGTCCGAGCCGCAGCTGTGGGCACCGCCAAACGTGCTGGAGCACTGGCAGCGCCTACGCCGGAACCAGGCCGAAGAAGCCTTGCGCAATACGACACAGGCAGCGGTGGGGGCACAGGCAAAAACGCCGCGCAGCCACTAAGCTTGTGTGTAACAAGGGAGAGACATCATGTACTTGACGCCTCAGCATGTCCTGCTTGCCGGAGCGACCGGCCTGACTGGCGAGCACCTGCTCGACCGCCTGCTCAATGAGCCCACCATCACCCGCGTGCTGGCGCCTACACGCCGCCCTTTGGCAGAACATCCACACCTGGACAACCCTGTGGGCGATCCGGCTGTCTTTCTGCCCCAGCTGGAGGGCCGCGTGGACATTGCCTATTGCTGCCTGGGCACGACATTGAAGCAGGCAGGCTCGGAGTCCGCATTCAAAGCCGTGGACCTGGACATGGTAGTGGCCTTCAGCAAGCGAGCCCGTGAGATGGGGGCCAGGCACTTGCTGGTGATCAGTGCCGTGGGCGCCGACCCGACATCCTCGATCTTCTACAACCGCGTCAAAGGCGAGATGGAAGAAGCGCTCAAAGCCCAGGACTGGCCTCAACTGACCATCGTCCGCCCGTCGCTGTTGCTGGGAGAACGCACCGAGCCAAGGCTCACCGAAACCCTGGCCGCTCCCTTTTCCAAGCTGATGCCTGGCAAGTACCGGGGTATTGAGGCCTGCACATTGGCCCGAGCGCTGTGGCGCCTGGCGCTGGAGGAAGAGGACGGCATCCGGATCGTGGAGTCGGACGAGTTGCGCAAGCTGGGGAAAAACTGAGCCGCTGCCGGGTTGCTAGCGGCTGCATGCAGCACTCAAAAGCCGCCGCTGCCGTGATAGTAAATGCCGGCGGCAGCTGGCAGGGTCAACGGCAGTAACAAGGTATCGAGAAGAAAACTGACCGGCAGATCGAGGGACGCGAACCGGGGCGCGTCGACACCGAAGCGCGCCTGGGGGCAACAGCCACCGCTGATCGCATACCAATCCAGCCGGGTGCCTGCATACACCACCGGCGCCTCTGGCTTGGTGCCATCCAGGGTGCGTACCGTGGCGCAGCCACCGAGCATCAACACAGCCAACGTACCGGCCAGCCCTCTTTTCAATCATCCACCCCATAATGATGCTCACCCCAACGCGGCAGCATGTCCTGTGGGATGTTCAGCAGGTTGAGGATGCGCGCCACCACGAAGTCGACCAGATCGTCGATGGTCTGTGGCTGATGATAAAAACCAGGCGAGGCCGGTAGCATCACCGCACCCATCTGCGACAGCTTGAGCATGTTTTCAAGGTGAATGGTGGAAAACGGCGCCTCACGAGGCACCAGGATCAACTGCCGACGCTCCTTGAGGGTGACATCGGCAGCCCGTTCGATCAGGTTGTTGCACGCACCCGTGGCAATCGCCGACAGCGTGCCGGTAGAACACGGCACCACCACCATGGCCGCTGGTGCGCCGGAACCCGACGCCACGGGCGACATCCAGTCTTCCTTGCCATACACCCGAATCTGCCCATCGGCAGCGCCAGTGTATTCGGTCAGGAACGCCTGCATCGCCTGTGGTTTGGCAGGCAGGAGTACGTCGGTTTCGGTCGCCATGACCAGCTGTGCGGCCTTGGAAATCAGAAAGTGCACCTCCCGATCTTCGCGCACCAGGCAATCGAGCAAGCGCAGGCCATACTGCGCACCCGATGCCCCGGTCATCGCCAGAGTAATGCGTTCCGGCCCGCTCACTTGAGCGCCTCGGCCAGCTTGCCGTGCAGGCCGCCAAAACCACCGTTGCTCATGATCACCACCTGGGTACCTGGCCGCGCCTGGCGCTTGACCTGCTCGATGATCGCCTCGAGGCTGTCGGCCACTACGCTGGGCACCTTGCATTGCGCGGCCGTGGCTGCTAGGTCCCAACCCAGGTTGGCCGGGGCGTACCAGATCACCTGGTCAGCATCGTTGACGCTCTCAGGCAGGCCATCGCGATGTGCGCCCAGTTTCATCGAATTGGAGCGCGGCTCGATGACGGCAATCACCGGTGCATCACCCACGCGCTTGCGCAGGCCGTCCAAGGTGGTGGCAATGGCCGTGGGGTGATGGGCAAAATCATCGAAGATGGTCACGCCTTGCACTTCGGCGACCTTTTCCATGCGCCGCTTGACGCTTTTGAACGCACTGAGGCCTTCGATACCCATCGCCGGTGCCACGCCAACGTGACGGGCGGCCGCCAGGGTCGCCAAGGCATTGGCCACGTTGTGCTGACCGGTCAGGGCCCAATCCACCACACCCTGCACGTGCCCGTCGAACAGCACCTCGAAGCGCGACCCATCCGGGCTGAGCAGGCGTGCCTGCCACTGCCCGCCGTCGCCTGTTGTCTGCACGGGCGTCCAGCAGCCCATGTCGATGACCCGCGCCAGCGCGTGTTCGGACGTGGGATGGATCACCAGGCCTTCGCTGGGGATGGTGCGTACCAGGTGATGAAATTGTCGCTCGATGGCAGCAAGGTCAGGGAAAATGTCCGCGTGGTCGAATTCCAGGTTGTTCAGGATCGCCGTGCGCGGGTGGTAATGCACGAACTTCGAGCGCTTGTCGAAGAAGGCACTGTCGTACTCATCCGCTTCGACCACGAAGAACGGCGTATCACCCAACCGCGCCGATACGGAGAAATTTTGCGGCACCCCACCGATCAGGAAGCCAGGGCTCATGCCGGCATGCTCAAGCACCCAGGCCAGCATGCTGCTGGTGGTGGTCTTGCCATGGGTGCCGGCGACTGCCAACACCCAGCGGCCCTGCAGCACATGGTCGGCCAGCCATTGCGGGCCCGACACATAGGGCAGGCCCTTGTTGAGCACATGCTCCACCGCCGGGTTGCCACGGGACATGGCGTTGCCAATGACCACCAGATCGGGAGCCGGCTCCAGCTGGGCAGGGTCATACCCCTGGGTCAGCTCGATGCCCTGGGCCTGGAGTTGGGTGCTCATCGGCGGATAGACGTTGGCGTCCGATCCGGTGACGCGGTGGCCAAGTTCCTTGGCCAGCACCGCCAGCGAACCCATGAAAGTGCCGCAAATACCGAGAATGTGAATATGCATGGTCGACCTCGCAAAACATCGAGGCAGGGTAGCCCAGGGCGCGACAAATCGCACCCGCTGTTTCGTCAGTCGGGCCGGGTGATGCCATGCTTGCGCAGTTTGCGATACAGCGTGTTACGGCTGATGCCCAGGTGCTCGGCGACCCGGGTGAGCTGCCAATGCCGGGCCTCGAGAACGGCCAGCAGTGCCTGGCGTTCGGCCGTCTCCAATGCGGTCTTGCTCTCGGGTACCGGTGAACCCTCACCCGGCAAGACCGCCGTGACCACTGGCGCTGCGCCTTGGCGACGCGCCGTGCGCACCACGGCAGGCAGGTCTGCCAGTGTGACGCGGCCCTCGTCGCACAGGGCTGCCAGGGTGCGCAGCACGTTGCGCATCTGCCGCACGTTACCAGGCCAGGGGTAGTCCAGCAGTACCTCACGCGCCTGGGGCTCGAGCTCAATCAACTGGCCTTGGGTTTCCTGGCGCAGCAGCAAGTCCAGCAACTGCGCTTTGTCGCTGCGCTCGCGCACGGCAGGCAAAGCCACTTCAAGCCCGTTGAGGCGGTAATAAAGATCTTCACGGAACGTACCCTGGGCAACCCGTTGCAGCAGGTCCCGGTGGGTGGCACTGATGATGCGAACATCCACGGCCTGCGGCTCGCCGCCGATTGGCACCACCTGCCGCTCTTCGAGCACGCGCAGCAGCCGTGTTTGCAGATCCAGCGGCATGTCGCCGATCTCGTCCAGCAACAAGGTGCCGCCGTCGGCCTGCAGCAACTTGCCGCGCATGCCTTCCTTGCGTGCCCCGGTAAAGCTGCCGGCCCGATAGCCGAACAACTCGCTTTCGATCAGGCTCTCGGGGATGGACGCGCAGTTGATGGCCACGAATGGCTTGTCTCGACGCTCGCTGGCCTGATGCACGGCCTGGGCGAAGGCTTCCTTGCCGCAACCCGTCTCACCGCTGAGCAACAGCGGCACATTGCGCTCGAATACCCGCACACTGCGGCGAAAATCTTGTTGCAGTGCAGGGTCCAGCAGGCAGACCTGCGGTGGCTGCCGGACGACGCGGCGCGAATGCCCGGCGGGCACGGTCCAGACCGGCGTACGTGCCTGGCCACGCAGGCTGGCGAACACCTGCCGCCCGTCCAGGGTCAGCAGCGGCCAGGCTGCGCTGCCATCGGGCATGGCACGGCTGAACAGCTCGTCGTGGGTGCAGGCGAAAAACTGCTCCAGGGTCTGCCCTTGCACATCGGCGCGCACGCGGCCCAGCAGGTTCAGCGCACTCTGGTTGGCCGCGCAGATACGGCCATCGCCGTCGACCGCCAGCAGCCCCTCGCTGAACAGCCCGACCGATTCGGCCTGCAGGTGAAAACGCAGCAGCCAGTGATGCTCGAACTGGCGCATGAAATAACAGCTTTCGATCATCTTGGCCGACAAGGTCACCATGGCCATGGTGTGGAATTCGCTTTGGCGCGAAACGTCGGGCCGCGCTGAAGAGACGTCCAGCACGGCCAGCAAATGCCCCTGAGGGTCGAACACCGGGCTGGCCGAGCAGGTCAGCCCCGTATGCCGCCCACGAAAGTGTTCGTGCTGGTGGATGGTCAGCGCCTGACGTTCGACCAGGCACGTGCCGATGCCGTTGGTGCCCTCTCGCGCCTCGCTCCAGTCAGCGCCCAGCCACAGCCCGGCCTGTTCGAAGCTGCGCCGTTCGGTGGGGGCGGTGACGCAGTTGAGGATCACCCCGCGGGCATCGGTGAGCAACACCGCATGGCCAGCACCGGAAAGCTGCTGGTGCAGGCTGTTCATTTCCTGATCGGCGATTTGCAGCACCTGGCGCATGCGTTCGCGGCTTTCCAGCAGGCGGCCATGCTCCAGGACCACCGGTGCTTCGGCCAGCGCCGGATCCAGGTGGTAGTCCTCCAGGCAGCGCAGCCAGGAGCGGGCAATGGACGGGTCGCTGCCGCCTTCGACACGCCCGCCATGGGCGACCGTGTGCACTTGCCGGGCATGCTGGGTGAATGGGTTGCTCTGCATTATTGTGATTCTCCGCAGATAGAGGCTAAAGCCAGCATCCTCTACAGCAGGCCGGTTTGCAATGCACCCGCCACGAGGCGTGCCACCGGCGGTACACACTGTCACCCAAGCCTGTATCGAGCACGGTACATCGCGGGTCGCCAGAGAGCGTCAGTACCCGTCAACTGCTTGATTTCATTGAAGTGCAAAACGATGGCCCAACCTTTGCTCTACGCTTTGCACTCCACACAAACACAATAGCCAGGAGACACACCATGCGTTATGCACATCCCGGTACCGAAGGCGCTAAGGTTTCCTTCAAGAGCCGCTACGGCAACTACATCGGTGGTGAGTTCGTTCCTCCGGTAAAGGGTGAGTACTTCACCAACACATCGCCCGTGGACGGGCAACCGATTGCCGAATTCCCCCGTTCCACCGCCGAAGACATCGACAAAGCCCTGGACGCTGCCCATGCCGCTGCCGATGCCTGGGGCCGCACGTCCGTCCAGGACCGCTCCAACGTGTTGCTGCGCATTGCCGACCGTATCGAGCAGAACCTCGAGGTCCTGGCCATCACCGAAACCTGGGACAACGGCAAGCCCGTGCGAGAAACCCTCAATGCCGACATCCCGCTGGCGGTCGATCACTTCCGCTACTTCGCCGGATGCATCCGCGCCCAGGAAGGCGGCGCTGCGGAAATCAACGAAAACACCGTTGCCTACCATATCCATGAGCCGCTAGGCGTGGTGGGCCAGATCATCCCGTGGAACTTCCCGATCCTGATGGCCGCCTGGAAGCTCGCGCCAGCGCTGGCAGCAGGCAACTGCGTGGTGCTCAAGCCCGCCGAACAGACGCCCCTTGGCATTACCGTGCTGGTGGAGCTGATCGGCGACCTGCTGCCCAAGGGCGTGCTGAACGTGGTGCAGGGCTACGGCCGTGAAGCGGGCGAGGCGCTGGCCACCAGCAAGCGCATCGCCAAAATTGCCTTCACAGGTTCCACGCCCGTGGGTTCGCACATCATGAAGTGCGCGGCCGAGAACATCATCCCGTCGACGGTGGAACTGGGCGGCAAATCGCCGAACGTGTACTTCGAAGACATCATGCAGGCCGAACCGAGCTTCATCGACAAGGCTGCCGAAGGCATGGTCCTGGCCTTCTTCAACCAGGGCGAAGTGTGCACCTGCCCATCCCGTGCGCTGGTACAGGAGTCGATCTATCCGCAGTTCATGGAAGTGGTGATGAAGAAGGTGCTGCAGATCAAGCGCGGCGACCCGCTGGACACCGACACCATGGTCGGTGCGCAGGCCTCGCAACAGCAATTCGAAAAGATCCTGTCCTACCTCGAGATCGCCCAGCAGGAAGGCGCCGAGCTGCTGACCGGGGGCAAGGTCGAGAAACTCGAAGGCGCGCTGGCCACCGGTTACTACATCCAGCCGACCCTGCTCAAGGGCAACAACAAGATGCGGGTGTTCCAGGAGGAAATCTTCGGGCCTGTGGTGAGCGTCACCACCTTCAAGGACGAGGCCGAAGCCCTGGCCATTGCCAACGATACCGAGTTCGGCCTGGGCGCCGGGGTCTGGACCCGCGACATCAACCGTGCCTACCGCATGGGCCGCGGCATCAAGGCCGGGCGTGTCTGGACCAACTGCTATCACCTTTACCCGGCGCACGCGGCCTTCGGTGGTTACAAAAAGTCCGGTGTAGGCCGTGAAACCCACAAGATGATGCTCGATCACTACCAGCAGACCAAGAACCTGCTGGTGAGCTACGACATCAACCCGCTGGGCTTCTTCTAAGCCCTGCGCCGGTCTTTTCGCCGGTCACGATGCAAAGGCCGGCGTTGACTGGCCCTTTGTCCAGGGCGGTTGTCATGCACCAACCGCTCTGGCTCGCTTCCTGCAGTACAGATCACCAGCGGCCCGAACTCCTTGCGGCCATCAAGAAAAAGAACAGGTGAAACCATGCCAAGCGAACACCCAGCCGGTAGCCCGGCAGGCTCTTCCGTAGATTTCGAGAAAGTCGGTTCAGACTATTTCCAACAACGTGAACTCAAGAAAGGCGCCGCCGGCTGGGTGCTTCTGGTCGGCCTGGGCGTTGCCTACGTCATCTCCGGCGACTACGCCGGCTGGAACTTCGGCCTGGCCCAAGGCGGTTGGGGCGGCATGTTCCTCGCCACCCTGCTGATGGCCACCATGTACCTGTGCATGTGCTTCTCCCTGGCCGAACTGTCGTCGATGATCCCTACTGCCGGCGGTGGCTACGGGTTCGCCCGCAGCGCCTTCGGGCCCTGGGGCGGGTTCCTGACCGGCACCGCCATCCTGATCGAGTACGCCATCGCGCCGGCGGCCATCGCCACCTTCATTGGCGCCTATTGCCAATCGTTGTTCGGCATCGGCGGTTGGATGATCTACCTGGCGTTCTACGTGGTGTTCATCGGCATCCACATCTTTGGCGTGGGCGAGGCGCTCAAGCTGATGTTCATCATCACCGCCATCGCCGCCGTTGCACTGGCCGTGTTCCTGGTGGCCATGGTGCCCCATTTTGATGCAGCCAACCTGTTCGACATCGCCGTCACCGATGCCGCAGGGGCCAGCAGCTTCCTGCCGTTCGGCTATGTAGGCGTGTGGGCAGCCATCCCCTATGCGATCTGGTTCTTCCTGGCGGTTGAGGGCGTGCCATTGGCCGCCGAAGAAACCAAGAACCCCAAGCGCGACCTGCCACGCGGCCTGATTGGCGCGATGCTGGTGCTGGTGGCGTTCGCCCTGCTGATCCTGATCGTCGGCCCCGGCGGTGCAGGCTCCGAAGCACTCAAGGCCTCCGGTAACCCCCTGGTCGAGGCGCTGGCCAAGGCTTACGGCGGTTCCACCTGGATGGGCAGCTTCGTCAACCTGGTGGGCCTGGCAGGCCTGATCGCCAGCTTCTTCTCGATCATCTATGCCTACTCGCGCCAGATCTTCGCGCTGTCGCGGGCCGGCTACCTGCCGCGCAAGCTGTCCGAGACCAACAAGAGCAAGGCGCCGGTCATGGCGTTGGTGATTCCGGGCATCATCGGTTTTGCCCTGTCGCTGACAGGTCAAGGCGACTTGCTCATCCTGGTTGCCGTGTTCGGGGCTACCTTGTCTTATGTACTGATGATGGCGGCGCATATCACCCTGCGCATCCGTCGCCCGAAAATGGAGCGCCCTTACCGTACCCCAGGCGGCATCTTCACCTCGGGCCTGGCCCTGGTGCTGGCCTGTATCGCTGTGGTCGCCGGCTTCCTGGTCGACCCACGCGTGGTGATCGGTGCTGCCGTGATCTATGCGGTGCTGATTGCGTACTTTGCTTTCTACAGCCGTCACCACCTGGTAGCGGGCACGCCAGAAGAGGAATTCGCCGCGATCCAGAAGGCCGAAGAGGCCTTGCACTGATCGACGACACTCGCCGCGGGCCACCCCGCGGCCTTGGAGAATCTGCATGGCAAATTTCGTACACACCGTGGGCAACCTGGTCTATCGCTTCGACAGCCTCAGGGAGGTGATGGCCAAGGCCAGCCCCGCACGCTCCGGCGACTACCTCGCCGAGGTCGCGGCTTCAAGCGATGGCGAGCGCGTGGCTGCGCAAATGGCATTGGCCAATATTCCGCTGTCGCATTTTCTGGGCGAAGCACTGATCCCCTACGAAAGCGACGAAGTCACCCGCTTGATCATCGATACCCACGATGCACAGGCGTTCGCACCGGTCAGTCACCTGACCGTGGGTGGCTTGCGTGACTGGCTGTTGAGCGAGCAGGCCGATGAAGACAGCCTGCGCGCATTGGCGCCGGGGCTGACGCCGGAAATGGCCGCCGCCGTGTCGAAGATCATGCGCATCCAGGACCTGGTGCTGGTGGCCCAGAAGATCCGCGTCGTTACCCAGTTTCGCGGCACCATGGGCCTGCGCGGGCGCCTGTCGACCCGACTGCAGCCCAACCACCCCACCGACGAACCGGCCGGTATCGCGGCGAGCATTCTCGACGGCCTGCTGTATGGCAACGGCGATGCCATGATCGGCATCAACCCAGCCACGGACAGCACCGCTTCCATCTGTGCGCTGCTGGAAATGCTCGATGCCATCATCCAGCGCTACGACATTCCGACCCAGTCCTGCGTGCTCACCCATGTCACCACCTCGATCGAGGCGATCAACCGGGGCGTACCCCTGGACCTGGTCTTCCAGTCCATCGCCGGCACCGAGGCGGCCAATGCGGGGTTCGGCATCAACCTGAACGTGTTGCAGGAGGGGTACGAAGCAGGGCTATCGCTCAAGCGCGGCACCTTGGGGCAGAACCTGATGTATTTCGAAACCGGCCAAGGCAGTGCGCTGTCGGCCAACGCTCATCATGGTGTCGACCAACAGACGTGCGAGACCCGCGCCTATGCCGTCGCACGCCACTTCAAGCCGTTCCTGGTCAATACCGTGGTCGGTTTCATTGGTCCGGAGTACCTGTACAACGGCAAGCAGATCATCCGTGCGGGCCTTGAAGACCACTTCTGCGGCAAGCTGCTGGGCGTGCCAATGGGCTGCGATATCTGCTACACCAACCATGCCGAAGCCGACCAGGACGACATGGACACGCTGCTGACGCTGCTGGGGGTCGCCGGGATCAACTTCATCATGGGTATCCCCGGCTCGGACGACATCATGCTCAACTACCAGACCACCTCGTTCCATGACGCCCTGTATGCCCGCCAAACCCTGGGCCTCAAGCCTGGGCCTGAGTTCGAAGCATGGCTGGCGCGCACCGGCATCTTCACCCAGGCCGACGGCCGGATACGCTTTGGTGACAACCTGCCGCCAGCCTTCCGGCAGGCCCTGGCACAGCTTGCATAGGAATCGCCGATCATGGACAACCGTACCCCCACCCCCGAAAACCCCTGGCTGGCCCTGCGCAACCTGACCCCCGCCCGTATCGCCCTGGGGCGCGTGGGCACCAGCCTTCCGACCAGTGCGCAACTGGACTTCCAGTTCGCCCATGCCCAGGCTCGGGACGCCGTGCACCTGCCCTTCGACGTGACTGAACTGACGGCACAGCTCGATCAACGGGGGCGCGATAGCCTGGTGTTACACAGCGCCGCAAGCGACCGTCATCAATACCTGCAGCGGCCCGATCTGGGCCGGCGTCTGAACGAGGATTCGGTCGCCACCTTGCGCCAGCATGCCCAGGCCAACCCAGGCGGGGTCGACCTGGCAATCGTGGTGGCCGACGGACTCTCCGCCTTGGCGGTACACCGTCATACGCTCCCGTTTCTGACCCGCCTTGAGGAGCAGGTCAACGCCGAAGGCTGGACTTGCGCGCCCATAACGTTGGTCCAGCAAGGACGCGTGGCGGTGGCAGATGAGGTGGGCGAGCTGCTCGGCGCTCGCATGACCGTGATGCTGATCGGTGAGCGGCCAGGGCTCAGTTCGCCGGACAGCCTGGGGCTTTATTTCACCTACGCCCCGAGGGTCGGGCTGACCGACGCCTACCGCAACTGCATTTCCAATGTGCGCCTGGAGGGGTTGAGCTATGGCATGGCCGCGCATCGGCTGCTGTACCTGATGCGGGAAGCCTGTCTGCGCCAGCTGTCAGGCGTGAACCTTAAGGATGAGGCTGAAGTTCACAGCCTGGAAAGTGACGAACTGGCCAGCCAGAAAGATAACTTTCTTCTGGGCAAGGGCTGAGCACCTGCGTAGGAGGGTGGTGCTGCACCGGCTGCCCTGCTGCGCGCTACAGGCGGGCCACTGAACACGCTCGCCGTATCCTCCGTGCGGCGAGCATGGACGATGAACGATGTCCACGACCTCAGTGTCTGTCGGCCGTACTACAACGCAGCTCACGCCTTCCTACTGCCGTAACCCCCCGCTACAAAGTCTGCGGGCGTGATCCTGACTTCGCCGTATAATGGCCCACTTGTCATGTGTGAAATTTCACTCCTCCAGGTCACCGAGCCTTCGACCCAGACCACAGGTGCTGTACATGGATTTCAACCCGCTGGACCTCATCCTCCATCTCGATGCATACCTTGATCTGTTGGTCACCAATTACGGGCCCTGGATCTATGCCATTTTGTTTGCTGTGATTTTTTGTGAAACCGGGCTGGTGGTGATGCCTTTCCTGCCAGGTGATTCCCTGCTGTTCATCGCCGGTGCAGTCGCTGCGGGCGGCGGCATGGACCCTGTCCTGCTGGCCGGGTTGCTGATGATTGCCGCCATCCTGGGCGACAGCACCAACTACGTGATCGGGCGAACGGCCGGCGAGCGCCTGTTCAATAACCCGAACTCCAAGATTTTCCGCCGCGACTACCTGCAGCGCACCCACGACTTCTATGAGCGTCACGGCGGCAAGACGGTCACCATGGCGCGTTTTCTGCCCATCCTGCGCACGTTCGCGCCGTTTGTGGCTGGTATTGCCCGCATGCACTACCCGCGCTTTCTCGGTTTCAGTATTGCCGGCACGTTGCTCTGGGTAGGCGGCCTGGTCACGCTGGGGTACTTCTTCGGCAATGTGCCGTTCATCAAGCAGCACCTGTCGCTGATGGTGGTGGGTATCATCCTGCTGTCGCTGGTCCCGATGATTCTCGGCCTGCTGCGCACCCGCCTGGGTCGCACGGCCAAGGCGCACTGAGGCGCCTGATCGGGCATGTGGTCGTTCAGCGCCTGGCGGCGTAAGCGCACGTTGGCGCGCTTCCCGATCAGCGTCCAGCAATGGCAAGCCGTACGCGAGCGCTTGCCCATACTGGACGGTATCGACGACGCCGAGGACCAATGGTTGCGCGAGGCCAGCATCCTGTTCCTGAACGAAAAGCACCTGACGTGCCTGCCAGGCGTCGAGCTCGACGATGAGCAACGCCTGGTGCTGGCGGCACAAGCTCAGCTGCCGTTACTGCACCTGGGTGACCTGAACTGGTATCAGGGCTTTCACGAAATCATCCTCTACCCCGACGATTTCAAAAGCCCGCAGCGCCACCGGGACGCCAGCGGCGTGGAGCACGCCTGGGACGGCGAACACAGTGGCGAGGCCTGGCAGCAGGGCCCGATCATCCTGGCCTGCAATGGCGTGTTCGGCAGTGGCGGCTGGGAAGCCTACAACCTGGTCATCCATGAGCTGGCGCACAAGCTGGACATGCTCAACGGCGATGCCAATGGCCTGCCTCCCCTGCACAGCGACATGGCTGTGCAACGCTGGGCGAACGCCATGCAACAGGCCTTCGACGACCTCAACCGACAACTCGACCTGGATCCGGAAGCCGAAACGCCGATTGACCCCTATGCCGCCGAAAACCCCGCCGAGTTCTTCGCCGTGACCAGCGAGTACTTCTTCAGCGCCCCCGACTTGCTGCATCAGGCCTACCCCGAGGTCTACCAGCAACTGTCGCTGTTCTACCGGCAGAACCCGCTTGCACGCCTGGCCCGGTTGCAACGCGAGCATCCCGACTATCGCCATCCCCCCGTGTAGCGCCCGGTCCATTGGGCCAGACGTGGCATGCCCCGCCGGAATATGCCTATAATCGCCGCCACTTTTTTGGTCAAACACGGGGGCACTGCCCAATGAGCTATAGCAAGATTCCGGCGGGCAAAGACCTGCCGAACGACATCTACGTCGCCATCGAGATCCCGGCCAACCACGCGCCGATCAAATACGAGATCGACAAGGACAGCGACACGCTGTTCGTCGACCGTTTCATGGCCACCCCTATGTTCTACCCGGCCAACTACGGCTTTATCCCCAACACCCTGGCTGACGACGGTGATCCGCTGGACGTGCTGGTGGTTACCCCTTACCCAGTGGCCCCAGGTTCGGTCATCCGCGCCCGTCCGGTAGGTGTCTTGAACATGACCGACGATGGCGGCGGCGACGCCAAGGTCATCGCAGTGCCCCACGACAAGCTGTCGCAGCTGTACGTGGACGTGAAGGAATACACCGACCTGCCTGCCCTGCTGATCCAGCAGATCGAGCATTTCTTTGCCAACTACAAAGATCTCGAAAAGGGCAAGTGGGTCAAGATCGAAGGCTGGGACGGCGCCGACGCCGCCCGCGCTGCGATCACTAAATCGGTCGAAGCCTACAAAGGCTGATCCTGATTGCATGAAAAACCCGCTTCGGCGGGTTTTTTTTGGCGCGCGATAGGCTTCACAGCCAATCTCGGCTTAAGCGTTCTACAACGTCCTACACCCGCGTCTGACTGCTCCTACATCTCCCCTTCCGCGCATCAACATCCTGTTCATACCTTTGGTGGCACCGTGCCGCTACACTTTCTCCATGAACACATCTGGTGAACGTTTAAGAGCCCTTCTTCAAGAATGCGGCCTGACCCCTGCAAACTTCGCAGCCCAGCGCGGCGTGACGCCTCAGCACGTCAACAACTGGTTCAATCGCGGGGTCCCGCTGGCTCGCCTGGACGAGCTCGCCGACCTGTTCTGCGTGCACCGTCGCTGGCTGCGCACCGGCGAAGGCGCCAAACATCCCAATGCCATCCTGCGCACCTGTCCGCCACGCCCGGTGCCGATAGACGCCCCCATTCCGCGTGCCGTTCATCGCGGGCGCGTGGTACACGTGCCGTTCCACGAGGTGCGCAATGGCCTGCTGTGCAAGGTGTCAGGGCGTGCCCTGCGCCTGCCTGCCAACGCCCTGCGAATGCTGGGCGTCAAACACGACACGTCCATCTGCATGGCCATGCCAGGCGGCAACATGGCACCTTTGATCCCCGTCGAAGCGACCCTGGCCATCGACATGAGCATGACCCAGATCGTCGAGGGCGAAACCTATGCCCTGCTGATCAATGGCGCGTTGCGCGTGCATAACCTGACCATGGGCGAGCACGGCACGCTTTACCTGCATAGTCATGACCGGCACAACTACGCCGTCGAGCGCTTGACCCCCAGCCAGCGCCAGGCGCAAGGGCTGGAGATCTTGGGGTGGGTCTATCACTGGTCGCATTTTCGCCGGCAACGACCCGGTTGAAACACCCTGTGCCATTTTTTGCTGGGCATCAGGTGCGTGCCCTTGTATGCTACGCGCACATCAGCCCCGACCGGCGCAAGCCGCAGTCCAGAGGGCTCGGCGATACCCCATACGGGCATCAGCCATCTCTTTCCAGGCCTCTTTTGGCCACACCGTTAAGGCGATTGCGGCTTACCATAAATTAGTCGGAAGCGTCCCCGAGAAGCCGGCCACAAGCCGGCTTTTTAATGCCTGTCTTTCAGCCAGAACAAAGCGGCGAGACCCTATAGGCGCCGCCGAATTGTCCTTTAGCACACGCCTTTAGAAATCGTAACGCGCACCCACCAGCACGCTGCGCGACGGGCCGTAGAAGTTGAACGTGGATGTCGAACCCACCCGCGACAGGTAATCGCGATCGAACAGGTTGTTGACGTTGACGGTGGCAGTCAGTTTGGAGGTCACCGGGTAGGAAAGCATGGCATCCACGGTGGCATAACCTGGCGCATCAATGCGTACCCCGCCGTTTTCCGAGTGGAAATTGCTCATCGCCGAGACGCCGCCACCGATGGCCAGCCCGGTGAGCGCGCCTTGGCTGATGGTGTATTTGCTCCACAGCGACGCCTGGTGGCGCGGCATGATGAAGAACGTGGTTTCGGCATCGCCCTTCACGGTTTCGGTATCCATCCAGGTGTAACCGCCCAGCAGCTCCCAGTTATCGGTCAGCTTGCCGCTGACTTCCACTTCTGCCCCCTTGACCCGTGTCTTGCCGGCAGCTACCGAGTCCTTGGTCGCGACGCCTTCGCTGTCGTAACGGGTGGTGGCGCGGTTTTCGTCGGTCAGGCGAAATGCCGACAGGCGCGTATTGAGTGCGCCGCCAAAATAGCTGCTCTTGATACCCACTTCGTACTGCTCGCCTTCACGTGGCTTGAGTACTCGGCCGTCGCCATCGGTCGCCGACTGCGGCTTGAACACCTGCGAATAGCTGGCATACAGCGCATGGTTTTCGGACAGGTCGTAGACCGCACCGGTATAGGGTGTGAAATGACCATCGACCTGCTTGCTATCGTCCGCAGTGACACCGGTCTTGAGGGTCGTGGTGTAGAAATCACCACGGTACCAACTGAACCGCCCGCCGGCGATCAACGCCAGGCGCTCGACCGGGCGGAAGGTGACCTTGGAATACAAGCCGTATTCCTCTTCCTGCATGCCCGTCTCGGTCGTGTAGTTCGCAGCGGGTTTGGTGAACTGCTTGGGTGAGTAAGTGTTGACGTTGATGTTGCCCAGCGTCGTGGCCCCGTTCAGGTACTCGGTGTCGTAGTTCTTGTAATCGCTGCCGACGACGAACTCACTGACCTGGCCAAAGGTCTCGAAGGGCTGGCTGTAGCTGGCATCGACCGCGTAGGTGTCCTGGGTGAAATCGCGCGCACTGGCGCGTTCGGAGTTTTTGCCCGTCATGGGGTTTGTGGCCGTGAACGCGTAGAGATAGTTGGTATCGCGGTGCGATCCGCGTGCAGCGATGCGGCCATAGCCACCGTTGTCGAAACGATGGGTCAGCTCAGCGACCAGGTCGGTGGTCTTGCCGTCGAACGCGTTCCAGTCTGCGCCCAGAAAACGGGAATGGCTGAAGTCAGGCACCTTGCCGTCCAACGTTGCCGGGTAACCATTGTGCGGCGTAATGTTCTTGACCTCGTGGATCAGGCCGAACGACAGGGTAGTGGCCTCGTCCAGGTCGACATCCAGCGCGCCGTAGTAGCTGTTGCTGGTGTTGGCGTTGTAATCGACTTCGCCATTGGTGTCGTCGCGCGAGGCGATGAAGCGCCCACGCACCCGCCCGTTTTCGTCCAGCGGCCCGCTCAGGTCCAGTTCCTGGTGATTGGTATCCCAGGTACCGTAGTAGCCCTCGACATGCCCCTGAAAGTCGGCCGTGGGCCGCTTGCGCACCATGTTGACGATACCGCCCAGTTCGCTGGTGCTGCTGAACAGCCCGGCCGGGCCACGCATGATCTCGACACGGTCGAATGCCACAAGCGATGGCACGGTCCCGAAGATGCTCGCCATCGGTGCTGGCAGGCCGTCAATGTTGAATTCGCTGTACTCATAGCCACGGGCGTAGATCGATGACCGACCACTGTCGTTGGTCAGGGTACGCAGGCCGGCCGTGTATTTGGCCAGGTCATCGAGGTGGACGAACTGCCGATCCTTGACGTAATCCTGGGTATAGACGGTGATCGACTGTGGGATGTCCTTCAAGGCCGCTGGCGTCTTGGTGCCCACGGTGGCGGCGTCCACGCTGTATCCGCCAGTGGCCTCGGAGGGCAGCATGTCGTACAGCCGATTGCCCTCGATGGTCAATGCCGGCAGGTCGAGGGGATCGTCAGCGTTCACCACCATGGCTACGTCTTGCGCCAATGCCGTAAGTGAAAACGGCGCTACCAGCCCCGCCACCAGCCATCCCCGCACGCGTCGCGCGCGCCCTGCCCCACTGAAAACGTTCATGCCGCACCCTTTGCCCATATGATAGTAATTCGCAAACGAAACATATTGCTTTTTGCGAACGATACCGGAGCAGGTACAGGGCATGCAGCAGCATTAACCTTCTTAACACATTGGGCCATTGCCTAGGGTCGAGTCCGGTGGGATGATTTGCAACTGATATAAATTCTCATTCAAGGCTCGCCGTGCCCACCTCCCTGCTGCTGGTCGAAGACGACCCACGCTTACGCCACGACCTTTACCGCCATTTCATCGACCGTGGCTTCGAGGTACAAGCATGCGCGACGGGCGACGCGGCGCTGGCCGATGCCCACCGATGCGTATTCGACCTGGCGCTGCTGGATATCATGCTGCCAGGTCTCGACGGGCTGAGCCTGCTCGATGCCCTGCGGCGCAAGCAGGCAGTACCGGTGATTCTCATGTCGGCATTGGGTGCCGAGCAGGACCGCATCACCGGATTTACCCGGGGTGCCGACGATTACCTGCCCAAGCCCTTCAGTCTGGCGGAACTGGATGCACGGGTCGATGCACTGTTGCGTCGGGTCGCCTTCCACAGCACGCCGCCCGTGGCGACGCGTACTGATGAGCCCGTATTTGATCACACTGCACAGGACGTCATGCATAACGGCCTGCCGGCTGGGTTGACTGGCTCGGAGTTCCGCTTGTTGATCACCCTGCACGCCCATGCCGGGGAGCCGCTGAGCAAGCCTTTCCTGTACCAGACCGTCCTGCACCGTGGCTACACGCGCCTGGATCGAGGCCTGGATGTGCATGTGTGCAACGTGCGCCGCAAGCTGGCGGACATCGGCATACAGCATCTGCTCATCCAGGCTGTGCGTGGCCAGGGCTATGTCCTGGTCGTGCAGAGCCCGGCCTGATGCGGCGACATCCGCTGCTGTGGAAGCTGGCCCTGCTGCAGGTCAGCTTCTGCCTGCTGCTCACCTGGTTGATCTGGACCTGGGGCCTGACGGTGGAGCGCAGCACCTATTTCCTGGCCCAGGCCGACCAGGACTACCTGGCGCGCTATGCCCGGCAGGCCGAGCTCGCCTGGGAGCAAGGGGGAGCCATGGGCGTCGAGACCTGGCGCAAGCAGGTGCAAATGACCGAGGACACCTGGGCAGCGGTCGTCGGCCCTTACCTGCAAAGCCTGGGCACCACACCGCTCACAGCCGAGGAGGCAGGTCACCTGACCTTCATGCGCAAGCTGAACTGGCCCATGAGCCGCCGCCTGCAAGGCGAACTGCCTTACGTCAGCATTGCCTTCCCGCGCCACCCCGAACACGGGCGCCTGGTCATGCAACTGCCCGAGCGGCTACTGCCCACCGGGCTGACACCCTGGACTCACCTGGTCACCCACGGCGTGGCGCCGGCGTTGCTGGCCCTGCTGATGGGGCTGGCACTGTACCGTCACCTTGTCGCCCCGTTGAACCGCCTGCGTGACCGCGCCGACGCGCTGCGGGCCAATGACCTGGACAGCCCAGGCCTGCCCCTGCAAGACCGGCGCGATGAGCTGGGCGAGCTGGCGCAGGCCTTCGATCACATGGCCAATCGCTTGCGCCAGAGCCTGGAACAGCAGCGGCTGCTATTGCGCACACTGTCCCACGAATTGCGCACGCCGCTGGCACGCCTGCGTATTGCCCATGACAGCAACTTGCCTGCCGCCCAGCTACGCGCGCGCATGGATTATGAAACCAGCCATATGCAGAAACTGCTGGAAGACACCCTCGACCTGGCCTGGATGGACACCGAACAGCCCGTCCTGGCCACCGAGCCGGTCCTGATGACATCGCTGTGGGAGGCGCTGTGCCAGGACATCTGCTTCGAAAGTGGCTGGAGCCTCGCGCGCCTGCCATGCACGCTCGGGCAGGACTGCGTGGTCCAGGTGCACCTGGACAGTGTGGCCCAGGCGCTGGAGAACCTGCTGCGAAACGCCATCCGACACTCTCCGCCCGATGGAACCGTCTGCCTGGAGGGCTGGCGCGAAGGCGCGCATTGGCACTTGTGCGTGCGCGATCAAGGCCCCGGCGTGCCCGAGGCAGCGCTTGAGCGTATCTTTCAACCCTACCAGCGGCTGAGCGCCAGCGGCGCAGGCTTTGGACTGGGCCTGGCCATCGCCCGGCGCGCCGTGCAATTGCAGGGTGGCCGACTCTGGGCCTGCAATGCTCACCCAGGCTTGCACCTGCACCTGACCCTGCCGGCCAGCGCCAACGGTTTAGAAAGTTAAGGCACTTTACGCGTGTTGGAGGCTGACTATCATCTGGCTGCTTGAGTTGCAGTGCCTGCAATGCCGTGAAGAGATGCCTGATGAACAGAATGATCCGGGGCCTGGCGTTTGCGCTGGCCCTTGTGACCGGTGCCGCCACGGCCCAGCCTGAGCATGACCAGCCGATGAATACGACGCTGCTGGCACGCAAGGACCTGGCCTACCGATTCACCCAACTGGACCTTGACTCGGCAGACGGCGCGCGTCACTACCGACTATGGGTAGGGCTGCCCAAGCGCGCCGCCCCCGCAACCGGCTACCCGGTGTTATGGATGCTGGACGGCAACGCAGCCCTGGGCGCCCTGGACCGGCAACGCCTCGACGCCTTGGCCGCCGGCCAGGCCCCCGTACTGGTCGCCGTGGGTTACCAGACCCACCAGCGCATCGACAGAGCCAGCCGAACCTACGACTACACGCCGGCGCTTGCCGGGAAGACCGAGCAGCGCGACCCTCTCACCGGGCAGCCCAGCGGCGGGGTGGATGCGTTTCTCGACCTGCTGGAGACGCGCATGCGCCCGAGGCTGGCAGCGCTGGTGAGCATCGATCTCCGGCAGCAGACCCTGTGGGGACACTCCTATGGCGGCCTGGCCGTGCTTCATGCCCTCTTCACCCGGCCCAAGTCATTCGCCGTCTATGCGGCGGCCAGCCCCTCGTTGTGGTGGCACGACGGCGCGATCCTGCACGAAGCGGCAGGCCTGCCGTCGCAGTTGGGGGATGCCCAGCCACGCGTGCTGTTGATGCGCGGCGTACTGGAGCCGGCCAGCCCCCGCGAACCGGCCCAGCCCCACGCCGATCAGACGGCACGGAGCCTCGCCGCCAGCCTGGCCCAGGTCAACGGCGTGCAGGTGTCCTTCAAGCAGTTCGACGGCCTCGGGCATGGGCCGATGCTTCCGGCATCGCTGCACTGGCTGATCGATAGCCTGAGCAAAGCAGCACCGCAGGGCACCTCGTCCAGCCGCTGACAGCGGCCCCGATCATGACGGCGGGTTGCCAACCCAGGCACCGGGTGCGGTATGCTTGCCCGGTCTTCAGGGCGGGGTGAAAGTCCCCACCGGCGGTAAATCGAAAGATGAGCCCGCGAGCGCTCCGGCTGTGCCGGAGGTCAGCAGACCTGGTGAGATTCCAGGGCCGACGGTCATAGTCCGGATGAAAGAAGGCGTCAGGCAGGGGCCCCATGGGCACCCCTGCGCACGCATTTTGCTCGCCCCGAGACGTTCATCGATCACTTACGAGGAGCGTTTCATGTCTACTTTGCACCCTGTGCACTTTCCCAATGTCACTGCCGCCATCGCCGCGTTCAAGGCCGGCCGCCCCGTGCTGCTGCTTGACGATGACGACCGTGAAGATGAAGCGGACATCATCGCCGCTGCCGAGAACATTTCGTTGCAGACCATGGCCATGATGATCCGCGATTGCAGCGGCATCGTCTGCCTGTGCCTGGACGAGGCAACGGTCGATGAGCTGCAACTGGCACCCATGGTCCAGAACAACCAGGCCCGCCACGGCACCGGGTTCACGGTCACCATCGAAGCTGCCGAGGGCATCACCACTGGCGTAAGCGCCCAGGACCGGGTCACCACGATCGCCGCTGCACTGCGCTCTTCGGCCGAGCAACGGCATATTGTCAGCCCTGGGCATGTTTTTCCGCTGCGCGCGCGCAATGGCGGTGTGCTCACGCGTCGCGGCCACACCGAAGGGTCGGTTGACCTGGCGCGCCTGGCCGGGCTGCGGCCGGCAGCGGTCTTGTGCGAATTGATGAACCCTGATGGCACGATGGCTCGCGGCGAGGAAGTGGCCGTCTATGCGCGCCAGTACAACCTGCCCACGCTGACCATCGATGAGTTGGCGCAGTATCGTCTGGCGCTGCAGGCGCAAACGGCTCCGGCGATCTGATCGACCTGGCCATCCAAGGCCTGGACGGCGGCGCCAACCCGGCGCTGCCGTGCTAATGGCGGTTTGCTCACCCCGCCCTGCTCTGCTAGTGTCGCGGCGTTCAGACTACCGCCGAGACTGCCGCCATGGCCCGCAAAAAAGCTTCCCTTGATTTCGAGCAATCCCTTGCCGAGTTGCAGGCACTGGTCGAGCGCCTGGAGAACGGCGAGTTGTCCCTGGAGGACTCGCTTGCCGCTTTCGAACAAGGCATTGCCCTGACGCGTGATTGCCAAGGTGCCTTGGCTCAGGCCGAACAGAAGGTGCAGGTGCTGCTGGAGCGCGATGGCGAACTGACCGCCCAACCCTTCGACGTGGAGCCCGAGGCATGATCGGTGCCTATCAGTCCGCCTGCCAGGCCCGTGTCGATGGCGCACTCGAGCCGTTGTTCATCGCCCCCACTCCCGAACTCGAGCGCCTGTATGCCGCCATGCGCTACAGCGTGATGAACGGCGGCAAGCGCGTACGCCCGCTGCTGGTCTACGCGGCCTGCGAGGCCTTGGGCGCTCCGGCGGAGCACGCCAACGGCGCCGCTTGCGCAGTTGAGCTCATCCACGCTTACTCGCTGGTCCATGACGACTTGCCGGCCATGGACGACGACGACCTGCGTCGCGGCCAGCCGACCACACACAAGGCGTTCGACGAGGCCTGCGCCATTCTGGCCGGTGACGGCCTGCAAAGCCTGGCCTTCAACGCATTGCTCGCCCCCCACCTGAGCCCTCAGACCGACGCACTTCGCCTGGCCATGGTACAGGCCCTGGCCACGGCCGCCGGTCCCGCTGGCATGGTGGGCGGGCAAGCCATCGACCTGGGTTCGGTGGGCATGAAGCTGGACCAGCAGGCCTTGGCGTTCATGCACCGGCACAAGACCGGTGCCCTGATCGAAGCCAGCGTCCGCCTGGGTGGGCTGGCCAGTGCCCGTGCCGACCAGACGCAGCTCGATGCCTTGCAGGTGTATGCGCAGGCCATTGGCCTGGCCTTCCAGGTTCAGGACGACATCCTGGATGTGGAAAGCGATACGGCTACACTGGGTAAACGCCAGGGCGCCGACATCGCCCGCGACAAGCCGACTTACCCTGCCCTGCTGGGCATGGAGGCGGCCAAGGCCTACGCGATCGAACTGCGCGACCAGGCACTGGTCGCATTGGAAAGGTTCGACGAAAAGGCCGAACCACTGCGAGCCCTGGCGCGCTATATCGTCGAACGCCGCAACTGACCTGGTGAGTACCGCGCGATGGCTGCGAAGCCGCCCGCGCGTCACCCGTCTGAATGGGCAGCTTTTCCTACAATGGGGTAAACTGCCGCGTCTTAATACACCTATAACGACTCGCCTGATGCCCACGACGTTTCAAGAGATCCCCCGCGAACGCCCGGTCACGCCGCTGCTCGACCGCGCTGACACGCCAGATGGCTTGCGCCGCCTGGCCGAAGCCGACCTGGAGACCCTGGCCGACGAGTTGCGCCAGGAGCTTCTGTATACCGTGGGCCAGACCGGTGGGCACTTCGGTGCCGGCCTGGGCGTCATCGAGCTGACCATCGCCCTGCACTACGTCTTCGATACCCCCGATGACCGGCTGGTATGGGACGTGGGTCACCAGGCCTACCCGCACAAGATTCTGACCGGGCGCCGCAACCGCATGCTCAGCCTGCGCCAGAAAGACGGCGTAGCCGCCTTCCCGCGCCGCAGCGAAAGCGTGTACGACACCTTCGGCGTCGGTCACTCCAGCACATCGATCAGCGCGGCACTGGGCATGGCCATTGCGGCGCGCCTGCAAAACAGCGCTCGCAAGTCCATTGCGGTCATCGGCGACGGCGCACTCACGGCGGGCATGGCCTTCGAGGCGTTGAACCACGCCCAGGAAGTCAACGCCGATATGCTGGTGATCCTCAACGACAACGACATGTCGATTTCGCGCAATGTAGGGGGCTTGTCCAACTACCTGGCCAAGATCCTCTCCAGCCGCACCTACACCAGCATGCGCGAAGGCAGCAAGAAAGTGCTGTCGCGCCTGCCAGGTGCGTGGGAAATAGCGCGGCGTACCGAAGAGTATGCCAAGGGCATGCTGGTCCCCGGCACGCTGTTCGAAGAGCTGGGCTGGAACTACATCGGCCCCATCGATGGTCACGACCTGCCCACGATGATCGCCACCCTGCGCAACATGCGCGACCTCAAGGGTCCGCAGTTCCTGCACGTGGTGACCAAAAAGGGCAAGGGGTTCGCCCCGGCCGAGATCGACCCGATCGGCTACCACGCCATCACCAAGCTCGAGCCCGTGGACAAGCCGGTTGCGCCGAAACAGACCAGCGGACCGAAGTATTCCGCCGTGTTCGGCCAGTGGCTCTGCGACATGGCCGCTGCCGACGATCGCCTTGTCGGCATCACGCCGGCCATGAAGGAAGGCTCCGACCTGGTGGCGTTCAGCGAGCGCTACCCTGAACGCTACTTCGACGTGGCGATTGCCGAACAGCATGCCGTCACCCTCGCGGCGGGCATGGCTTGCGAAGGTAGCAAGCCGGTGGTGGCCATCTACTCGACCTTCCTGCAGAGGGCCTACGACCAGTTGATTCATGACGTGGCCGTGCAGAACCTGGACGTGCTGTTCGCCATCGACCGCGCCGGTCTGGTGGGTGAAGACGGCCCGACCCATGCCGGCAGCTATGACCTGTCCTACCTGCGCTGCATCCCTGGCATGCTGGTGATGACGCCCAGCGACGAAAGCGAGCTGCGCAGAATGCTCAGCACCGGCCACCTGTACAATGGCCCGGCTGCCGTGCGCTATCCGCGCGGTACAGGCCCTGGCGCGGCTGTCGACGAGGGGTTGGAACCGCTGGAGATTGGCAAGGGCGTGGTGCGTCGCCGGGGTGAAAAGGTCGCGCTGTTGGTCTTTGGCGTACAGTTGCCCGAAGCCCTGCAGGTGGCCGAACAGATCAATGCCACGGTCGTCGACATGCGCTTCGTCAAGCCTCTGGATGAATCCCTGGTGCTGGAAATGGCAGGTAGCCACGAACTGCTGGTGACCATCGAGGAGAACGCCATCATGGGCGGTGCCGGTGCTGCCGTAGGCGAGTGCCTGGCCAGGGAGGCGGTGGTCAAGCCGTTGCTGCACCTGGGCTTGCCGGACCTCTATGTCGAACACGCCAAGCCTGCGCAGATGCTGGCAGAGTGCGGGCTGGATGCAGCGGGCATCGAAGCGAGCGTCAAAGCCCGCATGGTCAAGCTGAGGCTTTGATGTGCAGGGCTGCGCTGCAGCCCTGTTGCTCAGCCAAACGAGCCGGCATTCATTTACCCAACGAGGTCGGTGATTGCCGGCTTTTTCTTCGTTCATGGCGACTCTGAGGGCAAGGGCCTTTCTCCGCTGGGCCCCGTCGTGTTGGAGTGCGCAGACTTCGCAGACGTGTACCGCCCGTGAAAAACCCGACCCTCGCCACCCTGCTTTGCCTTCCTCTGCCCCTGCTGGCGTCCGAACGCGACGAAGCCCTTAAACTGCCTGATGTGCTCATCAGCGCCAGCCGCCAGGTAGAGTCGCGCACCGCCACCAGTGCTGCGAACACCGTGTTCACCCGGACCGATATCGACCGCCTGCAGCCGAGCAGCGTCATGGACCTGCTCAGCCGCGTGCCGGGCGTGCAGGTGGCACCGACCGGCGGACGCGGCAGCTTGCCAGGCCTTTTCATTCGCGGCACGAAGACTGCGCAAACGCTGGTGTTGGTCGATGGTGTACGCATCGCCAACGCGACCTCAGGCGACAGCGGCCTGCAGTTTCTCAACGTCGACCAGATCGAGCGTGTCGAAGTGCTTCGCGGCTCCCGGTCGGCGGTGTATGGCAGCGATGCCATTGGCGGGGTCATCCAGGTGTTCACCCGGCGCAGCGTCGGAGATGGCCTGCACCCGCGTGTGCGTCTGGCCGCCGGTAGCCGAAAAACCTTCCAGCGCAGCCTGGGTGTGTCGGGCGCCGACGGCTCAACGCGCTTCAACCTGGGCGCAAGCCTGGACGAAACGGCAGGCATCGATTCAACAGGACCGTCGTTCGGCAGCGACGCCGACCATGACGCTTACCGTAACAAATCGCTCAACTTCAGCCTGAGCCAGACGCTCGGCGAGCGCGTGGAAGTCGGCATGAACCTGCTGCACAATCAGGGCCGCAGTCAATACGACAACCCATTCGGCGGCTTCGACCCTGTCACCTACGAAAGCGTCGGCCAGCAGCCTTACACCGACTTCAGTATCGCCAGCCTGGGCAGTTACCTCGACGCCCAGCCCAACGACAACTGGCACACGCGGCTGGAGGTAGCGCACAGCGAAAACCGTGACGACAAGCGCGACATGTTGAGCAGTGAACGCTTTGTGTTCAACACCTACCGCGACCAGATGACGTGGCAGAACGACTTGGCGCTGGACGACCGGCACAGCCTGCTCGCCGGTGCCGACTGGTATCAGGACCGGGTGCACGCCAGTACCGACTTCGAAAAGGACTGCCGTTGGAACCGGGCGGTGTTTCTTCAGCACCGCTACCAAGGCACGCTGTTTTCCACTGAAGTGGGCGTACGCCAGGACCGCAACGAGCAATTCGGCACCCATACCACCTGGAGTGGCAGCGTGACCGTTGCGCTGGATGATCGCAATGATGTAGTGCTGTCCTATAGCGAAGGTTTCCGGGCACCTACGTTCAACGACCTGTACTACCCGCAGTTCAGCAACCCTGACCTGGACCCCGAGCATTCTAGAACCCATGAAGTGCAGTGGCGCAGCCAGCTGTCTTCCGACACCCGCCTGGAGGCTTCCTTGTACCGCACCGACCTGCGCGATGCGATCGTGTTCGGCCAGGATGCTATTCCCCGCAACGTGGCCTCGGCGCGCGTCGACGGTGTAGAGCTGGCCCTGGCCCAGCAGTGGGGCGACTGGAGCAGCCAGCTGGGCCTGGCGATGATCGACCCCCGAGACCGCGACAGTGGCCATACATTGGCCCGACGGGCACGCCGCACCCTGAGCCTGGACCTGGACCGCCGTGTGGGTCCCTTCGGCGTCGGTGCCAGTGTGCAAGCCGTCAGCAGCAGCTACGACGATGAAGGCAACCGCAGCCGTTTGGGTGGGTACGGGCTGCTGGGGCTGCGCGGCAGTTGGGCAGCCACCGAGGCGCTGACGGTGGAGGCGAAGCTGGACAACCTGTTCGACCGTGGCTACAGCCGCGCCCTGTACAGCTACGAGGGCAACCCCCACGCCTATCGGGAAGAAGGGCGCACGTTGTTGTTCAGCGTGACCTGGACACCGGCGCTCTAGCAGCTAGCAGTTCGCACAGGCGAGCCGTCGCTTCGATCATCTGCCCACTGGGGCGCTCGATGCCGTTGTCCGGTACCACCAGCAACCCGTCCTGCGCCACCGCGCGCAGCATCGGCCAGGCCTTCCAGCTGGCCAACTGTTGCACATCGGCAGCCAGGATGATGTCGGGGTCGCGGGCGATGACCGACTCCACGCTCACCTGTGGCGCTGCCGGGTTCAAATCCGCAAAGACATTCCGCGCACCACAGACGGCGAGTGCATCGCTGATCACTTGTTGCCCACCCAGGGTGTACAAAGGGCGATCCCAGACTTGGTAGAAGACCTGCAGAGGTCTGTCACGGCGGTATTGCTGGCGCAGTGCGTTCAATCGTGCTCGCAAGGCGTGAGCGTAGCGGCGCCCTTGATCAGCGCGGCCCACGTGCTCGGCAATTTCTTCGATCTGGCCAATCAACTGTTCGATGCCGCGGGGCTCTGCGCTGAAAGTAGGGATGCTTAGACGCTTGAGCTGGTCGCGCTGCGCAGGGGGTACGCTGCCCGGCCACAGCAAGAGCAAATCAGGGCGCAGACTGAGCAAGCGCTCCATATCCAGCTGGCCGTAGCGCCCCACCGAGGGTAGCGCTCGCAGCGCAGGGGGCCGTTCCCCCCCATCGAGCACCCCCACCAGCAGATCGCCTGCCTGAAGTTCGAGCATGATGTCCGTCATCGACGGCGCCAGGCTGACGACGCGCACTGGCCCAGCGCTCGCCAGGCTACAGGCCAGAAGCGCCAGCCCCGCAATGAGCCGGCGCATCAGCCGAGCTGAGGCGGCAGGCGGTACAGGTACAGCAACACCACGGTGGACAAGGCCAGCAGCACCTGCGGGACGGTCTCCAGCCCTACCAGCACCGACACCGCGGCTACCCAGGCGGGGAAGCAGGCATAGGTCATGGCCAGGCGCCGCACGCGAGCCAGTTCGATCCACGCAGCAGGCTCGGCTTCGGTACCGAGGGCCTTGGAGGTGGCAATCAGCGCGCGCTTGTAGGCCCCGAAGCGCGGCAAGGTGAGAAACAATGTGGCTGCGCCAGCGATGAACAGCGGCATGGCCAACATGGGAATCATCGCCTCGCCACCGCCAAAGGCCCAGGCCATGACCGGCAGCGGCACGAGGCCCACCGCCAGGTATTGCCACCAGGCCAGGGCAAGACGCCGCTTGACCTCGGCACGGGTCACGCCTGGGGCACCTCGCCCTGGTGTTCGTTGCCCAGCATATGGCCCAGCTTGCCGGCCTTGGTCGCCAGGTAATGGCTGTTGTGCGGGTTGTGCCCGGTATGCAGCGGCACACGCTCGGCCACCACGATATCCATGTCGGTCAGGGCCTTGACCTTGCGCGGGTTGTTGGTCATCAAGCGCAACGCCTTGACTCCCAGGTGCTCGAGCATTGGCAGGCAGATGGCGTAGTCGCGTTGGTCGGCGGCAAACCCGAGGCGCTCATTGGCTTCGACCGTGTCCGCCCCGCCGTCCTGCAGTTCATAGGCGCGGATCTTGTTCAGCAGGCCAATGCCACGGCCTTCCTGGCGCAGGTAAAGCAGCACGCCACGGCCTTCTCGGGCGATCGCCTGGAGGGCAGCTTCGAGTTGCGACCCGCAATCACAGCGTTGACTGAACAAGGCGTCGCCGGTCAGGCACTCGGAATGCAGGCGCCCCAATACCGGCTGCCCATCGGCGATATCACCCAGGCTGAGCACCACGTGCTCGCGGCCGGTGGCTTCATCCAGAAAGCCGTGCATGGTGAAAGTCGCGAAAGGCGTCGGGAGTTTAGAGGCTGCAACAAAGACGACGGGCACGTTGTGCTCCTGGGATAAGTGGGAATTTCAATGGACCGATTGTATCAGCAGCTTACGAGCAGTGCTCCGGCAGTATACCGCCGGTTATTATCGAAAACCTCGATGCGTGGCAGGTGCGGCTATGCGCAACGCGCTACGGCTTGGCGCTGGTATCGAAAGGATAAGGCTGTTTCCAACGCTCGAATATCGGCCTGAGTTCGCCGCTGCGCACCAGTTCGGCCATGCGTTTGTCGAACACATCACGCAATGCCTCACCCCGCTCACTGCGGGCGAACGCCAGGTACATGGGCAGCTCGACCACGTGGGTACGCCGGAATCGACCAGGTTGCGAGCTTTGCCCAATGACGTAGTCCACTTCGGTCATGGCGTCGACATAGAAGTCCACCCGGTCATGCTCAAGCATGGGCAGAATGCCTTCGCGTCGCTGGATTTCACGGTACTCCCGCACGCGGGGCAGGTATTTGCCATAGGCATAGCCACGCACCCAGGCCAGGCGATAGTCGCCTATGGTTGCCAGTGTGGGGGCCGGCTTGCTGGCAAGCCCGAGGGCGTAGACATGGTCGACGTCGAAATGCCAGCGAGGGTAGAGGTTGTCTTCACTTTCGTTCTTGTAGGAGCCGACCCAGGCATCAGCCTCGCCACGTTTGACCAGGCCAATGGCACGGCTGTAGGGCGCACTCTGCGGCACGACCTCGATCCCTGCGGGCTGGAACACCTTACGCATCACGTCCCAGGCCACACCGGTGCCATCTGCGTTGGTGTAGTCGGCCCACTCCTCGCTGACCAGGTGAACCTGGTCAGGTTGGCTATCGCCGGCAGTCGCCCACGGGGCCGCGACCATCAGTAATGCCAGCAGCATACCCTTCAGCACCATGGCAGCCCCCGTTCTATGCGACAGCCCATACCAGAACCTGCATGCCCAACCAGGCGAAGACGCCGGCCAGCACGTCATCGAGCATGATGCCGACGCCGCCATGGACGTGACGATCAATCCAACGGATGGGCCAAGGCTTGAGGATGTCGAAGAAGCGGAACATCAGAAAGCCCGCCAACAGCCACTGCCAGCCATCGGGCACCAGCCACAGCGTAATCCACATGCCGACCATTTCGTCCCAGACGATGCCTTCATGATCATGCACGCGCAAGTCATTGGCCACCTTGCCGCACAGCCAGAAGCCGAACAGCATGGTGATACCCAGTACCAGCCAGTAGCCCCAATCGGGCAGCATCTGCCAGAGCGGAATGAAGGGTATCGCCACCAGCGAGCCCCAGGTGCCAGGCGCCTTGGGCAAGGTGCCGGAGCCGAACCCGAACGCGATGAAGTGCCAAGGGTTGCGCCAGACCGATGGCGGAACGAACTCCGCAGGCACCTGATTGGGGTGGTCGGTCACGGTATCTCCCTAAAGTGTTGGTAGCCCCGCTGCCGAGGCGTGATGTCCTGACCGTGCGCGTCGCGCAGGGACACGCCCTGCCCTTGCAGTACGCGGCCAATGGGGTAGACCTGGATGAAGCCAAAGTGCGCAAGGTGCGTCAAGGCGTCCGGGGGTGCCGTGAACGCTAGGATGTAGTCGTCACCACCGGCGAGCGCTGCCTGCACGGCCGCCTCGCGCCCCAGGAACGCCTCCACTTCGGGGGACACCGGCACTTGTGCCACGTTCACCTCGAGCGCCACGCCAGAGGCCTTGGCGATATGACCGCAATCGGCTAGCAAGCCATCGGAAATGTCGAGTGCCGCCGTAGCGTGCCCTCTGAGCAAGGCACCGAGGGTGAGCTGCGGCATGGGCGCCCAATAGTGGGCCAGCAGCGGCGCTGCCACGGCCGGCGGTGCCTGGCGCTGCCCGAGCACCAGGGGCAAGGCGCCAGCGGCCTTGCCCAGCGAGCCACCGACATACAGCAGGTCGCCTGGCTGGGCGCCAGTGCGTCGTAATGCCTGCCCGGTGGGCACACGGCCGAACACCGTCACGGTGATGCTCAACGGACCTCGGGTCGTGTCACCGCCAATCAGGCTCATGCGGCAACGGTGTGCCATGCGGCTGAGCCCTGCCGAAAACTCCTCCAACCACTCGTGGCTGACGTCAGGCAGGGTAAGGGCCAGCGTGAAGCCGATCGCAGTAGCGCCCATGGCGGCCAGGTCACTGACAGCGACGGCCAGGCAGCGCTGCCCCAGCAGCTTCGGGTCGCAGACGGCAGGGAAATGCACGCCGGCTACCAGGGTGTCGGTCGAGACGGCCAACTGCTCACCGGGAGGGAGATCCAACAGGGCACAGTCGTCACCGATGCCCAGCGCCACCCCTTCGCCCTCGCCGTGCACTGCACAGTGCGCGGAGGCGAAGTAACGGTTGATCAGCTCGAACTCACCCATGGCCAGGCTGCGCCGCAATTAGCGCTTGTTCGCCTTGACTTCGACTTCGCGCAGCGTCGGTGCCAGTTTGTCGAGCACGCCGTTGACGAACTTGTGACCGTCGGTGGCGCCGAAGACCTTGGCCAGCTCGACGCCTTCGTTGATCACAACGCGATAAGGCACGTCGATGCGCTTGATGAATTCCCAAGTGGACAGACGCAACACGGCCAGTTCGACCGGGTCGAGCTCGTCGAGGCTCAGGTCCAGGCAGGGCTTGAGCGCACTGTCGATTTCGTCCTTGATGGCCGGAACGCCATGCAGGATTTCACGGAAGTAGGCGCCGTCGACATCCGCAAAATCGTTATCGACCCGAAACTGCGCTTCGATCTCGTTCAACGAATGCTGCGCCATGTGCCATTGATACAGCGCTTGGGTCGCGAGCTTGCGGGCTTCACGGCGCTTGGCGCTCTTCGATGGCTTGCCGGCATCCGCAGGTTTGGGATCGCGCGGGTTGAAACGATCGCTTTCGTCGCTAATCACTTGGCCTCCAACTGCGCCAGCAGGCTTACCATTTCCAGGGCAGACAGGGCGGCTTCTGCACCTTTGTTGCCGGCTTTGGTGCCGGAACGCTCGATGGCCTGCTCGATGGAGTCGACGGTCAGTACGCCGAACGCCACAGGGACACCGAACTCCATGGACACCTGGGCCAGGCCCTTGGTGCACTCGCCCGCCACGTATTCAAAGTGCGGGGTGCCGCCACGGATCACAGCGCCCAGTGCGATGATCGCGTCGTAAGCACCCTGCTGGGCGACCTTCTGGGCAACCAGCGGAATCTCGAACGCGCCAGGCGCACGGATGATGGTGATGTCGTTTTCGCTGACGCCATGGCGTACCAGGGCATCAACGGCACCACTTACCAGGCTTTCGACAACGAAGCTGTTGAAGCGGCCAACCACCAAAGCATAGCGACCTTTGGGGGCAATGAAGGTACCTTCGATGGTCTTCAGGGTCATTGCGATATTCTCATCTTCAAACGCAAGGCCGCTTGCTGGCGGCCTCGACAGGGGTATGGACTCGAGCTGCAGGGCGTCATTGCCGCCTCAAGTCACTCGGAGGGCACGTATTCTACAACTTCCAGGTCGAATCCGGATATCGCATTGAACTTCATCGGCGAACTCATCAGGCGCATCTTGCGCACACCCAGGTCACGCAGGATCTGCGAACCGGCACCCACGGTGCTGTAGGTGGTCGGGGTCTTGGCCGGTGCATCGCCTGCGCTTTCGCGGATATGCGCGAGCAGCACGTCGCCATCAAGCGGGTGCCCCAGCAGCAGCACCACACCGCTTCCGGCTTCGGCCACGGCGGCCATGGCGGCGCGCAGGCTCCAGCGGCCCGGCTGCTTGACCAGCAGCAGGTCACGCAGCGGGTCCATGTTGTGCACCCGCACCAGGGTGGGCTCTTCGGCGCAGATGGTGCCCAGGGTCAAGGCCATGTGCACGTCACCTTCCACCGCATCGCGGTAGGTGACCAGGTTGAACTCGCCCAGCTCGCTTTCCACCGACTGCTCGGAGACCCGCTGCACGGTGCGCTCGTGGATCATGCGGTAGTGAATGAGATCGGCGATGGTGCCGATCTTCAGGCCGTGCTCGGCCGCGAACACTTCCAGTTCGGCGCGGCGCGACATGGTGCCGTCGTCGTTCATCACCTCGCAGATCACGCCGCTGGGTTCGAACCCGGCCATGCGTGCCAAGTCGCAGGCTGCCTCGGTGTGCCCGGCGCGTGCCAGCGTACCGCCTGGCTGAGCCATGAGCGGGAAGATATGCCCGGGGCTGACGATGTCTTCAGCCTTGGCGTCCCGGGCGGCAGCCGCTTGCACGGTGCGGGCACGGTCGGCGGCGGAGATGCCGGTGGTGACCCCTTCGGCCGCCTCGATCGAAACGGTGAACTTGGTGCCGAAACCCGAACCATTGCGCGGCGCCATCAGCGGCAGCTTGAGGGTTTCGCAACGTTCGCGGGTCATTGGCATGCAGATCAGGCCACGGGCGTGCTTGGCCATGAAGTTGATGTGCTCGGGCTGGCAGCATTCGGCTGCCATGATGATATCGCCTTCGTTCTCGCGGTCTTCGTCATCCATCAGGATGACCATTTTGCCCTGGCGGATGTCTTCGACCAGTTCTTCGATGCTGTTGAGCGCCACGCGGCACCCCCTTCTCAATCAGGATTTCAAGAAGCCGTTGGCGGCCAGGAAACTTTCGGTGATGCCACTGCCCTTGCTCGGCTCGGCCGCCTTGTCGCCCAGCAGCAAGCGCTCCAGGTAACGGGCCAGCAGGTCGACCTCAAGGTTAACCCGACGCCCTGCGCGGTAGTCGGCCATGATGGTTTCGGACAGGGTGTGCGGGACGATGGTCAGCTCGAATTCGGCGCCATTGACCTCATTGACCGTCAGGCTGGTGCCATCGACGGTGATCGAACCCTTGTGGGCGATGTACTTGGCCAGTTCTCGCGGCGCACGCACGCGAAACTGGATGGCGCGGGCGTTATCGCTGCGCGAGATGATTTCGCCCACGCCGTCGACATGGCCGCTGACCAGGTGCCCTCCCAGGCGGGTGGTGGGCGTCAGCGCTTTTTCAAGGTTGACCTTGCTGCCACTTTTCAGGTCGACGAAGGCCGTGCGCTTGAGGGTTTCCACGCTGACATCGGCCCAGAAGCCGTTGCCCGGCAACTCCACCGCCGTCAGGCACACGCCATTGACGGCGATGCTGTCGCCAAGCTTGACGTCACCCAGGTCGAGCTTGCCGGTGTCGACGTGCACGCGCACGTCGCCGCCTTTGGGCGTCAGGCTGCGGATGGTGCCGATGGATTCGATGATGCCGGTGAACATGGGTCTTCCTCAAAACGGTGTGCGCGGGGCAAGCCGCGCATTATACGCCGGGAGCAGGCA
This sequence comes from Pseudomonas sp. WSY_20, assembly GCF_043104335.1. NCBI lineage: Bacteria > Pseudomonadati > Pseudomonadota > Gammaproteobacteria > Pseudomonadales > Pseudomonadaceae > Pseudomonas > Pseudomonas sp. WSY_20. Next base: position 88,769 of record NZ_JBICKP010000089.1, read on the forward strand.
GCGGTACGGCTGTGACCCGCCAGTCATCGCCTACTGCGCGCATGTCGGTGATCTGCAGCCGCGGTGCCTCGCTCATGCGGTTCAGTGGCCAGTCCAGCAGGGGACGTGCGCTTGAGCCCAGGAAGGTGCCGGCCATGAACAGCTGGTACTCGTCGACAAGGCCTTGCTGGGCGAAGGCACCCACCAGACCTGCGCCGGCTTCCAGCAGGATTTCGTTGACGCCACGGGCGGCCAGGGCTTGAAGCAGGGCACGCAGGTCGACATGGCCATTGTCACCGGGCAGGCTAAGCAGTTCATGGCCGGCAGCGGCATAACGTGGGTCATCTGCGACGGCGGTCACCACCAGCGCCGGGCCGGCCTGGAAGAATGGTGCCTGCAAGGGCAAGCGCAAACGGCCATCGACCAGCACCCGCAGCGGTGCCCGGCTCAGGGCAAGCGCGGTGGTTTCGGCGTCCAGGCCCAACTCGGCGCCACGCACCGTCATGCGTGCACCGTCAGCCAGCACGCTGCTTGCACTGGTCAGCACCACGCTTGAGCGCGCCCGCAGGCGCTGCACGGCAGAACGCGCCGCAGGGCCGGTGATCCACTGGCTTTCGCCGCTGGCCATGGCGGTACGACCATCCAGGCTCATGGCCAGCTTGGCGCGCACGAACGGCAACCCCTGCTCCATGCGCTTGAGAAACCCAGGGTTGAGTGCCCGTGCCTGCGCTTCGAGCACCCCGCTGGCCACGTCGATACCGGCCTGGGCAAGCCGCTGCAGGCCTTGCCCGGCCACCTGGGGATTCGGGTCCTGCATGGCGGCCACCACCCGCGCCACACCGGCCTTGACCAAGGCTTCGGCACACGGCGGCGTACGGCCATGGTGGCTGCAGGGTTCGAGGGTGACATAGGCACAGCCGCCCCGCGCACGCTCGCCTGCCTGGGCAAGCGCATGCACCTCGGCGTGTGGCTCCCCGGCGCGTACATGCCAGCCCTCGCCCACCACCTCGCCATCGCGGACGATGACGCAGCCCACACGCGGGTTGGGGTGGGTGGTGTAGAGCCCCTTGCGCGCCAACTCAAGCGCGCGGGCCATGTAATGGGCGTCAAGCACAGCTGCGGGGGTTTGCATGCTCACTCTTTGGCTGGCTCACGGGCCAGGCGGTCGATTTCTTCGCGGAATTCGTCAAGGTCCTGGAAGCGCCGATAAACCGAGGCGAAGCGGATGTAGGCCACTTCATCGAGCTTGCGCAACTCGCCCATCACCAGCTCGCCCACCACCAGCGACTTGACCTCGCGCTCACCGGTGGCCCGCAGCCGACTCTTGATGTGGGCCAGGGCGGCTTCGAGGCGCTCGACACTGACAGGGCGTTTTTCCAGCGCACGCTGCATGCCGGCCCGCAACTTGTCTTCGTCGAAGGGCTGGCGAGTACCGTCCTGCTTGATCAGCCGGGGTAGTACCAGCTCGGCGGTTTCGAAGGTGGTGAAGCGCTCGCCGCAGGCGACGCATTCGCGACGGCGCCGCACTTGCTCGCCCTCGGCGACCAGGCGCGAGTCGATGACCTTGGTGTCGTTGGCACCGCAAAACGGACAGTGCATGGTGGCAGGCAACAAAAAAAGGGAGGGCCATGGTAGCGCATCCCACTGGCAAGACAAGCCAAAGGGGTTAACATCCATGCAATTCTGCCCCTGAAGGACTACCCCATGCCTCTTCGCGCGCTTGCCGTGCTGTGCTGCGCCGCCCTGCTCACCGCCTGCGGCAGTGACCGGCCCAAGACCGAACAACCGCCTGCCCCGGCGCCCGCCAAGGTGGCCAAAAAGGCCCAGCCGCTTGGCCCCTTGCCGGCTTATCAGCGCGAGCTGAGCGGCACGTTGCTGGGAATCCCCGCAGGCGCAGAGGTGGAACTTGCCCTGCTGGTGATCGATGAGCGCGATCGGCCGCAACAGCTGCTGGCCAGTAGCACCCTGCCGGGTACCGGACAGGCCTTGCCCTACCAGCTGCGCTTCAATCCCGAGGCATTTCCGGCCGGCGCCAGGGTGGAGCTGCGCGGACGAGCCAGCCGCTCTGGCCAGTTGATCATGCACTTGCCGCCGCTGCGCATCACCCAGGCACAGACCCAGGCCACCGGCCCGCTGCAGTTCGAAAAGGCACCGTAAGTGGCGCCAGTGGCATTGCAACAGGCCCTGAGCGGCCTGATTGGCGAAGCACGGCTGGTGATCAGCGACCTGCCCGGCTGCGCGTTGAAACTATGGCTGATCGATGACCAGAACATGGACCGCGCCTTCAGCAGTGAAGAAACCCGGCGCATTCTCGAAGACCCGCCGTACTGGAGCTTCTGCTGGGCCAGCGGCCTGGCCATGGCGCGCTACCTGGCCGAGCACCGGGAGTGGGTAGCCGGCAAGCGGGTGCTCGATTTTGGCGCCGGTTCCGGCATCGCCGGTATTGCCGCTGCCCGTGCAGGTGCGCTGGAGGTCGTGGCCTGCGACCTTGATCCGCTGGCGTTGGACGCCTGCCGTGCCAACGCCGCCTTGAACGAGGTGGAACTGGGCTACAGCAGCGACTTTTTTGCCGAAGGTGACCGTTTTGACCTGATCCTGGTGGCCGATGTGCTCTACGACCGCGCCAACCTGCCGCTGCTCGATGCCTTCCTCGACCGGGGCCGACAGGCACTGGTGGCCGACTCGCGCGTGCGGGACTTCAGCCACCCTTTGTACCGATCGCTCGGGGTGCTCGACGCCTTGACCCTTCCGGACCTGGCCGAGCCGCACGAATTCCGCCGGGTCAGCCTGTACCACGCCAGCCGCGAGCCTTTATAGTGGTGCCATTCACGGATTTGCGAGAGTCGCGATGAGCCAGGACACCCCATACATCTTCGATGCCACCGATGCCACGTTCCAGCAATTGGTGATCGAGAACTCATTCCACAAGCCGGTGCTGGTCGATTTCTGGGCCGAATGGTGCGCGCCGTGCAAGGCTTTGATGCCCCTTCTGGCAAAAATTGCCGAGGAGTACCAGGGCGAACTGCTGCTGGCCAAGATCAACTGTGACGTCGAGCAGCAGGTAGTGGCGCAATTCGGCATCCGCAGCTTGCCGACCGTGGTGCTGTTCAAGGATGGCCAGCCGGTCGACGGCTTTGCCGGTGCCCAGCCGGAATCGGCGATCCGCGCCATGCTCGAGCCGCATGTGCAGCTGCCGGCGCCACCCACCGCTTCGCCGCTGGAACAGGCTCAGGCACTGTTTGCCGAAAGCCGCTTTGGCGAAGCCGAAGCCGTGCTGCAGCAATTGCTTGCAGAGGACAACAGCAACGCCGAAGGCCTGATTCTGTACGCCCGCTGCCTGGCCGAGCGCGGTGAACTGGGCGAGGCCCAGGTGGTGCTGGATGCGGTCAAGACAGAGGACCACAAGGCCGCTCTGGCCGGCGCCAAAGCGCAACTGACGTTCCTGCGCCAGGCCGCCAGCCTGCCGGAGGTTGCCGACCTGAAAAGTCGCCTGGCGCAGAATCCACAGGATGACGAAGCCACGTACCAATTGTGCATTCAGCAGCTGGCACGCCAGCAGTACGAGCCCGCGCTCGAAAGCCTGCTCAAGCTGTTCCAGCGCAATCGCGGTTACGAAAACGGGCTGCCACACAAGGCATTGCTACAGGTGTTCGAGTTGCTCGGCAGTGCCCATCCGCTGGTGGGTACGTATCGCCGTAAGCTGTTTGCTGCGATGTACTGACGCTTATCAGGCGTGGAGGCATGAGCAAGGTACGCCACCCTGCTCATGCCCTAGTGCTCAAACTCTGCTCTGGGATACGAGCGGCTCGGTACTGATCAGGCCCAGCACCTGTTGCCTGGGTTGCTCCGCCTTGCCCCGTGAGCCGGCCACTGACACGCTTGTCACGTCGTTCGAGGTCGTCTACGCCTTTTCGCCGGCCTGCCACACATACACTGGCGTTTCGCCCTCACTGAACACCCGCACTTGCCCATGGTGCCGCAACCGCACCAGCAACCGCTTGGCTGCGCCAAAGTCCCCCGTGAGGCCCTGCAAATGCTCAAGTAGCTCAGGCCCCTCCATCCGGCCAGCCGTGCGCAATAATTCGCAGGCTACCCGCCACGGCCCATCATCCTTTGCTGCTGCGGGAGGCACCGCGGCAGCTGGCTGGGGTGTCGAAGCAGGGAGCTGTTCGGCTGGCCGTGCCAACTGCGCCCATTCCTGGGGATCAAGCTCGATGGTCAAGTCCACCGGCCACTTACCGATCGTTCCACGAATTCTCACTGTAGGTCCTCGCTCAAGTCATTGTCGCCATGCTACCGCAACATGAAACCTGAGCCACGAGGCTGGCGGCCTGCCAAACAATCGTTATAACATAACCACTCCTACAATCCGCTCCTGGAGTCGCCCATGCGTCGTCTGCTGCTAGCCTTGCCCTTCGCCTGCTTGCCATTGGCCATGACGGCCCATGCCCACGAAGAACATGAGCATGATCACGGCCATGGCACGCTTGCCGCCCATGAGCATGGCGTGGCCAAGCTCAATGCCGTGCTTGACGGCAATACCCTGGAGCTTGAGCTGGACAGCCCGGCGATGAACCTGGTCGGCTTCGAGCACATGGCCAGCAGCGATGCCGACAAGGCCAAGGTGGCCGCGGTGCGTCAGCAGTTGGAACAGCCCCTGAAGTTGTTCGCATTGACGGCGGCCGCGGGTTGCACACCAGACCAGCAAGAACTGCAAAGCCCGCTGTTTGGGGATGCCGCCAAGGCGGACGATGATGCCGACGAGCACGAAAAAGGCCACGTTCACAGCGACATCAACGCCCATTACCAACTCACCTGCACAGCGCCCGAAAAACTCACTCAGATCGACCTGTCGCCGCTGTTCAAGGCCTTCCCCGCCACGCAGAAAATCAATGTGCAATTGATCGGCCCGAACGGCCAGAAGGGGGTGGGAACCTCGCCAACCAAGGCTGTGGTCACACTCTGAATGAACCAGCCGCTGATCCACCTGCAAGACCTGGCGTTCGCCTGGCCGGGACAACCGCCGTTGCTGGATATCCCGGCCTTTGAACTGCAAGCCGGTGAAGCCGTGTTTCTCAAGGGCCCAAGCGGCAGTGGCAAGACCACCCTGCTGGGCCTGCTCGGCGGGGTCAACCGGCCAGGCCGTGGGCGAATCCAACTGCTTGGGCAGGACTTGGCCCTACTCGGCCAAGGTGCCCGCGACCGTTTTCGTGTGGACCACACCGGCTACATCTTCCAGCAATTCAACCTGCTGCCGTTTCTCTCGGTGCGGGAAAATGTCGAGCTGCCCTGTCGTTTCTCGCGCAGCCGCGCCCAGCGTGCCGTCGAGCGCCACGGTAGCGTCGACCAGGCCGCCCGCGAATTGCTTGCCCACCTGGGCCTGGGCGATCCGCAGTTGCTCACGCGGCGAGCCGACAGCCTGTCGATCGGCCAGCAGCAACGCGTCGCCGCCGCCCGCGCCTTGATCGGCCAACCCGAGCTGGTGATCGCCGATGAACCCACATCAGCGCTGGATGCCGATACCCGCGAAGCGTTCATCGCGTTGCTGTTCGATGAATGCCGCGCGGCAGGCTCTAGCTTGCTGTTCGTCAGTCATGACCAGAGCCTGGCCCCGCTGTTCGACCGACACCTGTCCCTGGCCGAGCTCAATCGTGCCGCCAAGCCCCGGGAGGCATGATGTACCTGCTTCGCCTTGCCCTGGCCAGCCTGGCCAACCGCCGCTTCACCGCCTTTCTGACCGCGTTTGCCATCGCCTTGTCGGTTTGCCTGCTGCTGGCTGTCGAACGGGTGCGCACCGAAGCCCGCGCCAGCTTTGCCAGCACCATCAGTGGTACTGACCTGATTGTCGGTGCGCGTTCAGGTTCGGTGAACCTGCTGCTGTACTCGGTGTTTCGCATCGGCAATGCCACCAACAACATACGCTGGGACAGCTACCAGCACTACGCCCAGGACCCACGGGTGAAGTGGGCGATCCCCATCTCGCTGGGCGACTCGCACCGCGGCTACCGGGTGATGGGCACCACCGGCGCCTATTTCGACCACTATCAGTACGGGCGCAAGCAGCACCTGGCGTTGCGCGAGGGCCGGGAATTTGCCGACGATCCTTTCGAAGTGGTACTGGGCGCGGAGGTTGCCGACGCCTTGCACTACAAGCTGGGCGACAAACTGGTGCTGGCCCATGGCGTGGCGGCGATCAGCCTGGTCAAGCACGACGACAAACCATTTACCGTGGTCGGTGTACTCAAGCGCACCGGCACGCCGGTTGACCGCACCTTGTACATCAGCCTGGCCGGCATGGAGGCGATCCATATCGACTGGCACAACGGGGTGCCGGCCCGAGGTGCGGGACGCATCAGTGCAGAACAGGCGCGTGGCATGGACCTGCAACCCGCTGCGATCACGGCGTTCATGCTGGGCTTGAACAACAAGATCGCCACCTTCAGCCTGCAGCGCGAAATCAATGAATACCGCAGCGAGCCGCTGTTGGCGATTTTGCCGGGGGTGGCGTTGCAGGAGTTGTGGAGCCTGATGGGCACTGCCGAACAAGCCCTGTTCGTGGTCTCGCTGTTCGTTGTGCTGACCGGGCTGATCGGCATGCTCACGGCGATTCTTACCAGTCTGAACGAGCGCCGCCGGGAAATGGCGATCCTGCGCTCGGTAGGTGCACGACCATGGCACATCGCCGGGCTGCTGGTACTTGAGGCTCTGGCTCTGGCAACGGCCGGGATCGTTGCCGGGCTTGGCCTGCTGTACGCCGGCATCGCCCTGGCCCAGGGTTACGTGCAGGCCAACTATGGCTTGTACCTGCCATTGGCCTGGCCCAGCACGCATGAATGGTCGTTGCTGGCTATCATCCTTGGCGCAGCGCTGTTGATGGGCAGCGTTCCGGCATGGCGAGCCTATCGGCAGTCGTTGGCAGATGGTTTGTCGATCCACCTTTGAGAGCCTGTGATGATCCGATTTCTCACTGCCTGCCTCGGGGCTCTCCATGCGCTTGCAAGCGCATGGACATGCCGTATGGGGGCCCGCCTGCCAACCGGTAGCCCCGCCCGGCGCCTGCTTTTTTCGCTGCTCGTGATGCTTGCGGTACCTGCATGGGCATCGCAGCCCAGAGAGCTCGACTGGCCCGCCCTGATCCCCGAAGGCGCACCGGTCGTCGCGCCGCAACTGGCGCCCCTGCATGACATGTCGCAGCTCAGCGATGCACTGTCTGCCGAGTCCGCCCCGGCCGCGCGCCAGCAGGCGTCTGCTGCACCCGTGGTGAACAGCCTCGATGGCCAGCAGATCAAGCTGCCGGGCTACATCGTGCCGCTGGAGGTCAATGAGCAAGGCCGCACCACCGAATTTCTGCTGGTGCCGTACTACGGTGCGTGCATCCACGTGCCCCCGCCCCCGTCGAACCAGATTGTGCACATCGTCAGTGAAATGGGCGTAAGGGTCGAAGATCTGTATCAGCCCTACTGGATAGAGGGCACGATGCATGTCAAACCCTCGAGCAGCGAACTGGCTGAGGCGGGTTACCAGATGGAAGCCGAGAAGATCTACGCCTACGAACTCAGATGAGCCTTCCGAAGGCCGGTGCAGACGCTTCTTTGAGCTGGGTCAAACTTTCTGTTTAGTTGCATCCGTACCATTGGACTACACGATTATCAACGTCCTTTGGGAGCTTCCATGAACAAGTCCTTGCTCGGTGCCTCACTCGTGGCCCTGGCACTCACCGCCCCGGCTGCGCACGCTTATCAACCCGGTGATTTCATCGTACGTGCTGGCGCCATCACCACCGCGCCCAACGAGAGCAGCAGCGACCTGAAGTTCGACGGCAACAAGGTGGCAGGCACCAAGGCGACCCTGGACAGCGATACCCAGCTGGGTCTGGCATTCGCCTACATGCTCACCGACCACATTGGCCTGGAATTGCTGGCAGCCACGCCGTTCAAGCACACGGTAGGGGTGAAAGGGCTGGGCGGTGGGCTGGATGGCAAGCTGGCCGACATCAAGCAACTGCCGCCGACCCTTTCGTTGCAGTACTACCCGATGGAGGCGTCGTCGAAGTTCCAACCCTATGCGGGCGTGGGCATCAACTACACCTTGTTCTTCGATGAAGACCTGAGCAGCAACCGCAAGCAACAAGGGTTCAGCAACCTGAAACTGCAGGATTCGGTCGGGTTCGCCGGCCAGCTGGGCATGGACTACATGATCACCGACAACCTGCTGGTCAACGCCGCTGTCTGGTATGTGGACATCGACACCAAGGCCAGCGTGAACGGCCCGAGCGCCTTGGGCTATAGCAAGACCAAGGTCGACGTGGACGTGGACCCTTGGGTCTACATGGTCGGCCTGGGCTACAAGTTCTGATCGAGCGCTGCAAAACACACGGGGCGGCCAAGGCCGCCCCGTTTCGTTACTGTCGTACTGAGCGCCGGACTGGGCGCCCATCGGTTGCTAACGGAGCTTGCCCAACAACCGGGACAGGCCCTCCACCATCGAGGTGGCCCGCTTGAAGTCGAAGCGAGCCAGCAACCGCCTGTTGTCCGCACGCGAATGGCGGATGTCGCCCGAGCGCGGCGTGGTATAGCTGACTGCGGGCAAGCTGCCCACCACCTGCTGGAGCGCAGCGAGCATCTGGTTCAGTGACGTGGCCTGGTTGAGACCGATGTTCACGGCCCCCTCCTCGACCTGCGCTTGCTCGAGCGCTTGCACCATGACCTGTACCAGGTCACCCACATACAGGAAGTCCCGCGTCTGCTCGCCGTCACCGAACACGGTGATTGGCTGACCTTGCAGTGCACGCTCGCTGAAGATGCTGATGACGCCCGAATAAGGCGAGGAAGGGTCCTGCCGCGGCCCGAAGATGTTGAAGAACCGGAATATCACAGGCTCAAGCCCATGCTGGCGCCGGTAGAAGTCCAGGTACTGCTCGCTGGCCAGCTTGTCCACGGCATACGGTGTCAGCGGCGCCTTGGGCGTATCTTCGGCAATGGACTGGCCTTCACCGTTGTTGCCATAGACCGCTGCACTGGACGCGAACAACACGCGACGCACCCCGTGAACACGCATGGCTTCGCACACGTTGAGCGTGCCGATGAAATTGCTCTGGTGCGTGCGCACCGGATCGTCGACCGAAGCCTGCACCGAGGCCACCGCAGCCAAGTGCACCACGGCCTGGCAGCCTGCCGCTGCGCGTTGGACCAATTCGGCGTCGGCAACGTCCCCCTCGACAAGCTCAAGCAGGGGGTGGCCCAGTTGCAGGTTGTCGCGCTTGCCCGTGGAGAGGTCGTCGACAATGCGCACGGCGTAGCCACGCGCCAGCAAGGCGTCGCTCAGGTGAGAGCCGATGAAGCCGGCACCGCCGGTGATCAGGATGGGGGCATCAGCCATGGCGATAGAACCGGTCCAGAAGAGGCGGCAAGCCTGCACGCCAGGCACGGGGCTTGATACCGAAGGTGTGAAGGATTTTCTTGCACGCCAGCACTGCGTTCTGCGGCTCTTCGCTGGCATCCGGGCGCGCGGCATGGGCCTGCGGCGTTGGCGTCTGCACCGCGAGCTGTCGATGCTGGCCGGCCTCGGCGAGGATCGCCTGGCCTAGCGCCACAGGCGTGGTCGCTTCGTTCCCGGCGTAGTGGTAGGTACCCCACAACGGCGAATTGCAGTCCAGTTGCTTGAGCACCGAGAGAATGACCCTGGCCGCATCGTCGACGGGTGTCGGGTTGCCACGCCGATCATCGGCCAGCAGCAATTCCTGGGGTAGCTCGGCGCGCGTCAGGAAACGGCCAAGCAGGCCATCGATACTTTCGTCCAGCACCCAGCCGAACCGCAACAGCACATGTTGCGGGCAGGCCGCACGCACGCTTTGTTCGATACGCCAGAGCGCCTGCCCGCGCAGGCCAAGCGGCAAAGGCTCGTCCTTTTCGCTGTAGGCGGTGGCACGCGAGCCATCGAACACGCGGTAGCTCGAGGGCTGGACCAGCGTGATCTGGTGGTGCTGGCACAACTCTGCCAGCCGCTCCACGGCGCGTTCCTGAAGCGCCAGACGCTGCTCGCTGACCGACTCGGCCTGGAACCAGTCGAAGTAATACGCCAGGTTGACCACGGCGTCGGGACGATGATCGTCGAGCAACTGGGTAAGGCTGGCAGGCGCCCAGCCCTCCTCTGGAGGGCGCGGCGCCATGAAAGCGATGTCCTCCTCGGCCCCAAGACGAATCAGCGCTTGCCCGAGGGCATTGCCACCACCCAACAGCATTAGGCGCATACGCATAGAGTCAGCAGATCCGGAGGTTGTAAGGGAAAGCGGCCATTTTGCGGTTTCCGGGCGGGGAAGTCCAACGTGGGGCCGTATGGGCATTGCTGCGGGAGAAGGTTGCCCCGTGGCCAACTTTTTCCTCGAGCACACATGACGCGACCACCTACTCGACTTCAAACAACCCATTCCTGAGCGGGCCCACATCCAACCGCTCGCGGATGTCTTCATCTATGCGAGGGTCATCAGGCCGGTACAGTTTTACCTGGCGGTAGGCGTTGATGCGATTGATCTCCTGCCCCAGGTACTCCCACACCACTCGGGTACAGGCGGGATTGCGCCGGTCGCCGCTGGACACGCCTGCCTTGAGGCCGTTGAGGCGGGTGATACGGCTTTTGAAGCTGGGGATGAGAATGGTCTGGCTCATCTCGTTGTAGGTAAGCGATTCGTAGTCGATCAGGAACACCCGGTCCTGCAACTGAAAAGCAGCCCCCAGGTACCGACAACGCACTTCGGCATGCAGGTCCGTTGCGCTCGACCGCTCCTGCCGCTCCTGGCGCTCGAACAGAAAGCGCCCGCCCTCCTCCCACAGATGCACCAGTGATACCAGGACCGTACCCGGCACCGACATGCAATTGGAATACTCGAAGTAATACCCGCAGTAACGCGACAGGTTGCCCGCGTGATCATGCAGAGGCCGAAACAGCTCGCTGATCGGATCGCCGGTTTGCTCGACCGAGGACGGTACTCGCGCGCCGATCAAGCGTGAAAACTGATCGGCGGGCAGGTCAAGCTCGTATTCCTCCACCCCGAAGAAATCGCCAATGCGTTTGAGGTTGTAAGCCGTCGGACGGCTTTGCCCACTCAGGTATTTGTTGAACTGGGCGCGATTGATCGACAGTTGGCGGCAAACTTCGGAGATAGAGCGGTAGTGGCTGCAAGCCAGCTTGAGATTGGTAGCGAAATGCTCGCTCATGACAATGGCCTACGTGACGCGAATGGCGCCAGTTTAGCATCAAGTCGCATCAATTAAGACCAAGCCGCGAAATTGTAACGACTCTTGTCATGGCCAACCATGCGCCCCAACGAATAGCGGCACGCCTGCCGGCCGCTGGTCTTTCCACACGAAGAATAAGAATCGAGGTCATTTTCCAATGCTCGAAGTACTCAACGATTTCCTCTCGGGGAAACTGCTCATCGTGCTGATCGTGGGGCTGGGTAGCTACTTCACCCTCCGTTCCCGGTTCGTCCAGTTCCGCCACTTCGCACACATGTTCGGTGTGTTCAAGGAATCGCTGCGTGGCCAGGCAGGCCAACTGAGTTCATTCCAGGCCCTGATGCTGAGCCTGGCCGGCCGCGTGGGCGCCGGTAACATTGCCGGTGTCGGCATCGCCGTGACCCTGGGCGGCCCAGGTGCCGTGTTCTGGATGTGGGTCACCGCGCTGGTGGGCATGTCGAGCAGCTTCTTCGAATGTACCCTGGCCCAGGTGTACAAGCGCGCCGACGGCGATGGCCTGTACCGTGGCGGCCCGGCCTACTACATTCAGCATGGCCTGAAGTACAAGGGCATGGCGATCGTCTTCTCGATCCTGCTGCTGGTCACCTATGGCTTCGCCTTCATTGGCCTGCAGTCGTACACCGTGACCCATTCGCTGCAAAACGCCTTCCACTTCGATCCGCGCCACACCGGCATCGTGCTGGCAGTACTGCTGGCCATCACCTTCATTGGTGGCATCAAGCGCATCGCGGCGGTGTCCGACCTGCTCGTACCGATCAAGACCTTGGCCTACATCGGCGTGACCCTGTACGTGATCGGCACCCAGATCGAACACGTGCCGGCCATGCTCGAAACCATCTTCAAGAGCGCTTTCGGTCTTGACCCCGCGTTCGGCGGCCTGCTGGGCAGCGCCATCGTCATGGGCGTGAAGCGTGGCGTGTTCGCCAACGAAGCCGGCCTTGGCAGTGCACCGAACGTAGCCGCCGTCGCAGCCGTGAAGCACCCAGGTGCCCAGGGCGTGGTACAGGCGTTCAGCGTGTTCCTCGATACGTTCGTGATCTGCACCTGCACCGCGCTGCTGATCCTGCTGTCGGGCTTCTACACCCCTGGTTTCGAGGGTGACGGCATTGTCCTGACCCAGAACTCGCTGGCAGCCGTGGTAGGCGACTGGGGCCGTATCTTCGTGAGCGTGGCGCTGTCGCTGTTCGTGTTCACCTGCATCCTCTACAACTACTACCTGGGCGAGAACAGCCTGCAGTTCCTCAGCCGTAACCGGGCTGTATTGATGGGCTTCCGTGCCCTGGTACTGGCATTGGTCGTGTGGGGCTCGATGCAGGACCTGACCACCGTGTTCGCCTTCGCCGACATAACCATGACGTGCCTGGCCTTCGTCAACCTGATGGCCCTGGCCTTGCTGTTCAAGGTCGGCCTGCGTGTGATGCGCGACTACGATGACCAGCGCAAGGCTGGCATCAAGCAGCCCGTGTTCGATTCGGCCAAGTTCGCCGACCTGGACCTGGACCGTAATGCATGGCCTGCCAATCCGCAGGTGGAAACAGCCGCTGACAAAGCTGTAGGCCAGGCTCAGCCGCTGCGCTGATAGGCTGACATCGCCAGCCGCCCCAGCGAGGGTTGTGCCAGTTGTTTGAGTCACCAGGGGCCGCATTGCGGCCCCACTAGCCTTCCCTCCAAAGCGCGGCTCTTCTTTCCCGTTCATCGCTACGGACGCTTTCCATGCGCGCAGTAAAGAACCTCCTCGTGCTCTACACCGGTGGCACCATCGGCATGCTCGAAACCCCGGAAGGCCTCGCCCCATCGGGCGGCTTCGAGTCCCGCATGCGCGATCATTTCGCCGTGATGGCCGACGCCCCCGAAGTCACCTGGACGCTCCAGGAACTGGACCCACTGCTCGACAGTGCCAACATGCAGCAGCACAACTGGCTGGCGATGCGTGATGCGATCGTCGATGCCGTGCGGGTCCGTGACCATGATGCGGTACTGGTACTGCATGGCACCGACACCCTGGCCTACAGTGCAGCGGCACTGTCGTTCCTGTTGCTGGGGCTGCCGGTTCCCATCCTGCTGACCGGCTCGATGCTGCCGGCAGGCGCACCTGGCAGCGATGCCTGGGACAACCTGTGCGGTGCACTGCGCCAGTTCGATCATCCCCTTGAAGCGGGCGTGCAGCTGTACTTCGCGGGGAAGCTGCTGCACGGTTGCCGCGCCTCGAAGCTGCGCAGCGAAGCGTTCGATGCCTTTGCAGCCCTGCCGCGCCACCGCCAGAGCGAGCACGTAGCCCCCTTGCCGGCACACTTGGGTTACCAGCAGCCCCGTCAGCGCGTAAACCTTGCGGTGGTGCCGGTGTTCCCTGGTTTGCAGGCCGGTCATCTGGACGCTTTGCTCGGCAGCGGCGTGCAGGGCTTGTTGCTGGAATGCTATGGCAGCGGCACTGGGCCGTCCGATGATCAGGCGCTGCTCGACACTTTGCGTGCAGCACGCGAGCGTGGGGTCATGTTGGTGGCCATTTCCCAGTGCCCGGAAGGCGACGTGGTCTTTGATACCTATGCCGCCGGTAGCCGCCTGCGGGCAGCAGGCCTGGTCAGCGGGGGCGGCATGACGCGGGAGGCGGCCCTTGGCAAGATGTTCGCGCTGTTGGGTGCCGGGCTGGACGTGGATGAGGCCGAGCAGTGGTTTGCCCTGGACCTGTGCGGCGAACGCTAGAAGTGGCGGAAGGCAGCGGGAGTCGAACCTGCCCGGGAACGGATGCCGTCCCCAACCGGGTTTGAAGCCCGGCCGCGCCACCGGGCGCGATTGCCTTCCTTGAAGTGGGTGCCTGGCCTGCTAGCGGGCCAGGGCACTGTCACTGCGGATGTACCGCTGATCGCCGACCCTGCGGGTCAGGCCGATCCGGTCGAAATACTCCAGGATCTGTACACTGCGCTTGCGACCGATGCCCAACATATCGCGAAATGCAGCAACCTGCACTACCGGCGTGTCACCCATGTGACGCTGCAGCAGCTCTGCCATACGCTGTAGAGTCGGTTCTGGGTAGAACAGGTCCCGCACCACCTGGTGCAGCAGCCCCAGGCGTGCGAGCTTGCGCAGTAGCAGGCGTACATCGGCCTCAGCGCACTTTTCCTCGCTCGCCAACGTCCTGACCCAAGGCGGATCGTAGGCTGCGGCCAGCAGTCTGGGCTGCAGGCGGGCCCAGAGCGCCTCATCTGCGGCACTGAGCTGGACCTGATGATCAGGCAAGTGCAGCCAGGGGCCGCTGCTGGCCACTGCGCCCTCGGCCAGCAACTGCTCAAGTAAACTGACGAACCCCGGCCTGTCCAATGGCAACGCCGCGAAACGGCGCAGTCTGTCACGGTCCGGGCCCAATTGATCGGGCTCCTGCTCATGAAAGGCCGCCAATTGGGCCAGCACACGTTGCTTGAGCGCCTGCCATTGCCTTGCGGCGAACAGCAACTGGCCTTGGCGGGTGGCGATCACGAGTACGTCGTCGGGTAATTGCCAGCTGTCACGCAGGCGATTGAACTGTCGCTCCAAGCGCTGTGGGTCCAGCCCACCCGGTGCGCTGGCAAGCAAACCCGGCAAGGCCTGCTCAAGGCCCGCACAGTCGCGCAGCACCTGCAACTGTTGCAGCCTTTCGGCGCTGCGGCGTTGTCGACTGGGGGCGAACGGGTCCAGGACCGTGCCGCCGCCAAGCGTGTATTGAGCGCGCTGATCGCGCAGCACCAGGCGGTCGCCATGCACCGCTTGCAAGGGGGCGTTGAGCAGCAACTGTGCGAACATGCGCTGCCCCGCCGCCAAGCTCTGCCCTTCGAGTAAAGCCACCCTGGCAGTTACGTCCTGGGTACCCAGGTGCACGTGCACCGCACTGAAATGCTCGAAGGTACGGGCTTGGCCGGGCAGCAGGCTCAAGTCAATATCGATGCGGGTGCTGGGCGCGTGCAACCACTGCGGCACCAGCCAATCTCCTCGGCGTATCTGGTCCACCGCCAGGCGCTCGGCGGCTATGTTGAGCGCCACACGCTGCCCTGCCTCCGCCACCAGCGCGGGCTGATTCTGGGCATGCAAACCGCGCACCCTCACCGGCCTGCCGGCCTTGCCCAGCAGCAACGTGTCGCCAGCGGTGATCCGCCCTGCCAGCGCCGTGCCAGTCACCACTACCCCCGCGCCCGTGACGGCGAACGCCCGGTCCACGGCAAGGCGAAAGCCTCCGGCCACACTGCGACGGCGGGCATGGGGCGCTGCCGCCAGCAGGGCTTGGCGCAAGGCGTCGATACCGGTGCCCGCGGTACTGGATACGGGAAATTGCGGCGCGTCGGCATACGGGCCAGGCGCCAGCAGTTGGCTGACTTGCTGCTTCACCGCTTCCACGCGTGCGGGCTCGACCCGGTCGCACTTGCTGATGGCCACCAGCGCCTGGGGAATGCCCAACAGTTCGATGATCGCCAGGTGCTCGCGGGTCTGCGGCATGACCCCATCGTCTGCCGCCACCACCAGCAGCACCAGGTCTATACCGTGGGCACCGGCCAGCATGTTGTGGATAAATCGCTCATGGCCCGGCACGTCGATGAAGCCAGTCAGTGGCGCCTGCTCGGCCAGCGACGCGTAGCGATAACCCAGGTCGATGGTCATGCCACGGGCCTGTTCCTCCTGGCGGTGGTCCCCGGCCTGGCCCGTAAGCGCTTGCAGCAGCGCCGTCTTGCCGTGATCGATGTGCCCGGCGGTCCCGACAATCACTGCAAGGCCCCCAATTGCAGGCCTGGCAGCTGCGCCAGCCATTGGGGTTCATCGTCCAGCTGGCGCAGGTCCAGCCACAGTGCATCGTCGTCGATGCGCCCAAGCACCGGCACCGGCAACTCGCGCAGCGCGCGCTCCAAGGCATGCAGGCTGCGCCCGCGCAGACGCTTGGACACCTGCGCACGCACGCACAAGGCGGCGCTGGGCAAGCGTGCGACAGGCTGACTGCCGCTGCCGATCATGCCCAGCGTCGGCTGTACGCTGACGCACCACTGCTCGCCCAGGCAGGTTTGCAACGCTGGCGCCACGCGCAGGGCCTGGGTATGAATCTCTGCCTGGGCACGCGTGAGCAGGCGCAGGCTGGGCAAGCGCTCGGCCAGGCGATCAGGGTTGCGGTACAGCGCCAGTACGGCCTCCAGGGCGGCTAGGGTGATCTTATCCACGCGCAAGGCGCGCTTGAGCGGGTTCTTCTTGATCCTGGCGATCAAGTCCTTGCGCCCAACGATGATCCCCGCTTGCGGGCCGCCCAGCAGCTTGTCGCCACTGAAGGTGACAATGTCGGCGCCATCGCTCAATGCCTGGCGCACCGTCGGTTCGGCCGGTAGTCCCCAGCGCGTGAGGTCCAGCAGGCTGCCACTGCCCAGGTCCTCGAGTAGCGGCAGGCCGTGCTGGCGGGCAATACGGGCCAGCTCCGTGGTGGGTACCTGGGTGGTGAAGCCCTGGATGCTGTAGTTGCTGCAGTGCACGCGCATCAGCAACCCGGTGCGCGGGCTGATGGCGGCCTCGTAGTCGCGGGCGTGGGTGCGGTTGGTGGTGCCGATCTCATGCAACCTGACGCCAGCCCGGGCCATGATGTCGGGTATCCGGAAGGCGCCACCGATCTCGATCAGTTCGCCACGGGAGATGATGCCTTCCTTGCGGGCGCCCAGGCTGTTGAGCGCCAGCAACACAGCGGCTGCATTGTTGTTCACCACGGTGACGGCCTCGGCGCCGGTCAGTTCGCGGATCAACCCCTCGATCAGGTCATCGCGATCACCGCGCTTGCCCGTGCTCAAGTCAAACTCGAGGTTCAGCGGGTAGCGCGCTGCGCACTCCATGGCCTCGATGGCTTCCTCGGGCAGCAAGGCGCGGCCCAGGTTGGTGTGCAATACTGTACCGGTGAGGTTGAACACGCGGCGAACCTGGCTGCGCTGGTTGACATCGAGGCGTTCGCCGGCGCGGCCCAGCAGTACCTCGGGCGCCACCTCGGCAGCACCGAGCTGGCCATTGCGGACGAGGTCGCGCAAATCGTCCAGCAAGTGCCGCAAGGTCGACAGAACAGCTTCACGGCCGTAACGCTCGATCAGCGCTAGACAAGCTGGGTGGCGCAGGAGTGTATCGATGGAAGGCAGGCGAGGCGTGACGCTGGCTAAGCTGGAGGACATGCGGTACTACCTTGGACGGGTCCATTGTCTGCTGGCCTTGTGGAAGGCAAGCGACGGTAACGCAGACATCCGCAGGTTCGAGAACCTTCGAAGTCCGTGTCAAGGGCGCTTGCCTGCGCAAGGCAACTCGGTCTTACAGTGTAGACAATCAACCGCTAGCCGGGCGAGACCATCAGGTTGGGTGCCAGACGATGGTACCCCTCCTCGTCCAGGCGCATGTCCAGGGCCAGGCTGGCCAGGTCGTCGGCCAAGGCTTCGGCTGCTGCGTCATTTTCCAGGTAGTGTTGCTTGAGGTAGCTGTTGCACCCTGGGCAACACTCGGCACGCAGCGGCGCCTTGCCGGGCCCGTGACGGTCATCGTCGAGCGCGCTGTAGCGCAGGTCTTTGCTGGAGTCGCAATACACGCACTTGACCCGCACCACGTGCCACTCGCAGGCGCACAACGAACAGGCAAGGTAACGCAAGCCGTTGTGCTTGCCACGGTTGCGTACCACGCCCGCCATGGCCGGCGAACCGCATGCCGGGCATTGGGCAAGGCTGGCAGCGGGCTTGAGTTCGATGCTTGGCAGTGCCAGCAACCAGCTTGACCAGGCAGCCTGCAGGGCTGCGCCCACGAACGGCACCAGTGCAGGGGGCACGGCATCGTACTGGCCGCTGAGCAGGGCAATTGCCCAACCCTTGCGCTGGGTATCGTCACTGATGCGCAGCGTGTGCAGTGCTTCTTGCAGCGGGCCTTGGCCCGGCTCATCGAAATGATCGAGCAGCGCCTGCAACCAACCCAGCCATGCGCCTTCGCGCACAAGGCTGTCAGCCGCCAGGGGCGGTAGCCCGTGACTTATGCACAGGCGTTGGCGCTCCTGGGCAACAGGCAGCGCGCTAGGCGGGTTATCCACAAGCTGCTGCTGGATTCGGCATAGCCGCGCGATCAACAGCAAATAGTCGCCCATGGCATGGCCCTGGGCCAGGCGCTCCAGGCGAGCCGCCCGCACGTCGAAGAGGTTGCCTGGCGGCAGGTGCAGAAACGGCGGCATGACGGCCGATGCTTCGATCTGCCCAGGTTCAAGTACGGTACTCAAGCGTTCATCCTTCTTTTCGTCGGTGCTCGGTTGGCGTTTTGTCACCGGTCACGTCGCGATACCACAGTTCATGATGCTTGCGCGCCCAAGCCCGGCTGACCCAGCCATGCAGCATGGCGCCTACCGACCCCTTGATCCAGATACCGGCATAGATGTGCACGATGATGCTGAGCACCAGCACGAACGCTGCGAAGGCATGCAGCAAGGTGGCCAGGCGTATGGCGCCGATGTCGAAGAAGTGACTGAAGTAAGCGCGCCAGATCACCACCCCACTGACCATCAGGACCAGCATGCACACCAGCAGCGTCCAGAACAGCAGCTTCTGCCCGGCATTGTACTTGCCGATGGCAGGCACCCCTTCCTCCTGGTTGCGCATGACTCGATCGATTCTTCGCAACCACAGGCGGTCGTTGGCGGTAATGAAGTTGGCACGCCAGAAACGCACCACCAGGCCCAGGAAGAACACGAACATCGCCACACCCAGGAAAGGGTGCAGGATGCGCGTCCATGGCCCGCCGCCGAACAGATTGCTCAGCCAGAACAAGGCGGGGTGAAACAGCGCCAGCCCCGACAGGCCCGCCAGAAAGAACAGGATCGCCACTATCCAGTGGTTGCTGCGCTCGTTGGCGTTGTAACGCAGGATAGGCTTGTTGTCGTTCATGGCCGCTGCTCCCCTTGCCCATCGGACTTGTTCGGGTCGAACACATGCACTGCCGGGTCTACCTGGTGCACGCTGGTGTCGGACGCTGCAGGTTGCTCGTCCTCCTCGACACGCTGCGGCCCGACCCGTACGTAGTGGAAGAAGCCGGCCAGTACCGCAGCCCCCATGGCCAGCAAGGCTAGAGGTTTGGTGAAGCCCTTCCACAACCCCACCAGCGGGCTGATCACCGGCTGGTCCGGCAGCCCGGCATACAGCTTGGGTGTATCGGCATGGTGCAGTACGTACATCACATGGGTCCCCCCTACGCCATCAGGGTCGTACAGCCCAGCGTTCTCGTAGCCTCGGGACTTGAGGTCGACGATGCGTTCATCGGCATGCACCTTCATCTCGTCCTTGCTGCCGAAGACGATGGCGCCGGTCGGGCAGGTTTTCACGCAGGCTGGCTCCAGTCCTACGCTGACGCGGTCGGAACACAGGGTGCACTTGTAGGCCTTGTGGTCCTTTTGCGAAATGCGCGGGATATTGAACGGGCACCCGGTGATGCAGTAGCCGCAGCCTATGCAATGGTCCTGGTTGAAGTCGACGATGCCGTTGGCGTGCTTGATGATTGCACCGGGGCTTGGGCACGCCTTCAGGCAACCGGGGTCTGCGCAGTGCATGCAGCCATCCTTGCGGATGAGCCACTCCAGGTTGCCGTCGTCGCGCTCGTGCTCGGTAAAGCGCATCAATGTCCAGGTTTCGGCGCTCAGGTCCTGAGGGTTGTCGTAGGTCCCGTGGTTGTGGCCTACCTCGTCGCGCAACTCGTTCCATTCCGAACACGCCACCTGGCAGGCCTTGCAGCCGATGCACTTGGTGGTGTCGATCAGCTTGGCAACCTGCTCCTGCTCGCGTACCGAAGGCGGCACGGTGGTGGTGGCCGACCGGGCGATGATGTCTTGGCTGGCCATCAGAGTTTCTCCACTTTGACGAGGAACGACTTGGACTCCGGTGTCTGGGTATTGCCATCGCCCAGGAACGGTACCAGGGTGTTGGTCAGGTACCCGTGCCGCGTGGACCCGGTAAAGCCCCAGTGCAGCGGGATGCCGATCTGATGCACCGTCTGGTTGTTGACCTGCAGCGGACGTATCCGCTTGGTCACCACCGCAACGGCATCGATATGCCCGCGCTTGCTCGACACACGCACCCTGTCGCCCGCCTTGATGCCTTTTTCATTGGCCAGTACTTCACCAATCTCGACGAACTGCTCAGGCTGGGCAATGGCGTTGAGCCGGCAATGCTTGCTCCAGAAGTGGAAATGCTCGGTCAGGCGGTAGGTGGTGGCCGCGTATGGGAATTCATCATGTGTACCCAAGGTGTCCCACACTGAATCGAAGATGCGCCCTGCCGGGTTGCTGACCACCTTCTTGTTGTTCGGGTGCAGGGGGTTGATGCCAATCGGTGTTTCGAAAGGCTCATAGTGCTCGGGGAACGGCCCTTCGGCCATCTTGTCGATGGCGAAGAAACGCGCCACACCCTCGGGGTTCATGATGAACGGGTTCATGCCCGCTTCCGGCGGCGAATCGACCTTGAAATCAGGCACGTCGGTCCCGCCCCATGCCTTGCCGTTCCACCAGACCAGACGCTTCTTCTCCGGATCCCAGGGCTTGCCTTGCGGGTCGCTGGAAGCACGGTTATAGAGAATGCGTCGGTTGGCCGGCCACGCCCATGCCCAGTTCTGCACCTGATGCATGCCATAGGGGTCGCTGTTGTCGCGGCGCGCCATCTGGTTGCCCTGCTCGGTCCAGCAGCCGGCGAAGATCCAGCAACCAGAAGCCGTGCTGCCGTCGTCCTTGAGCTGGCCGAAGCCCGACAGTTGCTGACCGGACTTGACGGTCGCACCGGTCGGGTCGGTGAAGTCCGTCACGGCCCAGCCGTTCATCTCCTTCGCCAGTTCCTCAGGCGACGGCTCTTCGGCGATCTTGTACGGCCAGTGGATGTTCAGCAGTGGATCGGGGTAGGCCCCCCCTTCCTTCTGGTACCGCTGTCGCAAGCGCAGGAACAGCTCGCTCATGATCTGCACGTCAGTGCGGGTTTCACCCGGGCCGTCGGCGCCTTTCCAGTGCCATTGCAGCCAGCGGCTACTGTTGACCAGCGAGCCATCCTCTTCGGCGAAGCAGGTGGTGGGCAGGCGGATCACCTCGGTCTGGATACCGGCCGTGTCCACATCGTTGAACGGCCCCACGTTGCGCCAGAACTCGGATGTCTCGGTGGCCAACGGGTCCATGACCACCAGCCACTTGAGCTTGGCCAGTGCCGCGGTCACGCGGTTCTTGTCAGGGAGGGCGGCAATCGGGTTGAAACCCTGGCACATGTAGCCGTTGACCTTGCCCTGGCTCATCATCTCGAACATGCGCAGCACGTCGTAGGCAGGCACGTCGAGCTTGGGCAGCCAATCGTAGCCCCAGTTGTTCTCGGCGGTGGCGTTGGGGCCGTACCAGGCTTTCATGAGGCTGACGTGGAACTTGCCGTAGTTCTGCCAGTAGGACAGCTGCCCCGGGCGCAGCGGCTTGGATGCACGCTTGTCGATGAACGCGGCGTAGTCCTGCTCGGCGTCGCCGGCAAGCGTCAAGTAACCCGGCAGCGAGTTGGATAGCAACCCCAGGTCAGTCAAGCCCTGAATGTTGGAGTGACCACGCAAGGCATTCACGCCCCCGCCTGGCATGCCGACGTTGCCCAGCAACAGCTGCACCATCGCCGCGCTACGGATGATCTGCGCGCCGATCGAATGCTGCGTCCACCCCAGCGCATACAGGATCGTCATGGTCTTGCCCGGCGCCGAGCATGTCGCGATTTCTTCCCACACCTTCATCATGGCGTCCTGCGGCATGCCACAGGTCATGCTCGCCAATTCCGGGGTGTAGCGGCTGTAGTGCTGCTTCATCAGCTGGAATACACAGCGTGGGTGCTGCAGTGTCGGGTCTACCTTGGCAAAACCGTCCTCGCCCAGCTCGTAACCCCAGCCAGACTTGTCGGCATAGATGCGCTTGCTCTCGTCATAGCCGCTGAACAGGCCATCCTCGAAGCCATAGGTGTCCTTGACGATGAAGGATACGTCAGTGTAGTTGCGCACATACTCGTGCTGGATCTTGTCATTGCTCAGCAGGTAATTGATCAACCCACCCATGAACGCGATGTCGGTGCCGGTACGGATAGGCGCGTAGTAATCGGCCACCGAAGCGGTACGGGTAAACCTTGGGTCGACCACGATCAGCCGCGCCTTGTTGTGCGCTTTGGCCTCGGTCACCCATTTGAAGCCGCACGGGTGCGCTTCTGCTGCGTTGCCACCCATCACCAGGACCAGATTCGCATTAGCGATATCGGACCAGTGGTTGGTCATGGCGCCACGGCCGTACGTCGGGGCAAGACTTGCCACCGTCGGGCCATGTCAGACACGTGCTTGGTTATCGAACCCCAGCATGCCTGTTGCGCGAACGACCTTGTGAGTCAGGTAGCCGGCCTCGCTGGAGGCGGCGGAAGCGGCAAGAAAACCGGTGGTGAGCCAGCGGTTGACCGTCTGCCCCTGGGCGTTTTTCTCAATGAAGTTCGCGTCGCGGTCTTCCTTCATCAAGGTGGCCACGCGATCGAGCGCTTCGTCCCAGCTGACGCGTACCCACTCGTTGCTACCCGGCTTGCGTACTTCTGGGTACTTGAGGCGGCTGGGGCTATGGATGAAGTCGAGCAGACCCGCGCCTTTGGGGCAAAGGGTGCCGCGGTTCACCGGATGGTCGGCGTCACCTTCGATGTGGATGATGTTCTGCTTGACGTTCTTGCCCGCATCGCCCTGGCTGTACAGGATCAAGCCGCAGCCGACCGAGCAGTAGGGGCAGGTGTTACGGGTTTCCTTGGTATGCGCCAGCTTGAAGTGGCGCACTTGCTCGGCGAACGCAGGCGTAGGGGCCATGCCCAGCGCCGCAAGGCTCGAGCCTCCAAGGCCGACGGCGGCGACCTTGAAGAATTGCCGACGGTTGAGATCCATCGTGCACTCCTGATCAGATTTGGGCGCACGGAACATGGCCGGCGCCTCTTGGTAGTCACGGTGACGGCGGTTTGAGGACCGCCAACAGGTAAGACTAGCAAGGAATCGAAAAGGTGCGATGACGTGGATCAATCGGGTGTGATTGAAAATTTTGTAAGACGGGTCTGATGCACTTGTAGAATCAGTAAATGCAAGCCAAAAAAAACCCAGGGGTATGAACCCTGGGTTTCGGTGGGAAACGCTTAACGTTCGATCAGAACGGTTCTATTCACCTAAAAAACGTCAACAAAGCATATTTTCCGTTTAGATCAAGGCAATAGATATCAGGCACGTGCCAGCTTCTAAAAAACCGTAAACACAACCAGGATTTGAAGCACGTGTTGTTTACATTTTCCTGATTCATCACGTCACTCAGCTAGGCCGAAGCTGGGGCTGAAAGGGCTGGATCAATCGCCTCAGCCACTTTGATCCGAATCGTCTTGAAGCCCTCACCTTCATTGCCGCGAGCAGTGGCGTCCCCATCATCGTTCGGATATACGTACTGGCTATCAGGGCTATCACGGGGGTACAGGGGATATGTATTTTTATGTCGATGAAAGCGGTCAAACCGGACTCAACCTGTTCGATGAGACGCAACCGATTCTGTATTACGGCGTGCTTTCAGCACCTGCTGATCTCAACGTTACAGCACGGGCGGAGGTGGAGGCGCTTCGAGCGAAGCTCGGCGTGGACCGCTTGCATGCCAATCTCCTGGGTGTCGACAAACTAACCTCCATCTGCACAGAGCTGGATGCTATCCAGAGGTCTAAAAAAATCAGCTTCGATTTCCATCAAGTGCGTAAGGCTGACCATGCGGCCATCAGCTTTTTCGACCAGGTATTCGATCAGGGCTTGAACAAAGCTGTACCGTGGAGTAGTTACTGGACCCCTCTGCGCTACCCACTTCTACTTGAACTCGCGGCTCTGTTCGACAAGCCATTGCTGAAGCGCGCATGGGAAGCTCGGATTGAGCGGAAATCTCCGCGAGCTAACGAAATCCTAGTCGAGGTCATTCAGGAGTTGCTGGACCGGACACCTCAGCTCCGTGACCCTCGGATCAAAGAAATAATCTCTGATGGGCTGCGTTGGGCTGTGCGATATCCCGAAAAGCTAGATTACAACGCCCAAAATAAGCAGCACCTGTTGCAGATTTCCCCAAATCTGATCGGCTTCCAATCAGTACTCCATGGGATTGCTAGCAGGCTGAAGCATAAAGGCGGTAAGGCTATCAGCATCGTAGTAGATCAACAGTCCCAATTTAACCAGGCTCAAAGGCTGATCTCTGAGTATTACCAGCATGGCAAAGATTTGCCAGTGGAGGCTATGGAGGTCGGGCCGGGGTTACCGGTGATGGATCTCAAGCACATGCCCGAAGTCGCCATCTCATGCGTCGCAGGCACGACAAACGTCGGATTGGAGTTAGTGGATGTATACCTCTGGTTGTCCAAGCGACTTGTAGAAGGCAAGCCTCTCAGCGGCCCACTGAAGAAGCTCATTGAACGCCAGTTTAAATCCAGCTACACAGATCAGGTCTCCTTGGCTGCAATAAGGGAACGCTGGAGTACATATTTCTCACAGTTGCCTCCAATCAGTAAGGAGCAATTTGAAGCTGGGCAAACCGCAAAAAAAATTTGGGAGCAGCAGCGTAAAGCACATCTAGAAGGGTTATAGTCTCCGGATGTTTCTCAGATGCCACGCACCGAGTCAGATTCCTGTTTCAGCTGAAATCAAGGAAACCGGCCAATTAAAGCCAATGACAGATATGGCTTCCGCACCACTACTATCAACCAAACTACGGAGAGGCCAAAAATGGAATGGGTTAAGCGCACAGTATTAAAGATGGCAGCAGACATAATGGCACATGATGACAACCTAGAGGACATAATCAAAAACCTAGACAATGAAACCAATGAAATAAACATCAACATACGCGCACCCGAGAACAGGTACGTGATCCACTGCATCTCTGTCCTGATGTTAAATTTAGCGGAACAGAAGTATGGGGAAACCAGCGTAGGCCCGGACGATATCTACATGTCCCCAGAATTTCTGGACATTCCAAGATCTTATGTAGGAAGAACACAGAAGACTAAAACAATACCCCAAGAGAAGCATATAATTTGCTTTGGAACACAAGTTATAACTTGGGAGCAATTATTCTATGAGCTTGCCCATGAAACGCTACACCTGCTAGGCCCAACAGACACCAATAAAAATACGGTAGCCCGGATTGAGGAAGGGGTTGCAGTAAAATTTGCAGAAGAGTTTTATAAAGATTACGTATACCCCTCAATCAAACGCTACACCTACATCTCACCGCTCAGCGCGCCTCTAAGCGCCTACTACAAAGCTTATGAAGCGACAAGCAAGATACCCGACGACGTACTAAAAAGCATCCGAAGTAACTTCATAAATTTCAAAGACACAAAAAAAGAGGGACTCTATGAACTTGCCAAATCTTTTATTTCGGAAAAGGAAGCCGAGTATCTAAGCTTACCCTTCGACTACAAAGCCCCATAAAATAAACTTGCTCAAATGGCATGCAGTTATATTCCCAGCATTGCAGAGCCAAATGAACCGAAAAAACAGCAACGCTATGCTGATCTCGCCAAGCGTTGACATCCAATCGAAATCATTAGGGCGCGACTCCGCGAGTAGCCTGGCGCCCTCCTTGACGTCTAACAAATGTAGTCCTTACGCCACAAACTCCGTAAACAACAGACCCATAATAAGCAATCTTGGCGTATACCAAATAGATAGCGCACCTAAAAAGTGCGCTATCTCAAGGTTTGATCAACAACCAGGCACACCGGCAGACTCTTCCCCCAGAACACAACTTGCCGGTTCTAACCATGTGAAGTCCAAGTCAAATGCCTCTCGACTCATGACTGTCATGTAGTCTTTCAGTAGAGATGCAGCATAGGGCATGCGGATTCGCCCACAACGCCTCAATCCCCAAGTAATCCTATCAGGCAAATCATGCTCTATGCCATCTAAGCAGACGACAGACGATTTTTTGTACTTTCCAGAATGAATCTTTTTTATAGGTCCGTTGTAGAGCATTGTCAATTGCATCGAAGGATGAACAAACTCATCACTACCACCTGCAACCTTCAACTTTCCACTTGAATACTGTTCCAGCAACTTAGCGATAGGCCTGCGACCTTTTTCTAACGCGATTTGCAGGCCCGGAAGAAGATTTATTGCTTCCTCCTGAAGCTTATCGATACGTACACGCCCATCAGACCTGGAGGAAGAAAGATCCAAAATTGACAGACGAGCGGAAACCGCCGATCGCAAATCACAAACATATTGAACCCCATCAATCCTAAACTGCAGCGGCGTCTCCTTCAGCTTCTCTTTCTCTCTTATCGCAGTATCTTTCTCCTTAAGCGGCACCAAGAAAGCCATCTCAAGATCACGCTTCCCATTGTCTCTAATGGAAATGTCACAAGGCTGGGCTAGCAAAAGGAACTTCTTAGAGATTTCCCCCGGAAACTCTAACTCATCCAATTCAAATACATCACCACAAGCTATTGGTGTATAGGCCCCATTAATCAAGGTATCATGCTCCCACACCTCGAGGTTCCTGAACTCATGTAAACTCTTATGGATCTGCGTAACAGGAGCATTCAATGGAACAGTGCGTAAAGCCCTCAATCGACGAGTACTCTTCTGCACGGATTCGGAACTGGCAAAGACGTCACGAATTTTTTGAGCCAATGTAACAGAAACTGCCCGTTCAACTACATGTAGCTCAGAAACACCCTCTTTACGACCGCGCTCGACGACAAACGCTTCAAGCTGCTCAGGCGGAATATCCAACAATGTGCTTGCGGCCTCATCAAACATAGATCGAACGTTTGAAGACACATATGCAAGCACCTCATGCATGCTTTTCTTAAGACCAGCTCGTTTGATAGCAATTCTAAGTGAATTATGCAGCTCGTCCTCTTCTCCTGACTCCGAGTAAAGGCGTTGCTTAGCTATCACACAAACCGGAATACTAAGAGCAGAATGACTCTTATTTAGAGCCTCTCTCAACTCACTTTCCAGGGCTTCTTCTTTATCTATAGATGCCTCATGAGTCAAAATAAAAGCGGTACCTTTTGAACCGAGTTTATTTAGTGCCACCAAAACATCCAGACCTCGCGTTGGATGGGCCGCCCCGTCGCGAAGATCAATTATATAACTTACGGAAGAATCATCTGCAGAACATATGCCAGGCAACTGAGACTCATAGTCATCGAAAGTCCAGCGATCATCATGCTTAACATTCATTAACCGGCACAAAAACTCAAACTCGTCGCCTCCAATTTCATCAGTCGGCATATCAAGCTTCTTCTTTTCCTGAGAAAAGTATTCTTCCTTGATACTAAAGCGACGTTCCCTGGATAGGTCAGTCAAGACCTGGGTAATTTGATCCCTGACCCCTTCCTCATTAAATTCAAATTGCTCAACAAGTTCGGCAAACTCACCAAATTCACATTGCCGAGTTATCTCTATGTTGTTGCAAAGTAGATCAGAAAGCTGACTAGGCGTATCATTAAAGTGATCATCAATCCAGATAACCCGACTCACACCAAGAGCATT
Organism: Pseudomonas sp. WSY_20; assembly: GCF_043104335.1. Taxonomy (NCBI): domain Bacteria; kingdom Pseudomonadati; phylum Pseudomonadota; class Gammaproteobacteria; order Pseudomonadales; family Pseudomonadaceae; genus Pseudomonas; species Pseudomonas sp. WSY_20. The sequence goes on from NZ_JBICKP010000089.1 coordinate 116,539, forward strand.
AAGCGCTTCATCAATCTTCATAACTTATCCCTTTACAACAACTGAGCGGAGATCGACATTGAATTTGTAGCGCCGACCATCCACATTGCGATCCGTAGCCAGGCCAATTTCACAGCCATCCATCTGCAACAGCTGAGTTACAATAAACAGTCCCAGTCCCTGGCCAGCATCTCTGTGAGGCTTCGCCGTAACAAACATTTCGAAAAGTGACTCTTCGTATGCTACGTCTACACCTGGACCAGTATCCGAAACTACAAAGCCAGCATCATTCAAGTCAATGATGATTTTCTTTTCTCTATCAGCCTCACCCGTAAGCTGACCACGCCTTAACCAATAAACACTATTTCGGATAATATTATCCAGGATTTGCAAAAGCCGCGAACGACTCACTCTAATTTTTACGTCCCTACCTGAGGAATTAATAACAACACTAATCCCCTCTCGTTCAAAAGCCATTTGACGAGTGGAGACATACTCGCCAATAAATCCTTCGAGACTCAACGTCTCTTTTATGGCTCTGCCTCTAGGAAGCATTGGATCTATTAAGGCTGCCGCATTAGCAATACCGGAGCACGAAGATCGGATGGCTCGAAAATGTGGCATCAACAAAGCTTCATCAAATGCGCCGCTTTTAACCACTTTTTGTAAAGCCCCAGCGCGCTGCCTGATTTCAGTCAGGTGCGTGCGTAATTCATGTGCCAAACCACGTGCACTTAGCCCAACAGCAGCACTTTCATATAATGCAGCCATTTGCTCCTTATTTTCGTCCATCTCCCTACGCAAACTATTAACCACTGCCGAAGTAATCGGCTTAGACTCAAGTTTTTGTTGGACAGAGCTAATGGCAGATACAGCACTCTTAGCCAGCTTGACTGCTTTTTTTGCAGCCTCATCATCCGATCCACCCTCGCTTACATCTCGCTCAATACTTTCGATGTCCCTTAATAAGGAAGATACAGCTTGAACGGCAACTTCTTTAGCAGCTTGAGTGGACTGAACAGACTTTTCAACCATTCTTAGGGAACTGTTGGCTGACTGCGGCTGATCGCCAAGTTCTTCGAGTCGTTTCTTGCAGTATTTATCGAATGCCCGACGAATGTCTTCTAACGTATCGTTTGCGAAGTCTCGACAGGTTTCCGCTATCTGCATAAAACCACGGAAGGCCGCATCCTCCACAAATCCTTCACGGTCAGATTTTTCGACTAGCCGAAAATTTTCTTCGCCTGTTAGCGAAAAATAACCGATGGTGTTATTTACACGCATACCATAAGTACTTCCTGAAGTCATCCCTGCAGAAATACCTAGCCAGTCCCCTTGAGAACGAACTCGAAATCCGTCTCGCAATATTGAGATTCCGGACATATCCTTGATTAGCTGTCGATCTACGGCATTACCTGATGCGGCCTCTTCCTCAACGCCATTTAAACCATCAAGATGAAAGAAATAGAAAGCGCCGCCAAATGGCCCTGGGTCGATAGCCTCACCACCATGATCTCTTAGCATTTGCCCCCAATCATAGTGCTGGGTAAACTCCACAAAAAAACCGCCAGTTGGATTGGCATTTTTCTTGTAGCGAGAAAGGCGTGCTACTCCGCTCAGTGACTCAAGGAACCCTTTGCCTCCATCATCTCTGAATCCGATGTTATAATTTTCTCGCTGCCTTTCATTCCTAGCGCCAGTAAATAGACGACTCTTTATCCGGGCCGTAGCAATAAGCACATTTCGCTTTGAAGACTCATCATATCTCCACGAAAATTTGAATTCCGCAATAGCACGGGCTAACGCATCGTTGGTGACAGAATTCAGCGCTTGCTCTTGCCCGTCTAATGTAACAGCAACCGGAAAAGTAGAAGTAGCCTCAAAAGGAGAAATAAGACGAGTTAGACTCCTGGTAATTTCGGTTACCCTCTCCTTCCTTCTCCACTCATGCATATCTCGCAGACCATAAACCGAGACACGCGTTCCCTTAAAGAGCTCTGCATTCTCAGTTTGCTGTGTGTAAACCGGAATTTGGTCAACAGTAGAGGCAGTCTCGCAGTCGGTCCAACGAAACTGAGCAATCGCTACCGGTGCATCTTTAGCTATCGCCGAGCGAGCGATTAAAACGTCCCCAAGCTTCATTGAGCCTAACCGACCAAGGCCTTTGTCACCGAGCGGCGTCCTATTTCTTCTAGTTTTTTTCTTAGGCCCTATCGAACTGCTCCGCTTGGAAGAATTACTGATTACCAGCCAAGAGTCTCGCAATTGTTCAGGGCTCAAACCATCGCCACTATCTTCAATGGTGATCCTTCCTACGTACTCTAGCCTGCGCTCAACCAACGTGTCGCCATCAAAATCTTCATTAGCCCGACCAAATTCATCAAACTCTATCGGTCTTCCTTCCAGATCAAATAAACTGACCTTCACATTCTCTGATGGAGATCGGAACATGACCAGCTTGCTAAACGCCCCAACTTCTCGAAGCTCTCCTTGCTCGAACGTATCAATGTCAATACGACAGCCCGGCGAGTCGGCATCATACGCGTTCTTGACGCATTCAAGAATTGCCTGCTCTACATCAGTAACCAACTCACTTCCGAGCTGAACTAAAACATGCGCGCTAACTCTGAGAGCAGCATCTTCTAAGGACTTTTCCACTATGAGAACTCTGCTACTAAAGTGGTTTCAGTAGTTATCATTACGCCCATGGAGTTTCTCGAAGGCATACGTTTTACGGGCAAACTCCGTCTCAACGAGACTAGAGAACGTCCTCCAAGAGAAGAAATGATGTCGCTACATATCTCGTCAAAAGGTACAGTCAATCCTACGGCGGTCCTATTTCCTGTCGTAAGCGCCCAGTGAGCCTGCCCGCTATATTCTCCCCGAATATTTTTAAGCGCCTCGTAGAAGTCATATACAAAACTTGAAACCTTACGAATGCCTTTCTCCTTACCGCTACCAATTGCCACTGTAACAAATTGGTCGAAAGAACGGGATATAGCTCGCATGGCATCCTGCTTTACTTCAGAATTAACTATAGACCCACCCAGACTCGCGGAATCTAATGAGTGAGTATTAGCCATAAGCATCTCCCGAAAACCTTTCGGAAGATCTTCTTTGGGGATCCAACGAAGTGCTAGATAGGAAAACTGCCCATAAGGGATGGTCGTTTGGTTGTCTCCGTATGGCGGAGAAGTAACTAGAATTTGATGGCGATCATTCCTACTTCTTAGATTAGCCCTACGGATGTCATCGCATATAATATTTGCTGCAGGACGTTTTGCTCCGCGGCTAGAGATAATGGAGCGATAGTGCTTTACTCTTTCCACAGTTTCATCTAAGTGAGACCGGAACAGGGTAGATATCTTTTCAACTCCGACCCGATCGCCAGGTTTTCTGATATGAAGCTTATATGTACTGGTTCGGCTATTTGAACAAAGCCTAACAGTCTCGGCAAATACCGCCCAAAGAACTTTCCTTGCGCCCTGCTCGTCAACCCTCAGAATCGCCCTTCGTATTTTAGCAAAGTATTCAGCACTTTCGTCACTGAACCACTTTTCACGATTTTTATAGTCGACATCGATAGAGCTCCGCTGATCCCTAGACAGGACTTCAAGCACTTGCGCGGCAGCATTCTCTACATCGGCCCCATAATCGATTGCTTTCTTAGCCTCACATACTAATACCGCTAATGGATTTATATCCACGCCAGTGAAATCCAAGCCCCTAATCATGGCTTCGGTCATAATCGTTCCCGAGCCTACGAAGGGGTCCAACACATCGCACGGTTTATTTATAGACGATAAGACCGTATCAATAATATCTCCCTGCATCCTGGGAACCATCATTGCTGGATATCGAAGGAGCCCGTGAAGGTTCGGCCTAGCGTTCAGACCAGTTTCGAGCCATTGCGGGGGCGGGGGTGATGAAAGCTCGGTAAGGCGATCAGCCAAAGAGTTTTTACGAAGATTCACTGATTGAGATGCCATAGGTGGTACAAGCCATTCCTGATGGCTCGACTCGGCAATTCGAGGAGCCTGGTGAATGGTATCTGGGAGAGGTGCCAAACACCAGGCTTTTCCCTTAAGAGGTAAACGGTTGAAAAGCACTGGGAGTCCTTATTTTCGGCGCTGTCGCGCGATCCTGTCCGTCCGGTGGTGGCTATCTCCAATGTACACAAGCTCAAGCTGTGCCACAAATGGCTAGGACCAGTCTCTAGCGTCCGCGCTTACCGAGGTTGATTGCCGGGAGGACTCGCAGCGCTGCTTGACGCAGCCTACAAGACGGTTCACTTACTGAGCGGTAGCTCTTCACCTGCCTCGCTACGTGAACGAGGCGGTCGTGACCAGTACCATTCAAGATATGTGACCAATGGCGCCCCTGTGTTCCTCGTTGAGAGGGACATCATGACGATCCTGCAAGGTGCACAGACGGGGCTGCCTGGTGTATCGCCTCAGTCCTCCTCTTTGAGCTTGGCCAACAGATCAGACACCTCCTCTCGCTCGAAAAGGTCTAAGTCATCGAGCAAATCGGCCGCTGCAGCTTGCTTTTCCAGCCAATCATCAATTTTGCCTTGATCGGGAGCCGGCATACGGCGTTCGGCTCCAATCAGTGCTGCATACTTGCCGACGGCCAAGGACAGTAGCCACTCTGCCTGGTCGTACTCCTGCCAATTCCGATTGATCACAAAACCTCCCGGGATGGTGATGATGAACTCCCATGCTTCAGCGTGCGAAACTTCCCCGTGATGAAGAACTCCCACATTTTCGCGCCCGCGAAAAAATGCTGTAGACGCCGTCGTCAGCTCGCCTCGAGGGATGCTGCAGTGATTTCTGAGTTGCGCATTCTGCGTCCAGCTCTAGAAGCTCGGACTTGTTGTTCAGTCACCTGCATAATCTGCCAAAGATTCAAAACAGGTACAGCCATGCTCATTTTCTGAGGGCTCCGCCTTCTTGATCGAATTAGCAAGGGCGGCGGCAAAAACTGAGTGCAACACCTGACCCGTCAGGTACGGTGTCGCCATGTCTTACCATGAACTCAACATCGAAGAACGCATCACCATTCAGTTTGGTCAGATGCAGGGCCTGAGCATGCGAGCCATCGCCAGGATGATTAACCGCAGCCCTTCCACGGTGAGCCGTGAGTTGCGTCGCAACGGTGATACCCGCGGTCGTTACTGCGCAGCTCCTGCCCAGGAGCAGATGCGACAGAGGCGCAGGGTATGCAGGCCCGCGCGTAAGCTTGTGCCGGGTGGCGATCTGTTTGACCTTGTGGTCTATCTGTTGCGAAAACGCTTTTCACCCCAGCAAATTGCCGGCAAGCTCAAAGCTATGGAATTTCCGAACCTTGAAGACACGTTCGTCTGTCGCGAGACGATCTATAACGCGATCTATGCCCTGCCAGTCGGCGAGCTTCGCAAAGAGCTGATCATCTGCTTGAGGCAGGGCAAAACGTCCCGCCGGCCTCGCTCTGGTGGCGTAGACCGCCGAGGTCAGATTCCTGATCTGGTCAGTATTCACGTGCGCCCACCTGAGGTTGAGGACCGCTTGACGCCCGGCCATTGGGAAGGAGACCTCATCAAGGGTAAAGCCAACGCGTCTGCTGTAGGTACGTTGGTGGAGCGCAGCACAGGCTACCTGATGCTGGTCAAAATGCACGATGCGACGGCGACTTCGGCGGTTGAAGGCTTCAGCGCGGCGCTGAACCGCCTGCCACTGGCTGCTCGGAAAACGCTGACCTACGACCAGGGGCGAGAGATGGCGCGTCACGCCGAGATCACTCAGAAAACCGGCGTCGCAATTTACTTCTGTGATCCGCACAGCCCTTGGCAGCGTGGTAGTAACGAGAACATCAACGGGCTGATTCGCCAATACCTGCCCAAGGGCACTGATCTGTCGGGGTATACGCAGGAGCAATTGGACGCTATTGCGTTCGAACTCAATATTCGTCCTCGCCAGCGCTTTGATTACAAATGCCCCATTGAAATGATGACAGCGATGATGGCCAAGCGTCATGAAAGCCCATCCTTAACTCAATAGTCGGGTGTTGCACTCAGCCTTTGAAACCGCCAAGCTCTTAAACATAGTCATAATGTTCGTCCTACACCCTGCCATTAGTGCTCCGACCACGTGTAACTTTAGTCACTTCACGATCAACCAGCGGGAGGGGTGAATTAAGGTATTCCTTTGTCAAGCCTTTCAAATATGCGTTATAAGCCCACGTCACGAACTGCTCAAGCATGTGCTCATTTTCAGCTTTAAGTCGAGCGTTCTCAGCCGCCAAGCGCTCAAGACGCTCCAAAGTCGGTACAAGCTCTTGAGAGTAAGATTTTTTACGGTGTTGTAGACGAGGTGCATTGCTGAGTCTCTGCTTTGTAGTTTGATATGCGAGCTTAATCCGAGCGTGCTTGTCTAGCGCCTGACGCGTATAGTGAATGCCCAGGCGCTTTTCAATCTCATCAACCAGCAAATCCCAAGATAGCTTACCGGCCCAGCCATCCAGAAGTCCGACAACCTGAATAATCGTACGATCATCAATGTTTCTCGCTCGCCGTTTAGCCATGATCTTTCCTTATCACTTGCCCAGCATCAGCCTGCGATAAGCGTTTCTGCGTCGTTCTGCCATCAGATGCACCTCCATCCTCCAGTGCCTGGTCCACTTCTGGCCATGACACAGTCGGAACATCCGCCAGTTGAATAACAGCGCCTATAGCAACTGCGGGATTGTCAAAAATTTCAGTAAGCTGGATTAACCGCTGTACGGTCTTCTGGTGGTGCTCCATCCATCGGTCTGCGCCGTAATAGCCCTGTGTCACTGCCTCCTCAGCACGGGTGAGCAGTTGCTTCGCATCCTCCAGTCGGCGCCTAACCTCCGTGGTTTTGCCTTCATCGCCCTTCACGCATACGTGCTCATTGCAGTTGATGCAGTCGGCATGCCGTTCACATGGCGTCATCGTGTAGTCATGCACGCAGAAGCCGAAATCAGTCGTGTGCGCGGTCGGAATCTTAAGCCGTGCAAACTCATCTCGTGAAATCGGGATCTTCTTTGGCAGCTTTGCCAGAGAGCCAAACATGAGAGCCTCGTCGCCAATGGCCTCACGAATCTTCGCCACCATTTGATCTGCGCTCATGTGGTCATACGCCTCGTTTTGGCGAATATCCAGGCGACCCGACCACTTCGCAATGTCCAACTGACTCATCCCCCCTATCTGAGCCAGGGTGTTCAGGTAGTGACGGAACTGGTGAGTAGAAACTACGATTGGACTGCCGTCTGGCTCGGTGAAGCCAAGGCGATCAAATATCGACTCAAAACCATGCTTGCTTCTCGTTCCGAGTGCTGTATTGACCTGGTTGATGTTGACCGGCTCAATAACACAGCGAAATGTACCTTTTGCAGAGTGCAGCTCATTACGCCGCACTACAATGAGCGCCTCCGAAAACTTAAGATTTGCCTCCGCGTTTAACAGTGGAAATCCGGCCGGAAGAAGCGCTATTGCCGCCCTTTCAACATCAGCAAATCGCGCGTACACACGACTCCCTCTCTTATTCAACAACACGTCATTTGCGGAGCACCATAGCCTCGCAAATGAGGAAGCGCCTTCCTCCAGTAAAATCGCCCGCTGAACCTCATCCAATGTCAGAAGTTCCTGACTCCTCAAATATTCAAAATCCGGAGGTAAATAAAGCCTTTCTGGATTAATCTCGTACCACTGCGCAATACGTCGAGCATCTGCAGTCAAATTCCTGATTTTGGCAATGGCCTCAGCGACAACGGGAGCCATCGAGGGAATAATCCATTTGACCATTGGATCAGCCCCCTTAGCTGATTGCCACCGCAGGCCATACGCATCTTTACCGCCTGAAGTTTTCTCATGAACCTCACAGTTCTCGGCAAGCAGTAACACCTCATTAATGCGGTCAGGCGCAGAGCAGAGGATCGCGGCAATCGACGAGAACAGAACGTCATTAGGTTGGGCCGCAATGTGAAACGCCTTTGGAAGCGCTTCCAATGCAGCTTGAGACGGCATTTTCTCGCTACGGCGCTTGTCAAAATCCGGCCCAACACGAGTCGTGTCAATTGGTCGTTTAATAGGGCTTCGCCACGCGAGTGGAACAGCGGTCAAACGGTGTTCGGACATGAACTTAGCAATGAGCTCAAGCTGAGCACCCACTCGATAGGCCGTAGATCCTGTAAGCCGCTCAGCGACAACTCGCGCCGCTCGATTGAACGTGTCACCATCCATCATCACCGGCCCCAAGCGACCGCTCTGCCGATGAGCAGCATCAAGGGCACGTAACGCAGTGACACGAAAAGCAGGGTTCTTCGTTGGCCGCATACCCTGCATGTAGCGAATGTAAGCCTTTGCAAAGGATACAAACGGCTCAGCCATCTGAGTCGGCAACCTGTCGTCTACCGTTTCTTGAGTAGAGAAATAGATGCGGACCCGCTTGCTCCCAAGCGCCTTCTGCTGAGTGGTATTGGTAACGTCCCAGGCCATATCGTCAAAACGAAGATCGGCACCGAAGATGCTCAGTTGAGACCGGCTCATCGCGATAAACTCGCTCAGGTTTTCCGTAGCATCCCGCTCCGCCTTGGGGGTAAACACCACTAGGCTGTCAGGCATCCTTCATCTCCTTGCGCCTCTCTCGAACGAGCTGAACCACCTCGGCAACGGCCAGAATCGTTCGGTCATTCACTGTTGCAATGCGCATATCTGTCGCTGCGATCAGACGTCCACGCTCGGCCAGCAAGTAGTCCAGCACCGCTTCATGAGGGCCATCGCCCCAGGCCTGGAAGCTTTTACAGGTGTAGCAAGCGATAGGAGCCATAAAACTACACGGCCCGTCACGACCACAACTTCCCATCGGTTTCATCGCTTCATCGAAGCGGGGATCGACAATGCGACTTGTTGGGTCATCGCCACGGGTTGCCGCTGACTCGTTACCAATGACAACACCGGCAAAGGCGTGGGCAAGCGGGGCCATTCCAAGCGCCACGGCACGATCGATCCGCTCGATGATTTCCGGCGTGGCCTTTACATAGATTCCAACATTTTGGGTGTCGCTGTGGTCGAGCAATTCAGCAATGATCAGCTCACCATGCCCTTCTCTTGCCGCGGACGTAGCGACCGTATGTCGGAGCCGTTTCGAGGTAACTTTGAGGGGCTCGCCGGTTCGCTCGGAGTACACCTGCAAAGCTTCAAATACCGAGCTGATTCTCTTACCGATACCCTCTGGTGACATGTGATGATGAAAATCTGGACGAGCCTTCTTCGTCGTCTTCCTTTGAGGAAACAGCGGCACTTGCGATGCTGAGATGGCGAATTTGCCTTCCCCGCTGAATCGGGTGCGGAGACTACTCGCGTAGTTGATGAGCATTTTCCCGATACCGGGGGTGATCAGCCGCTCCTTGAACTGTTCCCGTCGCGCCTCAGCAATCCCCTGTTTAACCCGAGGCACACGGAGCACGTACTCGGTAGCTCCATCAGCCTTCGCAATTTCCCTGACGTCGGCAACCTTCAACATTGCGTATTGGATGTTCCGCTGCCCCAAGAGCAAACAAA
>NZ_JBICKP010000008.1:0-101569 GCF_043104335.1 Pseudomonas sp. WSY_20
AGAGCAAGAGCACTACAACTGCAACTGCAACTGCAACTGCAACTGCAACTGCAACTGCAACTGCAATACTTATAGAGCGAGAAGTCTACCGGAATATTTAGCAGCCGACATCTTTACCGACTATAAAAGTGCTAGTTTACTCAACCAGGTTTGCCCGGTGTGCTTCTAGGCCCCAGAACTTCATACAAAACCCAGGATCACCCCGCAGGCCGCGCCGGCACCCGTAAGACCACCCTCAACCCATCACTTCGGCTATCGAACTTCAGGCTGCCTGCACAGCGCTGCACGATTGCCTGGACAATGGCCAGGCCAAGCCCGCAGCCGCTGCTCTGACCATGACGCCAGAAGCGCTCGGTCAGGTGCCCGAGGTCGGCCTCGGCGATGCCCGGCCCGTGATCGCGCACCATGAAGCCCACCTGCCCTTCAGCTGCCTGTACCTCCAGCTCCACCGCCTCGTCACCGCCATGGCGCAGGGCGTTGTCCAGCAGGTTGCGCAGCGCCGCCACCGCTAGCGGTGCGGGCATGCTCAGGTAGACCAGGGCAGCCTCGGGCGGCAAGTTCAGGACGATCCTGCGGTTGTCACCACCCCCGGCGTCCTGCACCGCCTGACGCGCGACTTGCTCGGCACTGCACTGCACACCGTCGTCGAACGACAAGCTACCCTCGACCCGTGCCAGCATGAGCAATTGCTCCAGGGTCCGGTGCATGCGATCGGCACCCTGTTCGGCATGTTCGAGCGCTTGTTCGCGCACCGCGCCCTCGGTCATGCGGGCGACCTGCAGGTGGGTCTTGATGGCTGTCAGCGGGCTGCGCAGTTCATGGGCGGCATCGTCGGTCAGGCGTCGCTCGCGCTCGATGGTCTGGGCAATGCGCACGAACAGCTGGTTCTGGGTTTCCAGCAACGGCTGGAGCTCACTGGGCATGCCCGCCACCTGCAACGGCTCGACACTGTCGGGGCGCCTGCGGCGCAGGGCATCGCGCATGCGATTGAGCGGTTCAAGGCCCTTTCCCAGCCCGATCCAGAGCAAGCCCAGGCTGCCCAGCAAGGCCATCAGCACCGGCGCCGAGGCAGCGAGCAGGATGGACTGATTCAGGGCTTCGCGCTCCATGCGCCGGTCGGCCGTGGTGATGCGCACATCGCCATGGTTGTAAGTAAAGGTGCGCCATGAGGCATCGTCGATGGTCTGGTCACGAAAACCACTGCGCCCGTCATCCATGACGCCATCGTGCTTGTGGTTGCTGGCCAGGATTTCCCCGCGCAGCGAGCTGACCTGGCAGGCCATGCCGTCCGGTACGCTCAACTGGTCGGCCGCGTAGTGGGTACCTTCGCCCTTGACGCTGAGCGGCTGGGGCAGTTGGTCGATCAGGCCGGCCACCATGCGTGCAGATGCCACCAGGCGCTGGTCGAGGGAGAACATCATCTGCTGGCGCAGGTCGCGCAGCATCCAGGCGGCAGCCAGCGCCCAAATGATCACGAAAGCGCTGCCCAGGATCAGGCTCAAACGCACACGTAGGCTCATGTTGGCGTCTCGGTTGGCGCATTGGCAGGGCCCAGGCGATAGCCTAGCCCGCGCACGGTCTCGACGATGCCGTTGCCCAGCTTGCGGCGCAGGTGATGGATATGCACGTTCAGCGCATTGCTTTCCACTTCGTCGTTGAAACCGTACACGCAGTCCTTCAACTGCTCGCTGGACAGCACGCGCCCGGCGTTCTGCAACAGGGCCTGGAGCAAGGCTTGCTCACGACGGGACAGGTCCACGGGTTTGCCGGCCAGGGTCGCCTCGCAGCTGCTGGGGTCGTAACGCAGCGGGCCATGCTCGATCACGTTCACCGCACGGCCGGCGACACGGCGCAGCAGGGTGTGCAGGCGCGCGGCCAGTTCGCGCAGGTCGAACGGCTTGAGCAGATAGTCGTCGGCCCCCGCTTGCAGGCCGTCGACCCGGTCAGTGACCGCATCACGGGCGGTGAGCACCAGCACTGGCAAGGTCTCGCCTTGCTGACGCAGGCGGCGCAGCAGCTTCAGGCCGTCCTCGTCGGGCAGGCCAAGGTCGAGGATCATCACATCGAACTGCGCGGCCTGAAGCATGGCTCGGGCGCCGGCGGCATTGCCCACCCGGTCGACGGTCAGGCCCTGTACGGCAAGGCCTGCACAGATGCCGGCAGCGATGAGGTCGTCGTCCTCGCAAAGCAGAACGTGCATGGATGGGGCTCCCGCAATGGTGTAACCGACATTGCAGCGTGAATGGATTAAGGGGGAATTATGGACGCAGGCACAGGGTTTGGGGAAAAGGATTGGGCGGGGATACGTGCAGATTGCCTGACGGTCAACGAGCGGTCTTGCAAGAGCGCCGGACCATGCGGTGCTTAACTTTGTGGGGTCAACTGTCATGCACCCCATCTGGAGCCTAGCGGCTTCCCGTGTGGGAGCGGCCCTTGTGCCGCGATGGGCCGCAAGGCGGCCCCGGCACTATAAGCTGCGAAGCTTAAACCTTAAAACAGCGCACTCCCCCCATGACCGATCCAGCCAGGCCCTTTTTACAGAGATCGCTATCTTACAGATACAGCGCAGCACAACGTGCCCCACCCTGCTCAACGCCCTGAAAAGCCCAGCGCCTGAGGCGTATCCACATCCATCAGCACCCCGGCATCTGACACCTCGATCACCGTGCAACTGGCGCGGTTGGCATGCACCACTGCTCTGGCGCCTTCGTCACCGGTCAGCCCTAACAGCGCCGGCCAGAACGCGCGCCCGAAGATCACAGGGTGACCTTGCTGCCCTGCATGACGCGCCAGCACGATGGTCGAAGCCTGGGCGGCCTCGGCCAAGTGCCTGAGGGTCGCGGCCTCAATCCACGGCATGTCCCCCAGCAGGATGGCCACCGCCTGCGCATCGCTGTCAGCCAGGGCGGCGACGCCTGCCGCCAGGCTGTGGCCCATGCCCGAAGCCGCCTGGGCACTGACCACCCAACCACAGGCGGTACCCAGGTCGAAGTCCTCGCGGCCCTCGTCCTCGCGCACCACGACCCGCACATCCTCGAACACTGCCTCGGCCCGTTGTACACACTGGGCCAACAGGCCGCGCCCGTCGGGCAGCAAGGCCCGGCGCTTGTCGGCACCGAAGCGCCTGCTGCGCCCAGCGGCCAACACCAGCGCCGCCACCTTCACAAGGCGGCTCGGTCGAGGCCGTTGCGCACCCGCAGTACATCTGCCAACACCGCCAAAGCGATCTCGGCCGGTGTCTTGCTGCCCAGGTTGAGGCCAATGGGCGCATGGATACGGTCCAGCGCATCGGCATTCAGGCCGCCGATGCGTTGCAGCCGCTCGCGGCGCTTATCGGAAGTGGCACGCGAACCCATCACGCCAATGTAGAACGCCGCGGTGCGCACGGCCTCGAGCATGGCCAGGTCGTCGATCTTGGGGTCGTGGGTGAGCGCGACCACGGCGGTGTCGGCATGACAACCGCCATTGAAGATGAATTCCGAAGGCAGCTCGCGGCGTATCTCGATACCGTCGATCTGCACCCCGTCGAGCACCTCTTCACGCGGCTCGCACAGCACCACTTCAAACCCCATGGCTTTGGCGAATTCGGCGCAGTACTGGGCAACACTGGAATACCCCGCCAGCAGCAGCCGCTGGGCGGCACCCACGCGCAGGTGCACGCAGTCGCCGTCACGGTGCACACGCGGCCCTTGACCGGCAGCGTCCGCCAGCCCCTGGATGCCGCTGGGCACCTTCACCTGGCGCAGCACCCGACGCTGGCCCAGCAGCGCGCTTTCCAGCTGGCGCAGATGGTCTTGCACCTGGCAACTGGACGGCAGGCTTTCCACCAGCACGTCCAGCACGCCGCCACAGGGCAAGCTGACCCGCGAGCGCGGGTCGCTGCCATCGCCGTAGCGCACGATGGCAGCCGGTTGCACGAACTCGCCCAGGGCCACGCGTTCAAGAAAATCGTCTTCAACGCAGCCGCCGGACAACGACCCCAGCCACTGCCCCTGGTCGTTGACTGCCAGCAACGAGCCCGGCGCGCGGGGCGCCGAGCCGTAAGTGGCGAGCACGGTGCACAACCACACCGCCTGACCTGTGCTGGACCACTGCAACGCCTGACGAATCACCTGTAGATCGAGATGCTGCACGCTTTACTCCGCTTTCAGCTCGGCCAGCTGTTGTTCACTGAGATCACCGGGCAGCCCGCCCCATGCCTGACGCAGGTAGTTGACCATGTCGGTCACCTGGCGTTCATCGAGCTTATCAGCGAACCCTGGCATCGGCTGCATGCGCTCGAAGCCGGTGAACTGCTGTTCGCGGATCCCGTCGAGTATCACCTTGACCAGGTTGCGCGAATCGGCCTGGCGCAGCACCGTATTGCCCTGCATCGCCACGGCGATGTGCGGCTTGCCCTGGCCTTCCACGCCATGGCAACCGGCGCACACGTTCAGGTACTGCTGGCGGCCGCGCTGGGCACTGTCGCTCATCTGCGCCAGCGGCACGGGCGCGATCACCTTGGCCGCCGGGGGGTTGTCGCCCAGCAGGTAAGTGGCCATGGCGGCAAGGTCGGCGTCTTCCAGGTGCTGAGTGCTCAGGTGCACCACCGGGAACATCTCATTGAACATGCTGCCCTGGGCGCTGATCCCGTGCTTGAGGAACGTGGTGAGGTCCGGTTGCGACCAGCCGCGCTCGGCCAGGTCGGTGGCCAGCAGGCTTGGGGCGAGGTAGCCGTTGAGCAGACCGCCACTCAGGCGCAGGTCCTGCTGCAAGGCGCCGACCGCGTTGCGCGGGGTGTGGCACTCGCCGCAGTGCCCCATGACCTCGACCAGGTACTGGCCACGCTGCCAGGCGCGGCTGCTGCCTTCGACAGGCTGGGCCTGCACGCTCTTGCCGTACAGCATGTTCCAGCCGCTCAGACCCAGGCGCACGTTGAACGGAAAGCGCAGGGCCGTCTGTGGTGCCGGGCGATGGACCGGGGCGATGGTCTTGAGGTAGGCGAAGATTGCATCGGAGTCTTCACGCCGCATCAGGTGATACGAGGTATAGGGCATGGCCGGATACAGGTTGGCGCCGTCCTTGCGCTTGCCTTGGGTAACGGCCGCGAAGAACTCCTCGGCGCTGTAGTTGCCGATGCCGTACTGCTTGTCGGGGGTGATGTTGGTGCCGTAGATGGTGCCAAACGGCGAATGAATCGGCAGGCCCCCGGCAAACGGCGCCCCGCCCTCGGCCGTGTGGCACGCCATGCAGTCGGCAGCCCGGGCCAGGTACTGGCCGCGCTTGAGCTGGGCGTCATCACTGGCCAGCGCCGAGCACGTTGCGGCAAGGCCGAACGCCAGCGCCAGGGCGCTACGGAAAAAGCCCATGCTCAACCCTCCTTCACCAGGCCGAGGTCATCGAGCACCGTGCGCGTGGCCTGGTAGTAACGCACATAGCCGGTGCAACGGCAGATATGGTGGCCAAGGCTGGCTTCGATACGTGCTTGCACCTCGCTCTTTTTCAGCGGTTGGCGCTGGGCGGTTTCCACCAGCACCGTGGCGGCGTTGACGAAGCCTGGTGCGCAGTAGCTGCACTGGAACGCGAACAGGTCGACGAACTTCTGCTGGATCGGGTTCAACGTAAGGTTGCCGGCCTCGTCCTGCTGGGCGTGGCCCTCGATGGTACGGACCTTCTTGCCTTCGAAGTAATGGGCGCCGGTGATACAGGTGCGCACTTCTTCGCTGGTACCGTCGGGGTTGTCGACGATCACCACGCAGGCGTGGCAGATACCCTGCCCGCAACCCAGACGCGAGCCGGTGAGGTTCTGGTGCTCGTGCAGGTAGTCGATCATTGCCAGGTCGTCAGGGACCTGGACCGGGCCGACCGGTTGACCGTTGAGGGTCAGTTGCAGTGGACGGTTAGCCATTGAGGGCCTCCTGGATACGGGCTGGGGTAATGGGAAGATCGCGTACGCGCTTGCCGATGGCATGGGCCACGGCATTGCCGATGGCACCGACGATCGGGATCATCACCACCTCGGCGATGCCTTTGGACGGGTCGGTGGGTGAAAGCGGCGGGAGGATCTCGCTGCTTTGCGTCCATACCGCCACATCACGCGCGTGCGGCAGGCGGTAGCGGTTGAAGTTCCAGTCGCCCTCCCCCGGCCCGCCTTCGTACAACGGCATTTCCTCGGTCAGCGCATGGCCGATGCCCATGGCAATGCCGCCTTCGAGCTGGCCCTTGACCAGTTCAGGCACCAACACGCGGCCGCATTCGACCCAACTGTGGTGATCGAGCACCTGCACCTGGTGCGTGCCCTTGTTCACCTTGACCTCCACCAGGGTGGCGACCGGGCTGTAATAGGTGACCATGGCGTTGTTCAACTGAGTATCGGGGTAGGCGGGGTTCTGACGGTCGAGCAGGTGGTAGCCGCTGCTGGTCATCTGCGCCTTCTTGGCATTAGCGGCGCCGTCGCCGTACTTCACGGCCAACGCGTCGAGCGGGAAACGTTCACGCACGCCGTCGATGACGAAGTCGGACTCAGCCCAGCTCCAGCGGTTGAAGCCGTGCACGCTCACGCCTGTCACCAGGCCCATGGCATGGGCCTTTTCGGCCAGCTGCGCAAAGGGAATAGGCGCCAGGCCGTTGCCGGTCAGCTCACCGTTGACCCACACAGCGTTTTCCCGACGCACCACCAACGGGTTGGCCTGGCCGCCATGCGGGCCCTGGGTCCAGATAGCCATGGCAGCAGGCCATAGGCCGTGATTGAACAACGCGCGAGCTGCCTCGCGAGTGGCATGGCTGAAGTAGAACGCCGAGTTGGTCGCCGACGAGGGTGAGGCCAGTTTGCCAACCCAGCGCGGGTTACGCAGGGCGGCATCCTGTTCGGCCTGGCTGATCAGGTACGGGTTGCCGCTGGTGGACAGTTGCAGCTCGGGCCACTCGGTGACGGCCGTGAGCACGTCGTCGGCCGAACGGCCCAGGAAATCGCTGACCACCAGCGCCTGGGAGGTGGACATGCCGGTGCCCAGCTCGGTGCCGATGTGGCGCAGGCTGATGCGCCCGTCGCGGCTGAACTCGATGCTGGCCATCGGCGCTTCGGCGCCGGTGCCGAAGTCTTTCTGGCAGATGGCAAAGCCGGTGCCGTACCAGTGATCCGGGTCGCTGGCCTCGCGCCGTTGCTTGCGGGCATCACGTTCACGCCAGCCTTCGTGCTGAGCCGCCTTGTCGAGGATCTCGTGCAGGCGCAATGCACCGGCTGGCACCGCACCCTGGGTGTTCTTCATGCCCGACTTCAGGGCATTGTTGCGCCGCAGGTCGATGGCATCGACGCCCAGGCGGCCGGCCACTTCGTCGACCATCATCTCGGTGGCGGCCATGCTTTGCAGGGTGCCGTAACCGCGCATGGAACCGGCTTCCACTGCCCGCGAATGATAGGCAGTGACTGCCAGATCGTTCTGCGGCATGTAGTAGATCGACTGGGCAGCGGTCGCGCCCACGGCGGCGACGGAGGGGCTGTAGTTGATGCGACCGCCGCCGTCACAGCTCATGTCGGCACGGAAGATCTTGAAGCTGTTGTCCTTCTTGTCCACCGCCAGTTGGTAGCGGATGTCGAAGGCGTGGCGCTTGATGCCGCTCTGGAATTGCTCGTAGCGGTCGTTGGCCAGGCGCACCGGCACGCCCTCGCCGTACAGCGCCGCCACGGCAGCGTAGAAGACGAAGATGTTGTTGTCCTTGGAGCCGTAGCCAACGGTGTAGCCTGGGTGCATGTTCAAGTGCTTGAGGCCAAAGCGTGACGGCTTGATCATGTGCACGCATTCCTGCGCGGCCTCGAACGGGCACTGGGTCGCCACGACGAAATGCAGGGTGCCGCTGGCCACGTCGAACCAGCCGTTGCCGTTGTCTGGCTCCAAGGCCGCCGGCTCGATGGAGGGGGTCTTAAAGCGCTCGTCGAAGACCAGCCAGTCCTCGGGTGGGTTGGCCAGCTGTTCGGCCATGCGGTTGGCGTAGAACAGGCCCTGCTGGGTCAGGTCGCCGTGTTGGTTGGGCGACTTGGACCATACCGGCTTGCGGTTGAGGATGGTGGGAAACAGCGGCGAATCCTTCAGGCTGGAGAATTCGTCCTCGTCGAACGGGGTGGCACCGCCTACCCGCACGAAGCGGAAACTGCCGTAGGGGTCACGCTGGTACAACGGCGCCTGGGCACCGTAGCGAATCACCTGGTCGTTGAATTGCAGCAGGCGCTTGGCCTGACGGAAGCGCTCGAAGTCGTGCCAGATCAGCAGCGCCACCGGATGGCCGATGAACATCGGTACCTTGCCAGGGGGCAAGAGTGGGTCTGGCGAATGCGCCTCGGGCCAGGCTATGCCGTCGCGCTCCAGGTCGGCAGCGGTGACGATGCGGTCCGGCTGCAACTCGGCACCCAGCACGCTGAGGTCGTGGCCTTCGTAGAGGCGGTCGGCCTTGGTGGCCTTGAGCAACAGTGCATGGCCTTGCTGCGCAGGCCAGCCGGGCATGTCCTTGGCACGAATGTCACGGGCGAAGACCTTGTTGCCACAGACTTTCGACAACGCGTCGTTACGAAAGCGCGCCTTGCCATCATGGTTCATCCATTTGAGCGGCGAGGCGGTAACCCGGTCCTCCATCAGCGCGGCGAACGCCTGGCTGCCAAGCGGCGCCATCGTCACGCCGACGCCAGCGATCAGGCCGCCTTGCAGGAAGGCGCGCCGGGAAATATCACGGTTGGACATGCTTGATCCTCTGGGCAGCAGGGGGTGCTGCCCATGTGTTCTTAATTCTTGTGCAGGGGTCGAGGGGGTCGAAACCCTGTCGTGCAGGTCAGGAAAAACTGACTTGATTGTCAACTTTACCGCATTGACACCACCACAAGCAAAGTCAAGCTGACATTGTGTCGCGGTATTTCTTCGAACCCTGATGTCAGCGGTCTTGCGTGAACCTAATCCCGCGTTAACAGTGTGTTAATCGCTCCTCGCCAGCATGGCCCCATTCCACGATCTGCCAAGGCAAACTCATGCGCGTTCTTTTGCTGTTACTGATGGTGCTGCTGGCTGGCCCAGCGCAGGCCAACCCATTCGCCACCAAGCCTGACTTTCTGCCCGTCGAACAGGCTTTCGTGCTGACCCATGACCGTCAGGCCGACGGCTCTACCCGCCTGTATTTCCTGATTCAGCCGGGCTACTACCTGTACCAGAAACGCCTGAAGTTCGACGGGCTGCCCAAGGCCCAGCATCCACCCCTGCCTGCGGGCATCAATCACCACGACGAATTTTTCGGCGACAGTACCGTCTACCGCGAACAGCTTGAGCTGACAGTGCCGCCCGGCGCGCAGGGGCAGTTGCGTCTTGGCTGGCAAGGCTGCGCCGATGCGGGCCTGTGCTACCCCCCGCAGACGACGCTGATCGACCTGGGCGGCGAAGCCTCGGTCGCCGCCCTGGAAGCTGAACAGGCCAGCGATCAGGCGTTGGCCAGCGGCCTGCAGCACGGCAACCTGGCCTGGGGCCTGCTGGCCTTTTTCGGCCTGGGCCTGCTGCTGGCCTTTACGCCCTGTTCGTTGCCGATGCTGCCAATTCTCGCCGGGCTGGTGCTGGGCAATGGTGCCAGTGCACGGCGCGGCTGGCTGCTGGCTGGCACTTACGTGCTGAGCATGGCCCTGGTGTATGCCGCCTTGGGTGTGGTGGCCGCGCTACTGGGCGCCAGCTTGCAGGCCTGGTTGCAACAGCCCTGGTTGCTGGGCAGCCTGGCCGCGTTGTTCGTGTTGTTGGCCCTGCCCATGTTCGGCGCCTTCGAACTGCAATTGCCCGCCGCCCTGCGCGACCGGCTGGACCGCGCCGGTCAGGGCACGCGCGGTGGCAATCTGTATGGCGCCGCGTTGCTGGGCGTGTTGTCCGGGCTGCTGCTGGGCCCCTGCATGACCGCGCCGCTGGCCGGGGCTTTGTTGTATATCGCCCAGAGCGGCGACGTGCTCCAGGGGGCGCTGGTGCTGTTCAGCCTGGGGCTGGGCATGGGGGTACCGCTGCTGCTGATCGTGACCCTGGGCAATCGCTTTCTGCCACGCCCTGGCGCCTGGATGAACCTGGTCAAAGGCATCTTCGGCTTCGTGTTCCTGGCCATGGCGCTGTACACGGTGCGCAGCCTGCTGCCAGCCAGCTTGCTGTTGGCCCTGAGCGGGGCCTGGCTGATCGCACTGGGCTGGACCGCCTGGCCTGCGTTGCAGCGCCTTCCGGCGCTGCGCATTGCGCCGTTGCTGGCGACCTTGTGGGGCGGCCTGCTGTTGATCGGGGCCGCTGCCGGCGGCAGTGACCTGTGGCAACCGCTGCGCCCCTTTGCGGGTGGGACGGCAGTCGCCACCGCCTCGCCTGCCCACGATGCCTTCGTCACCGTGAGCACGCCCGAGGCGTTGCAACGGGAACTGGACGCGGCCAAAAGCCGTAACCAGTGGGTACTGCTCGATTACTACGCCGACTGGTGTGTGGCGTGCAAGGTCATGGAAAAGCAGGTGTTCAGCCGCAGCGACGTCCAGGCCGAACTGGCCGGCGTGCACCTGCTGCGCCTGGACGTGACCACCGATACGCCGGCCAGCAAGGCGCTGTTGCAGCGTTACCAGGTGCCTGGTCCGCCTACCCTGATCTGGCTTGGGCCAGAAGGCCAGGAGCGGCGGGCAAGGCGCATCACCGGAGAAGTGGATGCCGCCGCCTTCGTGCAACAGTGGACCCTTACCCGGAGCCAGGGCTGATGCTGACCGTGACCCTGGGACCACTGACCATGGCCCTGAACCATCTGGTGCTGCTGTGTGCCCTGGGCATCGCCAGCGTGGTTGGCTGGTGGGTGGCAAGGCGTGGCGGCGAGAGCCCCGAGTCCGCGCTGTTCAATCTGTTTCTGATCGGCCTGTTGTGCGCGCGGATCGGTTTTGTCGTGGCGTACTGGTCGATGTACCGAGGCGATCTGCTCCAGGTCATCGATATCCGCGACGGCGGTTTTCTGCTCTGGCCTGGGCTTGTGGGCATCAGCCTGGCCGCTGTGTGGCAAGGCTGGCGGCGCCCTGGCCTGCGCAGGCCATTGGGCTGGGCGCTGTTCAGCGGCGCCTTGTTCTGGGGGTTGGCCAGCTTTGGTAGCCATCTGTACAGCAAGGGGACCGAACTGCCTGCGATCACCCTACGCGACGCTGCAGGCGAGTCGGTGGCGTTGCAAAGCTATCGGGGCAAGCCGCTGGTGATCAATATCTGGGCAACCTGGTGCCCGCCCTGCCGTCGGGAAATGCCTGTGCTGCAACAGGCGCAAGGCGAGTATCCCCATGTGACGTTCCTGTTCGTCAACCAGGGCGAGACACCTGAAAACGTCAGCACGTTCCTGGCCACCACCGGCTTGAGCCTGACCCACGTGCTGTTCGACGGCACTGGCCTGCTGGCCCAGCGCGTCGGCTCCATGGCCCTGCCTACCACCCTGTTCTACGACGAGGGCGGCCGCCTGCTCGGCAGCCACTTGGGCGAGCTGTCGCGCGCCAGCCTGCGTCACGCCCTGGAATCCTACGAACGGGCCACCACGCCCGAACCTGCCGCACAAGGACATTGACCATGCGACTGCCTGCACTCCTCCCGCTCACCGTTTGCTTGCTTGCCAGCCCTGCCCTGTATGCCGAAGACCTGCCCAAGGCGGTCCAGCAATTGCAAAGCAAGGGCGCCGTGATCAAGGGCAGCTTCGATGCGCCCAACGGCCTGCGCGGCTATGCCGCCGAGTATCAGAACAACCCCCTGGCCTTGTACCTCACTCCTGACGGCAAGCACGTGCTGGTGGGCAGCCTGTTCGACGAACAGGGCCAGGACCTGAGCGCCGCTCCATTGGAGAAGCTGGTGTACGGCCCCATGACCCAGGCGTTCTGGCAAAAGATGGAAAAGTCTGCCTGGATCGCCGACGGCAAGGCTGATGCACCGCGCAAGGTCTACCTGTTCAGCGACCCCAACTGCCCGTATTGCAACATGTTCTGGGAGCAGGCCCGGCCATGGGTGGAATCGGGTAAGGTGCAGCTGCGCCACATCATGGTCGGTATCATCCGTGAGGACAGCCCAGGTAAGTCGGCAGCACTGCTGGCCGCGAAGGACCCCGCCAAGGCCCTGCAGCAGCACGAGAAAGCCGGCCGGGCGAGCACCCTCAAGGCTTTGGACAAAGTGCCAGACGACGTGCAGCAGAAGCTCGCCGCCAACATGGCCCTGATGCAGGAGATGGGGCTGCAGGCCACACCTGCGATCTTCTATCAGGACAGGGAAGGCAAGGTGCATAGCCAGCAAGGGGCGCCACGGCCGGAAATGCTAGGGACGATTTTGGGTAAGCGGTAACGGGGCATGAGCGCGGGATCGGCTTGGCGCGGTAGTCGATCCCTCATCGGCACAGACCAGAGCCCAAGCCTCGTTCGAGATTTTGCACCGCTTCGCTATCATAGGATTACTTTCCGTTGAGGGCTGAGGAATCTAAAAAAAACCCTTTCGACGGCAGCGCAATGACCGGGTTTCTAAGAACTTCGTACAGAGCCTAGAAACGAGAAATTGGATTGGGTACTTGAAGATTTGTACCCGCCCGATTATCGAGGCCATTAAGCGCTGCGCAAGCTGGGCCGATTGCAGCTTCACCTAGTATTTATGTCAGTTGTCGTGCGGCAGTCGTGTTGAGAAACTGGTGACCTATCTATCTGCCCACACAGGGTTTCTAAAATGATACTAAGTACTGACACTAAGTTGATGTTTTACCAGAACGGTAAGCTAATGACAGTGCGAGGAGACCGAAGCACACGCACCGCCTTCCGTGCGGGTCATCAACCTTTGGCAGAGACAAGCACTGACATTCAGTGCCATCCACTCCTGCTATTCACGGATGGGAAGGGTTCAGCACTTACAACAAAGAGCAGTCAACAATCAGAATCTCATGCACATTCCCCCTACGGACACACATCACCACCATCACGAACACTGACAAACTTCAACGGCGAAAACTTAGAACTACATACGCAATGTTACTTACTGGGTAATGGATACCGCGCTTTCAGCCCCTCTCTAATGCGATTCATATCACCTGATAGCTGGAGTCCTTTTGGGGCAAGCGGAATTAATGTCTATATGTATTGCGCAGGCGATCCGGTCAATCACACAGACAGCTCCGGACATATAAAGTTTTGGTTTGCGAGAACAAATAAATCTAACGGGATTATTATTCGCGCTCTTGTCGATGCGGCGAAAACCCATCAATCAATTTCAAGGGCCCTAGTGTCTCCTAACTTCAGCTCACCACCAACTTATGATCAAGCCAAAATTATGCAGGAAGCAACCGCTATAACTAACCACTTTAATTCATTAGTAAAAGACGCTAGAGAGAGAAGCAAAGCTATTCCTACAGATCACCCTATTAACGGTTCGCGGCCTCCTCAGTATACGCCCAGACCTTACGGGGATCAGAGGACTTTGGACCTGACCTTGAGACACATAGATACGACATCACCGCTTAGTCACATCGAATATGAAGCTCAATTGGAATCGCTGGCCGCGGCCTCGTTTGCAGCCGGCATCGACACACATGGCCTGCCCCTTCCCGGCCGCGACACAGACACAGTGTTCGCACAAGATTCCCTTTACCAAAATTTAGTCCAAGCTTCGATTGCCTTGAAATTTCGGCGGTGGAAAACATTTTATCTTGAGAGCCACTTGTCATCTGTGCGATCTAATTAACTACACACCCACTGCATGAGAGCTGCCAACCGTACTAACCGCAACAGATTTGGGTGCCGCAAGCATGCCATCCGTGATGAGTTCAGGGAACAGCTCGAAATCGTTCCGATGCAGATCTGTGTGATCAAGCACATCCGTAAGATTTACGGTTGCCGTGACTTCGAAGCCGCACCAGTGACAGTCGATAAGCCAGCTCAATTGATCCAGAAGAGCTTGGCCAGCTTCAGCGTACTGGCCATGCTGCTGACCACTAAAGTACATCGATGGTCTACCCCTTCATTGTGACCACAAGGTACTGGGCCGCCAGGGCATCGATATTCCAAGGCACACGTTGGCGCGTTGAGTCATCCAGTGCAGGAACACTTCCAGCCGCTGCTGAACGTGATGCGCGACAGTTTGCTGGCCAGCCAGGTCATCGACTGCGACGAAACCCGTATTCAGGTATCGGAAGAGTCTGACAGTGAGCCACGCAGTCAACACTGGATGTAGGTACAAACGGGTGGCCTGCCAGGCAGGGGCCTGGCTGCGCCACGCACTGGAACAGCTAACGCATGCGTCGACAGTTGGTGACTACGAATCGCTGTTGCCGTGGAACTGTGAGCCCGTAATGCCACGATCTACTGAAACCTCACCTTGCGGGCAGGTGGGGTTCATGGACCGGCGCAGTGAACACGCTTGAGAAAGGTGAAGACGGCAGCTTGCGAGGCCCCCTTGAGCCGCGACCCGAGCGAGCCAGCTCATGTCCTTAGGGCTGCGCAGCAGCCCCAAGGATTTCAGCCCCGCCAATTATCCGGCGTCGTCAGCCCTTGAACGAACGGGCGATTACCCATCGCCCGCCGCCCCTCACAACCCTTCCAACTCCGCCATCAAGTCACTCAACCGGTCCACCTTGTCTTCATCCAGGGCGCTGCCCTGCAGTCCCTCCACGTACACGGCCAATTCCGCCACCGTGCTGCACTCGAACATCGCCCGCAATGGCACGTTCAGCCGAAGTTGCTTCTGCACCCGCGAGGCGATCTGGGTGGCCAGTAGCGAGTGCCCGCCCAATTCGAAGAAGTTGTCGTGTACGCCAACCCGGTCGGCCTTGAGCACCTCGGCCCAGATACCGGCCAGCAGGCCTTCGAGCTCGCTGCGCGGTGCCTGATAGGCCTGGCTGTGCTGGTTGCCGATGTCGACGGCAGGCAGGGCCTTGCGGTCGAGCTTGCCGTTGGCGTTGTGAGGCAAGGCTTCGAGCCAGGCCCAATGCAGGGGCACCATGTACTCGGGCAGCTCGGCGCGCAGGCTTGCCTTGAGCTGAGCGAGCACGGTGTCGTCGCCCTTTAGCCCGTGGTGCGGCACCAGATAACCCACCAGATGCTTGCCGTTGACACCATCCTGCACGGCCACCGCTGCATCGCGGACCTGCGGCTGCTCGTGCAGCCGGGCTTCGATTTCACCCAGTTCGATACGGTAACCGCGAATCTTCACCTGGTGATCGACACGGCCCACGTACTCGAACACCCCGTCAGGTCGCTGGCGGGCCAGGTCGCCGGTGCGGTACACACGCTCGCCGGGTGCACCGTAAGGGTGGGGAATGAACGCCAATGCCGTGCGTGCCGGGTCGCCCACGTAGCCTCGCCCCACGCCCGTACCCGCCACGCACAACTCACCCACGGCGCCCAGCGGCACCAGTTGCTGTTCATCGCCCAGCAGGTACAGCCGGTTATTGTCGGTCGGGGTGCCGATGGGCAAGTAGCTGCCCTGGGTGGAGGCGGCATCGACACGGAAGAACGCCACGTCATCCGAGCATTCCGCTGGCCCGTAGGCGTTGACCAGGCCGATCCGTGGGTAACGCTGCAACCACTGCGCCGCCAACTCCGGTGGCATGGCTTCGCCGGTTGGCAGCATCCAGTGCAGGCCGTCCAGCGCCTGGTGTTCGTTGGCAAGCATGCCCTGAATCAGCGATGGCACGCTCTCAAGAACGGTGATGCCGGTGGCCTGAACATGGGTGAGCAGGCCCTGGGGATCGTGGGCAATGACGTTGGGCACGATTTCGACCCGGGCGCCGAACAGCGGCGCGGCCAGGAACTGCCATACCGAAATGTCGAAGCTCTGCGATGCCGTCTGCGCGATGACATCGTGTTCGGTCAGCGCCAGGTAGGGCACCTTGCTCAGTTGGTTGTTGAGCATGCCGCGCTGTTCCACCATCACGCCCTTGGGCAAGCCGGTGGAGCCTGAGGTGTAGATCACGTAGGCGAGGTTGTCCGGGCCGCTGTAGACCTCAGGGTTGTGGCTGGCCGTGGTGCAGGTCTGGACGGTTTCCCACACCAGCAACTGGGGCCGTACGGCAGGGTCCATGGCTTGTAGCAAGGCCTGCCCCTGCTCGGCGCAGGCCGCGCTGCACACCAGCACTGGCGCGCGGCTGAGCTCAAGAATGCTTTGCAGGCGCGCAGTAGGCAGGCCTGGGTCCAGCGGCAGGTAACCGGCACCGGCCTTGAAGCTGCCCACGATCATGCCCAGCAGTGGCAAACCACGATCGGCCAGCAGGGCCACCGGTTGATCCACCCGGACACCCGCCTCGATCAGCGCATGGCCCAGGCGGTTGGCCGCCAGGTTCAGGCCGGCATAGTCGTACTCGGCGTCCAGGCACCGGGCCACGGTACGCTGGGGATGGGCGGCCACGCGCGCCTCGAACTGCGCGACATAGCTGTGCTCCAGGGGGTAGGCCCGCTGGGTGTTGTTGCATGTCTGGAGCAAGAAACGCTGTTCCTCGGCGCCCACCAGCGGCAACGCTTGCACTTGTCCGTCGAAGCCCTGGACCAGCGCCAGGAGCAGGCGTTTGAATTCGGCCAGCAAGCGCTCGACCGTTGGGTAGTCGAAGTAGCGCTGGTCGAACGAGAGGTGCAGACCCAGGTCATCACTTGGGTAACAGACCGCGGTGAGCGGGAAATTGGTGTGGGTGCGGCCTGAGTCGGAGGTGGCATCCAGGTGCTGGGCGTGGTCGAGCACGGCGGTTTCCACCGGGGCGTTCTCGAACACGAACAGGCTGTCGAACAAGGGCTGGCCCTTGGGCAGTTCGCTGCATGCCTGAATGTCCACCAGTGGCAGGTATTCGTACTCGCGCAGTTCCATGTTGCGCTCCAGCAACCCCTGCAACCACTGGCGCACACTGCACCCCTGGCCGGCCGCTGGCAGCTGTACGCGCAGCACCACGCTGTTGATGAACAGGCCGACGGTGCGCTGCATCTGCGGCATGCTCACCGGCCGACCCGCCACGGTCACGCCGAAGGCCACGTCGCGCTCGCCGCTGTAGCGCGCCAGCACCAGGGCCCAGGCTGCCTGGGCGAAGGTGTTGACGGTCAACTGGTGGGCCTGGGCCAGCTCGCGCAGGCGAGCGCCCTCACTGACCGCCAGGCGTGTGTAGCAATCGCCGACGATCATGCCGCTGCCCGCATGCTCATGGCGCAGCGGGCGGTCGCTTGGCAGTGCCGTGGCGCGCTCGAAGCCGGCCAGGTTGGCTTGCCACCAGGCGCGCGCGTCGTCCAGCCCCTGGCGCTGCAGCCAGCCGATGTAGTCGCGGTAGCGCGGCGGCACCGGTAGTTGCGCCTGCCGGCCCTCGCCCAGCGCCTGGTAGATTTCGAAGAAGTCGTTCATCAGCAGCGAGCGGCACCAGGCATCGATGAGGATGTGGTGGTTGCTCATCATGAACCAGTAGCGCGCATCGGCCACACGCACCAGGCGCAGGTGGAACGGCGGCGTATGCAACACGTCGAAGCCGGCTTCGCGCTCCTGCTTGTGCAGGGCTTGCAAGCGAGCCTCCTGGTCGGCGGCGTCCAGATCGCGCCAGTCCTGGTAATCCATGGCCAGTTGCCCAGGCTTGTGGATGATCTGCAGCATGGCCTCGCCGCTGTTCCAGCTGAACGAGGCGCGCAAGGCTTCGTGCCGCGCCACCACCTGTTGCCAGGCCTGGGCGAAGCGCTGGGGGTCGAGTGCGCTGTTGATGCGGTAGCGATCCTGCATGTAGTACAGGCCGGTGCCGGGTTCGAGCAGGGTGTGCAGCAGCATGCCTTCCTGCATGGGGGTCAGCGGGTAGACGTCCTCGATCAGGTTGGCTGGCACGGGCAGCGCGTCGATCTGCGCCTGGGTAAGGTGCGCCAGGGGGAAGTCCGAGGGGGTGTAGCTGCCCTGCCCGTCTGCCAGGCAATGGTCGATCAGCGTTATCAGTTCTTGGCGATAGGCGTTTGCCAGTGTGGCGATGGTGTGCGGTTCATAGCGTTCACTGCTGAATGTCCAGCGCAGTTGCAACGCACCGCCGTAGACCTGGCCATCGACACTCAGCCAGTTGGGCAGCGGCGCATCCGGGTCATGGGCCAGGCCCACCGGCGCGTCCACCGGCGTGAACAGCGCGCCGTCGTCGAACTGCTGGTCGAACTGCCCAAGGTAGTTGAAGGTGATGCGCGCTTGCGCCAGGGCCGCCATGTGCTCGCGCGTTGCCGGGTCCGCCAGGTAGCGCAGCACACCGTAACCAAGGCCCTTATGCGGCACTTGGCGCAACTGCTCCTTGATGTGCTTGATGGACGCCGCCAGAGCTTGGTCATCATCCCCTGCCAGGGGCGACAGGCTCAACGGGTAGGCATTGGTGAACCAGCCGACGCTGCGGGTCAGGTCCATGTCCTCGAACAACCCGTCGCGGCCATGGCCTTCCAACTGCACCAGCGCCTGTGGCTGACCCGTCCACTGGCACAGGGTGCGGGCAAGTGCCGTCAGTAGCAGGTCATTGACCTGGGTGTGGTAGGCCGCAGGCGCCTGCTGCAGCAACTGGCGGGTCTGCTGCGCATCCAGGCTGATGGTCACGGTACGGGCATGACGCTGCAAGTTGCCGCCTTGTGGATGATCGCAGGGCAGCTCATGGCGTACCTCGCCCACTTGCGCCTGCCACCTGCCCAGCTCATCACGCAGCGAATCGCTGCTGGCATAGGCGGCCAGCCGCGCCGCCCAATCACCTGGGGCATGGGTCTTGGCCGGCAGGGCCTGGCCTCGGTACAGCGCCTGCAGGTCTTCGAGCAGGATGCGCCAGGAAACGCCGTCGACCGCCAGGTGATGGATGGCCAATGCCAGGCGTTGCTCACCCTCCCCGTCCCTCACCAGCAAGCCACGGAGCAAAGGACCGCGCTGCAGGTCGAGGCTGCGTTGCAGGTCGGTGTACAGCGCCTGGCAATCGTCCAGGTCGGCGACCGTGGCCGACCACAGCAGCTGTTGATCATCAGGCTGGGCGTACTCGCCCTGCCAACGGCCAGCC
This sequence comes from Pseudomonas sp. WSY_20, assembly GCF_043104335.1. Taxonomy (NCBI): domain Bacteria; kingdom Pseudomonadati; phylum Pseudomonadota; class Gammaproteobacteria; order Pseudomonadales; family Pseudomonadaceae; genus Pseudomonas; species Pseudomonas sp. WSY_20. Next base: position 18,970 of record NZ_JBICKP010000008.1, read on the forward strand.
GCATCGCTGAAACGCAGGCGCAAGCTGTCGTGGTGCTCGACCAGGGCGGCCAGCGCGGTTTGCAGCCGGGTCTCGTCCAGCGGCGTGCGGCATTGCAACAGCACGGCCTGGTTCCAGTGCTGCGGCTGCGCCAAGGCGCTGTCGAAGAACCAGTGCTGGATCGGGGTCAGCTGGGCGATGCCTTGGCGCAGGCCTTGCTCGATGCTGTCGGTGGCCTGCACCGGCTGCACGATGGCCGCCAGGGCCTGGATGGTCTGGTGCTGGAACAGGTCGCGCGGGGTAAATTGCAGGCCGGCCTGGCGCGCGCGGCTGACCACCTGGATCGACAGGATCGAGTCACCGCCCAGCTCGAAGAAATTGTCCTGAACGCCGACCTGATCGACGTTGAGCACCTCGCCCCAGACCTGCGCCAATTGCGCTTGCACCTCATTGGCCGGCGCCTGGTACTGCTGGCGAGCCTGGTCGAGGTCGGGCAGCGGCAAAGCGCGGCGGTCCAGCTTACCGTTGCCCATCAGTGGCAGAGACTCGAGCAGCACCAGGTGCGCCGGCACCATGTAGTCCGGCAGATGCTGATGGGCATGGGCCTTGACGGCCTCGCGCAGCTGTTGCTGGGCATGGGTGTCGGCAGCTGCGTACGGGCTTACAAGGTAGCCGACCAGTTGCCGTACGCCCTGCATGTCCACGGCGATGACCACCGCTTCATCCACATCGGCATGGGCCTGCAAACGGCTCTCTATCTCACCCAGCTCGATACGGAAGCCGCGGATCTTCACCTGCTGGTCGGCGCGCCCGATGTACTCCACCAGGCCATCCTGGCCCAGGCGCACCAGGTCGCCTGTGCGGTACAGGCGCCCGCCTGTGTGGCTGAAGGGGTCGGCGACGAAGCGTTCGGCGGTGAGGCCGGGGCGGTCGTGGTAGCCCTGGGCCAGGCCAGCGCCGCCCACATACAGCTCACCGATGCCACCCTGGGGCAACAGGGCCAGGTCGTCATCGAGGATGTAGGCCGTGCGTTGACCGATCACCCGCCCGATGGGCACGCTGCCCAGGTCGGCCGCCAGCGTTTGCGGGGCCAGGGCGGCCAGCGGCATGACCACGGTTTCGGTGGGGCCATAGGCGTTGAACAGCTGATCAGGGATGAAAGCCTGGCGGATACGCTGCAGGTGCTCGCCGGTCAATGCCTCGCCCCCGGTGATCACCAGGCGCACCGGCAGGCACTCGCCCTGTAGGGCCAGATGCTGGGCCAACTGACTGCCGTAGCTGGGCGTGAAGCCCAGCACGCTGACGTGCTGCTCTCGCACCAGCTGGCAGATCTCGTCGGCGCCCCATTGCCCTTGGGCACGGATGACCACGCGTGCGCCACACAGCAGCGGCACCCATAGCCGTTCGCTGGCCGCGTCGAAATTGATGGAATAGAAATGCAGCTCGCAATCGTCGCTGCGCATGCCGAACGCCTCGATCACCGCCTGGCAGTGCATGGCGAACTCGCCATGGCTGACCACCACACCCTTGGGTTTGCCGGTGGAGCCGGAGGTGTAGATCAGATAAGCCGGGTGCTGCGCCAGGCTCACATTGTCCAGCGGCGCCTTGCTGTAGGCACCCAGCGTCGGCTGATCGTCTTCAAGGCTCCAGCAGGCCAGGTGCTCCGGCAGCGGCCCGAGGTCCTGCAGCAAGCGGCGTTGACTGAGTAGCACGCCGACCTGGCTGTCCTCGATCATGTAGCGCAAGCGGTCCAGCGGGTACTCCGGGTCGAGCGGCACGTAGGCGCCGCCGGCCTTGAGTACAGCCAGCAGGCCGACGACCATGTCCAGCGAACGTTCGAGCGCCACGCCCACCCGCACCTGCGGGCCGACACCGCGCTCGCGCAAGGCACGGGCCAGGCGGTTGGCCTGCTGATCGAGCTCGGCGTAGCTCAGGTGCTGGCCGGCGAACGTCAGGGCCCGTGCGTGTGGGTCTTGGGTCGCCTGGGCCGCGAACAGCCCATGCAGCGTATGCCGCGCCGCACTGCTCGGCTCACCACGCAGCTGCGCAACCAGCCCCTGCTGTTCGGCACTGCTGAGCATCGGCAGCTCGCACAGGCGTTGCTGGGGCTGATCCAGCAGACCGACCAGTAACTGCTGCCAGTGCGCGGCCATGCGCGCGATGCGTGGTGCGTCGAACAGGTCCTGGCTGTAGGTCAGGCAGCAGCCCAGGCGGCCATCGAGGTCCGTGACCTCCAGGTAGAGGTCGAACTTGGTGGCGGCTGCGTCGTTGACCAGGTAGTCCACCTGCATGCCGGCCAGCGTACGGCTTTGCTGGAAGGCCCAGCGCTGCACGTTGCACATCACCTGGAACAGCGGGTTGTAGGCGCTGCTGCGCGGTGGGTGCAAGGCTTCGACCAGTTGTTCGAACGGCAGGTCTTGGTGGGACTGCCCCTCGATGGCTGCCTGGCGCACCTGCTCGAGCACCTGGGCACCGGTCATCTGGCCGTCCAGCTCGCAGCGCAGCACCTGGGTATTGAGGAAAGCACCGATCAGCCCTTCGCTCTCGGGGCGGATGCGGTTGGCCACCGGGGCGCCGATGCGCAGGTCGCGCTGGCCGCTGTAGCGATGCAGCAGCACGGCCAGGGTAGCGGTCATGGTCATGAACAAGGTCAGGCCACGCTGGCTGTTGAAGGCGTGCACGCGCTGAACCAGCGCAGGGTCAAGCTCGAACCTGTAGAGCTCGCCCTTATGGCTTTGCACGGCAGGCCGAGGACGGTCGGTGGGCAGCGCCAGTACCGGGTGCTCCTGGCCGAGGCGCTGTTTCCAGTAGGCCAGCTGGCGAGCGCCCTCACCGCTGTCCAGCCATTGCCGTTGCCATACGCTGTAGTCCAGGTACTGGACGGGCAAAGGTGCCAGCGGCGACTCACGGTCGTCGACGAAGGCTTCGTACAGCTCGCTCAGTTCGCGGGCAAAAATGTCCATGGCCCAGCCTTCGGTGACGATGTGATGCAAGGTGAGCACGAAGACGTGTTCGCGCTCTTGCAGCTTGGCCAGGCAGGCACGCAGCAGGGGGCCACTTTCCAGGTCGAAGGCTTGGTGTGCCTGCTGGTCGGCCAACTGTTGCAGGCTGTGCTGGCGAGCAGCGTCGGGCAGTGCGCTGAAATCGTGCCAAGCCAGCTGCAGGTTGCTGTCGTCGGTCACGCACTGGTAAGGCACGCCCTCGATGCTGGGGAAGGTGGTGCGCAGGGTTTCGTGACGCACGATTAGCGCGTGCAACGCCCGCTCGAAGGCATCCACATGCAAGGTGCCTCGCAGGCGCGCCATGCCACCGACGTTGTAGGCCGGGCTGTTGGGCTCCATTTGCCAGAGGAACCACATGCGCTGTTGCGAATAGGAAAGCGGCACCGCCTGACGGCGATCCACGCGCGGGATGTCACCTTGCGCATTGCGTTCACCGCTTGCCTGGATGCGCGCAACTTCGGTACAGAAAGCGCCCAGCTCGCTGGCGTCGAACAAGGCCTTCAACGGTAGTTCGACGTCGCAGGCCTGGCGCGTGCGCGAGACGATTTGCGTCGCCAACAAGGAGTGCCCGCCCAAGGCGAAGAAATCGTCCTGCAAGCCGACCTGGGGCAGGCCCAGCACTTCGCACCAGATGGCCGCGACCTGTCGTTGCAAGGGGCTGTGCGGCTCGATGTGTTCACGTTGCTGCCACACAGGCGCCGGTAATGCCTTGCGATCGACCTTGCCATTCGGGCCGAGCGGCATCTGCGCCAGCCACATGAGCTGTGCCGGCACCATGTAGGCCGGAAGCTGCCCGGCGAGTGCCGCGAGCAGGGCGCTCGATTCGGCGGTGCCACTGTAGTAACCCACCAGTTGTGCACCTACGGTGTCCTGGCGAACCTGCACCACCGCCTGCTCGACGCCGGCCTGGGCCAGCAGGCAGGCCTGCACTTCTTCGGGCTCCACACGGAAGCCGCGGACTTTCACCTGGTGGTCCAGGCGCCCCAGGTACTCGAGCGCCGGGTACTGCACCAACCAGCGCACTCGGTCGCCGCTTCGGTACAGGCGCTGGCCGTTGCCGTCGGGCTGGGGCACGAAGCGCTCGGCCGTCAGGCCAGGGCGGCCCAGGTAGCCACGGGCCAGGCCCGTGCCACCCAAGTACAGCTCGCCGGGTACGCCAGGTACGCTCAAGTGCAGCTCATCGTCCAGCACCTGGCACAGCACATTGCTCAGGGGGCGCCCCATGGGCGAATGCCCACCGTCGCTGGCGGTGCAATGCCAGTGGGTGACGTTGATGGCGGTTTCGGTCGGGCCGTAACGGTTGTGCAGCTGCACCTGTGGCAGCACCTGCAACACCCGATCCCGCAGGGCGGCCGGCAACGCCTCGCCGCCAGAGAACAGGCGGCGCAGGCTGCTGCAGCCTGCGGCCAGGGGCTCCTGCACGAACACCTGCAACAAAGGCGGCACGAAATGCAGGGTCGTCACGCCATGGGCCTGCACCAGCGCTGCGATGCGCTGCGGGTCGCGGTGCTCACCGGCACCGGCAAGCAGCAGCTTGCAGCCGATGATCAGCGGCCAGAAACATTCCCACACCGAAACATCGAAACTGATCGGTGCCTTCTGCATCAGCACGTCGTCCGCGCCCAGTGCGTAGGTCGCCTGCATCCACTGCAGCCGCTCGGCGAGCGCCCCATGGGTGTTGCCCACGCCCTTGGGCTGGCCGGTAGAGCCAGAGGTATAGATCACGTAGGCCAGGTTGTCGGCGTCCAGGTGCAGCCGGGGCGGTTGGCTCGGCCAGTTGTCCAGGTGCAGTTGGTCCAGCGCGATCACGCCAACACCCTGCACGTGCGGCAAAGTAGCCAATTGGCTGCTGTGGGTGAGCAGCAGGCCGGCGTCGCAGTCGGCCAGCATGTAGGCCAGACGCTCGGCCGGGTACTCCACGTCCAGGGGCACATAGGCGCCGCCGGCCTTGAGGATGGCCAGCAGGCCTACCAGCAGCTGGGGCGAGCGCTCGATGGCGATGGCCACGCAGGTATCGGGGCCAATGCCCTTGTCGCGCAGGTAATGGGCCAGGCGATTGGCCTGCTGATGCAGTTCGGCGTAGCCGAGGCTGCCGCCCTCCCACACCAGTGCGGTGCGCTGCGGGTGCAGGCGAGCCTGCTCGTTGAGCTGTTCGACCAGCAGCTGTGGCGGCTGTGCAGCCGGCGCTTGCCCCCAGCCCAGCAACCGTGCACGGCTCGCCTCATCCAGCAAAGGTACCTCGCCGATGGGCAGTTGCGGCGTTTCGCAGACGTGCTCGAACAGGCTCAACAGCTGCTGGGCAAGCCGCGCCACCGTGTCCTGCTCGAACAGCGCGCTGGCGTAGTCGAATGCCAGGCGCACACGGCCCTGATGGTCTTCTTCGCTGTGCAGTTGCAGGTCGAATTTGGCTTCCCGGCTGTGCCAGGGCAGTTCTTCGGCCAGCAGGCCTGGCAGGCGCCGCAACGCCGACAGGTCGCGCTGCTGGTGGTTGAACATGACCTGGAACAGGCCTTGCTCCCGGGCCTGGGGCAACGCCTCGACCAACTGCTCGAACGGCAGGTCCTGGTTGGCCTGTGCCTCCAGGGTGGCTTGGCGCACCTGGCCGAGCAATTCGGCGAACGGCAGCCGGCCATGGACCTGAGCGCGCAGCACCTGGGTATTGATGAAGAAACCGACCAGCCCTTGGCTTTGCAGACGCGAGCGGTTGGCATTGGGCACACCGACGCGGATGTCGGCCTGGCCGGTATAGCGGTGCAGCAGCGCCTGCCAGCCCGCCAGCAGCACCATGAACAGGCTGCAGTGGTGTTGATGTGCCAGGGCCTTGAGGGCCTGGGACAGGTGCGCGGGCACCTTCACGTTCAGGCGTGCGGCGTGGTTGCCACGGTCGCTGGCGCGGGGATGGTCGGTGCACAGGTCCAGGACCGGCGCTGCATCGCCCAGCTGATCGCGCCAGTAGGCAAGCTGACGCTGGGCTGCACCCTCTGCCAACCACGTGCGCTGCCAGTTGCCGTAGTCGGCGTAACCCAGCCCGAGCGGAGCCAGCTTGGGTTCAAGACCCTGGCAATACGCCGCATAGAGGCGCGCCAGCTCGTCCATGAGCAGGGTGAGCGACCAGCCGTCGGCGGCAATGTGGTGCAGGGTGACCCAAAGCTGGTGATGCTCCTCGTCCAGATGGACCAGCGTCAGGCGCAGCAGCGGACCCTCCTGCAGATCGAATGGCAGGCACGCCTCGGCCTCTCGCTGGCTGTCGACCTGCTCAGGCGCTTGCCCCTGCAGGTCGAGCCGCTGAAGGTTCACCGGCAGGTGAGCCAGGATGCGTTGCACTGCCTGGCCGTCGACTTCGCTGAACACCGTGCGCAAGGCTTCGTGGCGGGCCACCAGCGCCTGCAGGGCGGCTTCCAGAGCAGGTTCATCCAGGGCCCCGCGCAGTTGCAGGCCAGCAGGGATGTTGTAGGCAGCCGACTGCGGCTGCAGCTGCCAGAGCAGCCACAGGCGGTTCTGCGCCAGCGACTGGGGCAGTGGCCTGTCGCGGGACAACAGCGCGATGGCCTCTGTTTGCTTGCCTTGGGCAAGGCTTGTGACAACCGCCTGGGTATAGTCGGCCAGCACCGGGGCCTCGAAAAGGGTGCGCAGGCTCAGCTCGATGCCCAAGGCGTCGGCCAGCGCTGCCGTGACCTGGGTGGCAGCAATGGAGTTGCCGCCCAACAGCATGAAATGGTCGTCCGCCGCCACCGCCTCGACCTTGAGAATGTCGCACCAAAGACGGGCGATTTGCGCCTGCAACCCGTCGCCGGTCACGGCCTGGGTGGCCGGCAAAGCGGGTTGGGGAAAGCGCGCGTAGCAATCGAGGGTGCCATCGTCCATGCGCAGGCGGCAGGCCGAGCGCTGGAGTTTGCCGCTGGAGGTCTTGGGCAAGGCACCCGGGTTGAGCAACAGGACCACGGCCGGGGCCTGGCGGCAGGCATCGGCGACGACGTGACGAAGCGTTTTGATCAGAGCCTCGGGGGCTGTCGTCTTCTGCACGTTGCGGCTGATCTCCACCGCCACGCCAATGGCTTGCTCACCCTCGTGCTCGACGGCGAATACGGCCACCCTGCCCTTGCGCAGCGCAGGCACCTCACGCTCAAGGGTCTTTTCCAGGTCCTGCGGGTAGAGGTTCTGCCCGCGCACGATGAGCATGTCTTTCAGGCGACCGGTGACGAACACCTCGCCGCCGCGCATGAAACCCAGGTCGCCTGTGCGCAGCCAGCGCTGGCCATCCGCCTCGACGAACGTCTGGGCGCTGGCCTGGGCGTTGCGCCAGTACCCGTGGGCGATGCTTGGCCCGGCGGCCCAGATTTCCCCCACCTGGTTGTCCGCCAGCACCTGGCACTGCCCGGGTTCGACGATGCGTACCGCATGGCCTGGCTGTAGCCAGCCGCAGCTCATCACCACGCTGCCCTCGCCCGGCTCGGCGCGGTTTTCGGCAAAAGCCTGGGCATCGAGCGCCAAGGCGCCGATGCCCTCACCGCGGCGGCTGCCGCTGACGAACAGCGTCGCCTCAGCCAGCCCGTAGCTGGCGAAGAAGCTGTGTGGCTTGAAGCCGCAGGCCTGGAAGGTGTCGGCGAAAGTGGCCAGGCTGTCCTGGCGAATCGGCTCGGAGCCCGAGTACGCCACCCGCCAGCGGCTCAGGTCGAGCCCGGCCAGTGAAGCCTTGCTGATCCGCTCGCTGCACAGGCGGTACGCAAAGTCAGGGCCGCCGCTGATGGTGCCGCCGTACTCACTGATGGCCTGCAACCAACGCAGCGGCCGCGCCAGGAAATAACCCGGCGACATCAGCACGCAGGGCACGCCGCTGAAGATCGGCTGCAGCAGGCCGCCGATCAGGCCCATGTCGTGGTAGAGCGGGAGCCAGCTGACGATCACGTCGTCAGGGTTCAGGTCGATACCGAAGCCGTGGCGGATCAGCTGTTCGTTCGCCACCAGGTTGCCGTGGCTGACCTGCACTCCTTTTGGCAGGGCCGTGGAGCCGGACGTGTACTGCAGGAACGCGATGTCATGGGGTTGCAATGCAGGCTCGCGCCAATCCGCCGCCCGTGCGGGATCGAGCCGGTCAACGGCCAGCAGCTCCGGGGCCTGCGCGGCTTGCAGCGCCTCCAGGCCCTGAAGGCTTTCTTGCAATCGCGCGATGGTCAGCAGCAGGCGCGGCTCGGCGTCGTCGATGATCGAAAGCAGGCGCTCCTGATGGTGCTGACGCGCGGACTCCGGAGGGTAGGCCGGCACCGCGATGACGCCGGCATACAGGCAGCCGAAGAACGCCGCCACGTAGTCCGGGCCGCTGGGAAACAACAGCACGGCACGGTCCCCGAATGTAGCCCGCGCCTGCAGCGCGGCGGCGATGGCGCGGGCGCGCTGGTCAAGCGCCTGGTAGGTGAGCACGGCCTGTTCGCCGGGCGCATCGGCCAGAAAGCGCAAGGCGATCTTGTCCGGGCTCTGTACGGCGCGTTGCATCAGGGCCTGGACCAGCGAAGTCGGGAGTTCGAAGGCATGCGTCATGGGTGTTCCTGCCGGTGTCGGGTTGGGCGGGCCGGTGTGGCCACCTGCAGGGGCGGACAGCATCAGCGGCCGGGGATGTACAGAGGGGAACGGATGGCGGGGAGCAGAAATTAACGAAGCGCGGGTCAGGTGGAAAAAGCCGGCCATGGCGAGTTAGCCAGGCGCACCTACAGCCGTGGCGCCATCCTGCGGGTACGCAAGCGGGTCGAGGCGAGACTTAGAACTGAAAGATACAGATACTAATTTAGTTTCGTATTTGACAATCATTATCATTCTGAATAGCTTGTCGCTCGTCCTAGGACGCGTCCTACACCCCAACGCGCTCTTTACCCTTTGCATCCAGGTGATTTCCATGGCGGAACAACTGTCCACAAGTAAGTGCGATTCACCACTGCTCCAAGCTTTCGTAGAAAACCGCAGCATCTTGCTCAAGATTGCCGCTCGCATCACCGGCTGCCGCTCGCGGGCCGAAGATGTGGTGCAGGATGCCTTCTTCAGGCTCGGCAGCGCTCCGCAGATCACCTCTTCGTTCAAGGCGCAGCTGAGCTATCTGTTCCAGATCGTGCGCAATCTGGCCATCGACCATTACCGCAAGCAGGCGATGGAGTTGAAATACGCCGGCAGCGAGGAAGAAGGGCTGAACGTCGTCCTGCAGAACGCCTCGCCCGAAGCCACCCACATCAACCTTGCGGCCCTGGACGACATCGCCCGCGCGCTGAACGAGCTGCCGCCACGCACGCGTTATGCGTTCGAAATGTACCGCCTACATGGGGTACCGCAGAAAGACATCGCCAAGGAGCTGGGCGTCTCCCCTACCCTGGTCAACTTCATGATTCGCGATGCGATGGTGCATTGCAGGAAGATGACGCGGTAGGAACGGCGGGAAGGTGATTGGATGACTCGCTCCGGCTAGGCCGCTCCCACACGGGGGTGAGCTGCGCCCCTCAGATGCGGTCAAAGGCAGTTGCTCCCGCAATCGCGCTACTTCGGCCATACCACGATCACAGGAGCGGCCTAGTGCCGCGATGGGCTGCGCAGCAGCCCCAGAGATGTGAGCATTATAGCTAAATGCCAGGGAGCGGCCTTGCCGGGGCGCATCCGCAAAATCACTGGTTTCAAGTGCGAGACCAGGTAGTCGTTTGACCGCCTTCAGTACCATACTCAAATCAAAGCACAACGATCAAAAAACCGCTCCCGCCCCAGAATCATCAGCGCAGCCCGCTTGTGCGGGAAGTCGAATTCCTTGTCACAGTGAAAGCACTGGTCCTGCATGTAGCCGATCATCCGCGCATTGTCGGCACGCGGCTCGGCGACAACGCGCTGGGTGCGCGGGTCGTCCAGGAACAGGTAGTGCACCAGCGCGCAGAGCCAACTGGCGACCTTATGCGGGCCGCGGTGCTGCTGTTCGCCCACCAGCATGTGGATGCCACGGTCATAATCGTCGGCCTGGTAGAACGGGGCGATGCGGTCTTCCTTGGCCCAATAGGCCTCGAAGTAGGCAAACGGCTGATCATCGAAGCAGCCGATCAGCGTGAGGGTATGGGGGTCCGCTTCGAGCTTGGCCAGGTACTCGCGGTGCTGCGCCAGGCTACCCCCTTCCTGCCAGAACGCCTCTACCCGCGGCTCGTTCTGCCAGCGGTTGAAGCGCTCAAGGTCGTGCTCGATGTCCAGGGTGCGCAGCGATACCCAGCTGCCCAGCCGCGTATCGAAGCGCCGGTACACTTCGCCTCGTGGCTTGGGTGCTCGCAGCGGGTGTCGTTTACCAGCGGTGATGCGCATCTGTTGCGGGTACACCGCGGCCTGCACATCACCCAGCCACGGCTGAGGCAACTGCCAGAATAAAGCCCGCTCGCACAAGTACTGCCCCGGTTGCTCGCTGCTCACCAACAAGCCAGAAGCCAACGCCTGGGCGGGCACTTCATGCAGCTGCCAGGTCAACGTCTGGCAGGTGGCGTCCTGGGACAACAGCCAGTAGCACGCCGCCCACAGCGCCTGGTAGGGCCGCTGCGAGCAGACGTATTCCACCTGCACCACTGGAGTGCCGTGGGTGTGCACACGCAAGGTGATCAAGGGTCGAGCTTCGAGCGACAGGCACAGCAAACCGTCGCGCTGCTCGGCGCTCAGGCTGCGCCAGCGTGGCGTGTGGGTTGTCTGCAAGGCGGCATCTGAGGGCATGGGCGATACTCGGTGACGTGAAAGGAAGGCTCACTCTGCAAGACGATGCCAGCTCCCCCGGATTTAGCCGCTGCCGTTGACGGGGCTACGGGCGCCCGGCAGTGACCGTGATGCCATAGGGTTCGAAAATGCGCGCCAGCTCGCCCTTCTCGCGCAGCGCCTGCAGCAACCCGGTGAAAGCAGTGGCTGACAACGGCCCACCTGCACGCAGCACGGCATAGTGGTGGTAGACCTGATCGATACGCCCCGATGCCGCCAGCCGGCCCTGACTGGAGGGGTTACGGGCCAGAAAGTCGGTGAGGTACGAGCGCGTCACCAGCGCGATGTCGGCGCGACCGGCCTGCACCATCAGCAGGTTGCTGTCGTGGGAGTAGGTCAAGGTAGCGTTGAAGGCTTTGCGCAGGTAGCTGGGGTCGGGATTGAACCCTGCAAAGGCATAGTGGTAGCCGTTGAACATGGCCAGGCGCTTGCCCTGCAGGTCATCCACATAGTGCGGGTCGGCCAGGCTGCTGGTACGCCCCACGAACACTTCGGCATCTTCAAGGCCCATGTCCACCGCCTCGTGCGGCACCTGCGCCCAACCCCATTGCGGGTTCTCGAACACCGCCATGTCGGTGCGGCCTTGCAGCAGGTCGCCAAAGCGTCGTTGCACCGAGGTGGGCACCAGCACAAAGCGATAACGGGGTTGCGACAGGTTCAGCGCGTCGATCAACTGCGCCAGCAGGCCAGTGCCCGCACCTTGCTCGGGACGCACGGTGTACGGCGGAAAATGAGCAGCCCCAACCCTGACCTCCACCCGCTCCACGGCCCGTGCCGACGGCGCCAGCCAGCAGGCGGCAGAAATAAACAGTGCGGACAGGACCTTGAGGCCGGGCGCTAGGGTCAAAACGAACACTCATCACATGCAAGAACGGAATCCGCTTACGCTAGGCGCTTTCCGGACCCGGCACAACCGCCGGGCCGCGCTCTTTATGCCAAAGCAGGCGGCAAAATGCCAGGGGTGTCGAGTGGCAGGACTTTGGCTACGCTCAAGCAAGATTTGGAAGGGAGCCTGACATGGGCCATTGGTTGGTGATCGACCTGGAAGCGACGACAGACGACGGCGGATGGCCGGTCGCAGACATGGAAGTGATTGAAATCGGCGCGAGCCTGGTGACTGGCGAAGGCCGCGAGGTCGACCATTTTCAGCGTTTCGTGCGGCCACGCAGGCGGCCTCAGCTGACGCCGTTCTGCCGCGAGCTGACCCACATCAGCCAGGCGAACGTGGACTCGGCCGCCCCTTTTACCGAGGTGTGGCCCAGTTTCGAACGGTGGCTGGCGCACCATCATGCGCAGTTGCAGGCCTGGGTGAGCTGGGGCGACTACGACCGTGTGCAATTGCTCCAGGAATGGCGGCAACATGGCCTGGACAGCGCGCTGCGGGCTCTGCCGCACATCAACCTCAAGCAGCGTTTTGCCAAGGCCCGTCACCTGCAGCGTCCCACCGGGCTCAACAGTGCCCTGCACATGGCCGGCATGCACTTTTGCGGCCAGCAGCACCGGGCCTTGGAAGACGCGCGCAACACTGCGCGCCTGCTGCCGTTGAGCCTGCCTAACGGTTGACGGGCGGCGCCTTTCAAAGCGGATGACGGCGCCAGTGGCCTTGGGCATACTGGCCAGCCTTTTTGCCCTCTTCTGTTACTGGAGTCGCCCATGTTCAAGGTCAACGAGTACTTCAACGGCACCGTCAAGTCGATCGCTTTCACTGGCGAAGAAGGCCCGGCCACCGTCGGTGTGATGGCCCCTGGTGAATACGAGTTCGGCACGGCCAAGCGTGAAATCATGCACGTGGTCTCGGGCGCGCTGATCGTGAAGCTGCCAGGCAGCGACGCCTGGGAAACCTTCGCTGCTGGTACCCAGTTCAACGTGCCGGCCGACAGTAAGTTCCAGCTGCAAGTCAAGGTCGAAACGGCCTACCTCTGCGAGTACCGCGACTAAGCCTGCCGCAGGCCGAGTACCTTTACTCGGCCGCCACCCTTGATGAACGCGGGCCCGCTCACCGCGCATCGTCATTGCCCATTCAGAAAGCGCGCCACCTTGTCGGCCGCTGCCTGCAGGTGCTGTTCATGACTGAACCCGGAAGCCTTCAGGGGCTTTAGGTCATGATCGCCCGTCGCCAGCCACTGCACCTCGATCGCAGGTGACAAGGTGTACCGCTCGACCGCCTCCCGATTGCCCAAGGCATCACGCTCACCCTGTACGACCAAGGTCGGGGTCTGCAACCCTGCCAGGTGTTCGACCCGTGGCTTTTCCGGCTTGCCTGCTGCATAGAACGGATAGCCCAAGCACACCAGTGCATCGGCTCCCAGCTCGTCGGCCACCAGGCTGGCCATGCGCCCGCCCATCGACTTGCCACCGATCGCCAACTTGCCCGCGACCAAGGGTCGCACCTGTTGATACACCTCACGCCAGCACTGCAGCAAGGCAGGCTGCGGATTGGGTGGTCTTTTACTGCCGCCTTGCCGACGCTGGGCCATGTACGGGAACTCGAAGCGCACCACGGCTACGCCACGGGCTGCAAGCCTTTGCGCCATTTGCTCCATGAACCCGCTGTCCATCGGCGCTCCGGCGCCATGGGCCAGGATCAGGCAGGTCCGATACGGCTCACCGTACACCCCGTGTTCAGGTGTGCAGCGCAAGCCTGGGACATTTCCGACCTTGGCCCATTGATCCCCGTCAATGCAGGCATTTTGCCCATTACTCATGCTTGCCTCGCTCTATAGCCTGCCAATAACCGTGGATGGGAACCCATACATGAACACAACCAGCAGTACCGCCTATAACTACAAGGTGGTCCGCCAATTCGCCATCATGACGGTGGTGTGGGGAATCGTCGGGATGGGGCTCGGCGTCTTCATCGCCGCCCAGCTTGCCTGGCCTTTCCTGAACCTCGATCTCCCCTGGACCAGCTTCGGCCGCCTGCGCCCACTGCATACCAATGCGGTGATTTTCGCGTTTGGCGGCTGTGCGCTGTTCGCCACCTCCTATTATTCGGTGCAACGCACCTGCCAGACCACCCTGTTCGCGCCACGCCTGGCCGCGTTCACCTTCTGGGGCTGGCAACTGGTGATTCTGCTGGCTGCCATCAGCCTGCCGCTGGGTTACACCAGCTCCAAGGAATACGCCGAACTGGAATGGCCGATCGATATCCTGATCACCATCGTGTGGGTGGCGTATGCCGTGGTGTTCTTCGGCACCCTGATGAAACGCAACACCAAGCACATCTATGTGGGCAACTGGTTCTTCGGCGGTTTCATCCTGACCGTGGCGATGCTGCACATCGTCAACAACCTGGAGCTGCCTGTCAGCCTGACCAAGTCCTACTCGGTCTACGCCGGGGCCACCGATGCCATGGTGCAGTGGTGGTACGGCCACAACGCCGTGGGCTTCTTCCTGACTGCAGGCTTCCTGGGCATGATGTACTACTACGTGCCCAAACAAGCCGAACGCCCGGTGTACTCCTATCGCCTGTCGATCGTGCACTTCTGGGCGCTGATCACCCTGTACATCTGGGCAGGCCCTCACCACCTGCACTACACCGCCCTGCCTGATTGGGCTCAATCGCTGGGCATGGTGATGTCGCTGGTGCTGCTGGCCCCAAGCTGGGGCGGCATGATCAACGGCATGATGACCCTGTCCGGCGCCTGGCACAAACTGCGCAGCGACCCCATTCTGCGCTTCCTGGTGGTCTCCCTGGCCTTCTACGGCATGTCCACCTTCGAAGGCCCGATGATGGCCATCAAGACTGTCAACGCCTTGTCCCACTATACCGACTGGACCATCGGCCACGTGCATGCCGGCGCCCTGGGCTGGGTAGCGATGATTTCCATCGGCGCCCTGTACCACACCATCCCCAAGGTCTTCGGCAAAGAACGCATGTACAGCATCGGGCTGATCAACGCGCACTTCTGGCTGGCCACCATCGGCACCGTGCTCTACATCGCTTCGATGTGGGTCAACGGCATCGCCCAGGGCCTGATGTGGCGCGCTGTCAACAGCGACGGCACGCTCACCTACTCGTTCGTCGAAACCCTGGTGGCCAGCCATCCAGGCTTCGTCGTGCGCTTCGTCGGTGGCGCGATCTTCCTCAGCGGCATGTTCCTGATGGCCTGGAACACCTGGCGCACGGTGCGTTCGCCAGCGCTGGATACCGTCCCTGCGAACGCCCAGCTGGCTTGAGGAGACCTGCCTGATGAAACATGAAGTCATCGAGAAAAACGTCGGCCTGCTGGCCTTGCTGATGGTCTTCGCCGTCAGCATCGGCGGCCTTACCCAGATCGTCCCATTGTTCTTCCAGGACGTAGCCAATACGCCGGTCGAGGGCATGAAGCCCTACACCGCGCTGCAACTCGAAGGCCGTGACATCTACATTCGCGAAGGCTGCGTGGGCTGCCACTCGCAGATGATCCGCCCGTTCCGCGCCGAGACCGAGCGCTACGGTCATTATTCGGTTGCCGGTGAAAGCGTGTGGGACCACCCGTTCCTGTGGGGCTCCAAGCGCACCGGGCCAGACCTGGCGCGGGTCGGCGGGCGCTACTCGGACGACTGGCACCGGGCGCACCTGTACAACCCGCGCAACGTGGTACCGGAGTCGAAGATGCCATCGTATCCGTGGCTGGTGGCCGACCAGGTCGACAACAGCCACACCGACACCAAGATGCGCGTGCTGCGCACCCTGGGCGTGCCCTACACCGACGAAGACATTGCCGGCGCGCGCGAGGCGGTCAAGAACAAGACCGAGATGGATGCTCTGGTTGCCTACCTGCAGGTGCTGGGCACCTCGATCAAGAACAAGAGGTGAATGCGATGGAAATGGACATCGGCATGATCCGCGGCCTGGGCACCCTGGTGGTGTTGATCGCCTTCATCGGCTTGAGCCTGTGGGTATTCAACCGGCGCCGCGACCTGGACTTCGCCGAAGCGCGCCTGCTGCCCTTCGTCGACGACCGCCTGCCTTCTGTCGAGCAGGCACCTGAAACCCGAGCAGCTGCGAGGAGCAAAGCACAATGACCGCCTTCTGGAGTACCTACATCAGCGTACTGACCATCGGCAGCCTGATCGGCCTGACCTGGCTGTTGCTCGGCACCCGCAAGGGCCAGAGCAACAGCACGACCGACCAGACCATGGGGCACAGCTTCGATGGCATCGAGGAATACGACAATCCGCTGCCCAAGTGGTGGTTCTGGTTGTTCGTCGGCACCCTGGTCTTCAGCGCAGGCTACCTTGTGCTGTATCCGGGCCTTGGCAACTGGAAAGGCATCCTGCCGGGCTACGAGGATGGCTGGACCGGTGTCAACGAATGGCAGAAGGAGATGGACAAGGCTGACGCCAAATTCGGCCCGATCTTCGCCAAGTACGCCGCCATGCCCGTGGAAGAAGTGGCCAAGGATCCGCAGGCATTGAAGATGGGCAGCCGCCTGTTCGCCTCCAACTGCTCGGTTTGCCACGGGTCCGATGCCAAGGGCGCCTATGGCTTTCCCAACCTGACCGACAACGACTGGCGCTGGGGCGGTGAGCCTGAAACGATCAAGGCGTCGATCATGAACGGCCGTCACGGCGTGATGCCGGCCTGGGCCGAGGTGATCGGTGAACAGGGCGTATCGGATGTGGCAGCGTTCGTGCTGACCAACCTCGATGGGCGCAAGCTTCCCGAAGGCGTCAAGGCCGACCCGGTCAAGGGCAAGGAGCTGTTCGCGAGCAACTGCGTGGCCTGCCACGGACCTGAGGGCAAGGGCACCCCTGCCATGGGTGCGCCGGACCTGACCCACCCGCAGGCCTTCATCTATGGATCGAGCTTCGCCCAGCTGCAACAGACCATTCGTTATGGTCGCCAGGGCCAGATGCCTGCGCAAGCCGAGATCCAGGGCAATGACAAGGTGCACCTGCTGGCGGCCTACGTCTACAGCCTCTCGCAGGGCGATGCAGCCCAAGGCGTAACGGTCAAGTAACGCGCTCTTCGTCTTCCAGCCCCGCCCTACAGCGCCGCTTTAGCGGCGCTTTTCATTTGTGCGCCTCTAGCACCTCAGCCGGTTTGCGACACCCCACTTCACTCAAGACACGCCCTCCCGGTGCCCTGTCGCCAACTTTGGGGGCGCCCAAAAAAGCCTGACCGTTCGATCAGAAAAAACCGAGAAACGGTACACATTACAAATATTTATTTGTGTACAATCCATGGCATCCCCCGTTCACTGCGTGCCATTGTCGAACAGGGCTGGACACGGGTCGGCGTACCAAAGTTGCGTTGCGGTAACCCAGGGGGTTTCCGATACTGATGCCGATTTCGACCAACAAGAACATAAAACCGTGGAACCTTAGAATGAGCACTGCAATCAGTTCGACTGCTTATAACTACAAGGTCGTCCGCCAGTTCGCCATCATGACGGTGGTGTGGGGGATCATCGGCATGGGCCTGGGCGTCTTCATCGCCTCGCAGCTCGTGTGGCCGCAGCTCAACCTGGACTTGCCCTGGACCAGCTTCGGCCGCCTGCGCCCGCTGCACACCAACCTGGTGATCTTCGCCTTCGGCGGTTGTGCATTGTTCGGCACCAGCTACTACGTGGTGCAGCGCACCTGCCAGGCCAGGCTGATCTCCGATCGCCTGGCGGCCTTCACCTTCTGGGGTTGGCAGGCCGTGATCGCCGGGGCCTTGGTCACGCTGCCCATGGGCTACACCACCACCAAGGAATACGCCGAACTGGAATGGCCGCTGGCGATCCTGCTGACCGTTGTCTGGGTGGCCTACGGCGCGGTGTTCTTCGGCACCATCGTCAAGCGCAAGACCAAGCACATCTATGTCGGCAACTGGTTCTATGGGGCGTTCATCGTGGTCACCGCGATGCTGCACATCGTCAACCACATCTCGTTGCCGGTCAGCCTGTTCAAGTCGTATTCGGCCTATTCGGGCGCGACCGATGCCATGATCCAGTGGTGGTACGGCCACAATGCCGTCGGCTTCTTCCTGACCACGGGCTTTCTGGGCATGATGTACTACTTCGTACCCAAGCAGGCCGAGCGGCCGATCTATTCGTACCGCCTGTCCATCGTGCATTTCTGGGCGCTGATCACCCTGTACATCTGGGCAGGCCCGCACCACTTGCACTACACCGCCCTGCCGGACTGGGCGCAGTCGCTGGGCATGGTGATGTCGATCATCCTGCTGGCCCCAAGCTGGGGCGGCATGATCAACGGCATGATGACCCTCTCCGGAGCCTGGCACAAACTGCGCACCGACCCGATCCTGCGCTTTCTGGTGGTGTCACTGGCCTTCTACGGCATGTCCACCTTCGAAGGCCCGATGATGGCCATCAAGACCGTGAACTCGCTGTCGCACTACACCGACTGGACCATCGGCCATGTGCATGCCGGGGCCTTGGGCTGGGTCGCGATGATCTCCATCGGCGCCGTGTACCACATGATCCCGCGCCTGTACGGGCGTGAGCAGATGCACAGCATCGGCCTGATCAATGCTCACTTCTGGCTGGCGACCATCGGCACCGTGTTGTACATCGCCTCGATGTGGGTCAATGGCATTACCCAGGGGCTGATGTGGCGCGCCATCAACGACGACGGCACCCTCACCTACTCGTTCGTCGAAGCCCTGCAGGCCAGCCATCCGGGCTACATCGTTCGCGCGCTGGGCGGCGCGTTCTTCGCCAGCGGCATGCTGCTGATGGCCTACAACGTGTGGCGCACCGTGCGCGCGGCCAACCCGATTCAGGCTGAAGAAGCCGCCAAGATCGCTGTCGTGGGAGCGCACTGATGAAGCACGAAGCCGTAGAGAAGAACATCGGCCTGCTGGCCTTCTTCATGGTGATCGCCGTCAGCATTGGCGGGCTCACCCAGATCGTCCCCTTGTTCTTCCAGGACGTGACCAACCAGCCGGTCGAAGGCATGAAGCCGCGCACCGCACTGGAGCTCGAAGGCCGGGACATCTACATCCGCGAAGGGTGCGTGGGTTGTCATTCACAGATGATCCGCCCGTTCCGGGCAGAAACCGAGCGCTACGGCCATTACTCGGTCGCCGGCGAAAGCGTCTGGGACCACCCGTTCCTGTGGGGCTCGAAGCGCACCGGCCCGGACTTGGCCCGGGTCGGTGGGCGCTACTCCGATGACTGGCACCGCGCCCACCTGTACAACCCGCGCAACGTGGTGCCGGAGTCGAAGATGCCGGCCTACCCGTGGCTGGTGGAAAACACCCTCGATGGCAAGGACACGGCGCGCAAGCTCCAGGTGCTGCGCACGCTCGGGGTGCCCTACACCGATGCCGACATCGCCGGCGCCCGGGATGCGGTCAAGGGCAAGACCGAAATGGACGCCCTGGTGGCGTACCTGCAAGGCCTTGGCACCCTCATCAAGAGCAAACGGTGACGGCGATGGATATTGGAATGATTCGCGGCCTGGGCACCGTGGTAGTGCTGGTGGCCTTCATCGGCCTGGCCCTGTGGGTGTTCAGCCCGAGACGCAAGAAAGATTTCGACGAAGCGACCCAACTCCCCTTTGCCGATGACCCCCAGGCCCGCCAACACGTCGAGCACGCACAAGAAAAGGCATCCAGGAGCAAGAAACCATGACAACGTTCTGGAGTGTGTACGTCACCGTTCTGACCCTGGGCACCATCTTCGCCCTGACCTGGCTGCTGCTGTCCACCCGCAAGGGCCAGCGCGAGGAAACCACCAGCGAGACCGTAGGCCATGCGTTCGACGGCATCGAGGAGTACGACAACCCGCTGCCCAAGTGGTGGTTCTGGCTGTTCGTCGGCACTCTCTTCTTCGCCCTGGGCTACCTGGCCTTGTACCCGGGCCTGGGCAACTGGAAAGGCATCCTGCCCGGCTATGCGTACCTGGATAACGACAAGCAGGCCGAGTTCTCGGACGGTCAGGCCGGCTGGAGCGGTGTGCACGAATGGGAGAAGGAAATGGCCAAGGCCGACGCCCGGTTCGGGCCGATCTTCGCCAAGTTCGCAGCCATGCCCATCGAAGAGGTGGCCAAGGACCCGCAGGCCCTGAAGATGGGCGGTCGCCTGTTCGCCTCCAACTGCTCGGTCTGCCACGGCTCCGATGCCAAGGGTGCCTATGGTTTTCCCAATCTGACCGACAATGACTGGCGCTGGGGCGGCGAGCCGGAAACCATCAAGGCCTCGATCATGAACGGGCGCCACGGGGTCATGCCGGCGTGGGCCGAGGTGCTGGGCGAACAGGGCGTGGCCGATGTGGCCGCCTTCGTGCTCACCAACATGGACGGTCGCCGCCTGCCGGAGGGCATCAATGCCGACCCAGCCAAGGGCAAGGCGATCTTCGCCAGCAGCTGCGTGGCCTGCCACGGGCCGGAAGGCAAGGGCACCCCAGCCATGGGCGCACCGAACCTGACGCACCCGCAGGCGTTCATCTACGGGTCGAGCTTTGCCCAGTTGCAGCAGACCATCCGCTACGGCCGCCAGGGGCAGATGCCGGCGCAGGCGCAGTTGCAGGGCAACGACCGGGTGCATCTGCTGGCCGCTTACGTGTACAGCCTGTCGCACACGCCAGAGGCAGGCGATAAAAGCGAGTGAGGGGATTTTGGATGGGCAGCTGGCAGCCAGGCGAGGCGTGAACTCAGCAACCGGGTTCGTGACCCGGTTGCGCTGACCCTCTGCGCAACCGGATTGTTCAACAGGTGGGCAACAAATGCGTCACCGCCTGACCTGGATCAATTGACACTTCCCATATCACGTTTCACAAGATCAACCCAATGCGGCCAAAGGTCGCACCTCGGTCTGAACGTCTGCCAGGGGCGTATCATGGCCGCGCAGCGCTAGGCTCTGTGTGAAGAGTCTTGAGACGAAGGTCAGGCAAGGCGAAAACAGCCGAGGAAGCGGAGTTTACGGGTTGTAAATGAGCATTCCGAGGCTGTTTTCAACGCAGCATCACCGAGTATCAAGGCTTTTCACACAGGGCCTAGCAGATTGCGCGAGACTGCGGCCGGCATGCACTGGCCGCGGCATTTCTCCACTGCCGTGGGACATGATGATGAGCAAGCATATTCCGGTACATGATGTAACCCCGCCTGCCAGCACAGGAAAGGATTCCGTTGACCTCTACGCCTCGCGCGAAAAAATCTACACCCGTGCCTTCACCGGCCTGTTCAGACGCCTGCGCATGGTGGGTGGTGCGGTCTTGTTCTTGCTGTACTTCGGTACCGTCTGGCTGAACTGGGGCGGGCATCAGGCGGTGTGGTGGAACCTGCCGGAACGCAAATTCTACATTTTCGGCGCAACCATCTGGCCCCAGGACTTCATCCTGCTGTCGGGCATTCTGATCGTGGCGGCCTTCGGCCTGTTCTTCATCACCGTGTTCGCAGGCCGGGTCTGGTGCGGCTATACCTGCCCGCAGAGCGTGTGGACGTGGATCTACATGTGGTGCGAGAAGGTCACCGAAGGTGATCGCAACCAGCGAATGAAGCTGGACAAAGCGCCCATGAGCGCCAACAAGTTCGCCCGCAAGTTCGCCAAGCACAGCCTGTGGCTGCTGATCGGCTTCGTCACCGGCATGACCTTCGTCGGCTATTTCGCCCCCATCCGCGAACTGGTGGTCGAGTTCTTCACGGGCCAGGCAGACGGCTGGGCTTACTTCTGGGTCGGTTTCTTCACCCTGGCCACCTATGGCAACGCCGGCTGGCTGCGTGAGCAGGTGTGCGTGTACATGTGCCCCTACGCGCGCTTCCAGAGCGTGATGTTCGACAAGGACACGCTGATCGTGTCCTACGACCCGCGCCGTGGCGAGACCCGCGGGCCGCGCAAAAAAGACGTGGACTACAAGGCTAAGGGCCTGGGCGATTGCGTCGACTGCACCCTGTGCGTGCAGGTATGCCCCACGGGCATCGACATCCGCGATGGCCTGCAGATCGAGTGCATCGGCTGCGCCGCGTGCATCGACGCCTGCGACAGCATCATGGACAAGATGCACTACCCCAAAGGGCTGATCAGCTATACCACCGAGCACAACCTGTCCGGACAGAAGACCCACCTGCTGCGCCCTCGCCTGATCGGCTATGCCGTGGTGCTGCTGGTCATGATCATCGCCCTGGCCAGCGCCTTTGCCACCCGTTCGCTGGTAGGCCTGGACGTGAGCAAGGACCGCGTCCTGTACCGGGAGAATGCGCAGGGGCGCATCGAAAACGTGTATAGCCTCAAGGTCATGAACAAGGACCAGCGCGACCACGTCTACGTGCTCGATGCCACCGGCCTGCCCGACTTGATGCTTGATGGCTTACGGGAAATCCGCGTGGCCGCTGGCGACATCGTCAGCCTGCCCGTGCAACTGTCGGTGGCCCCGGAAAAACTGCCCTCGACCACCAACGAAATCACCTTCATCCTCAAGAGCGCCGATGACAGCGACGCCCAGGTTGAAGCCAAGAGCCGTTTCATCGGCCCGCAGATTCGCTAAGAAGGATGAACACCATGCCTGCCACCGCCGCCAGCCCCTGGTACAAGCACCTCTGGCCCTGGATCATCATCGGCATCCTGACCACCTCGGTGTGCCTGAGCCTGACCATGGTCAGCATCGCCGTGCGCAACCCGGACAACCTGGTGAACGACAACTACTACGAGGCCGGCAAGGGCATCAACCGCTCCCTGGACAGGGAGCTGCTGGCCCAGCAACTGGCGCTCAAGGCCAGCGTTCACCTGGACGACCTGACCGGTGAAGTAGACGTGCGCCTGACCGGCAGCAGCGACCCGCAGAAGCTTGAGCTGAACCTCATCTCCCCCACCCAACCGGCCATGGACCGCCGGGTGCTGCTCAGCCGTGTCGAACAGGGGCGCTATGTCGGCCAGCTGGAAGACAAGGTCGATGGCCGCCGCTTCGTCGAGCTGCTGGGCAGCGAAGGCGATCAGGTGTGGCGCCTGTTCGAAGAAGAGAAGGTTGAGCATGGCGTGACCCTAGAGCTGGGTGACGAGGCGCTGCAAGGCGCTCAACACCTGTGATCGTGCTCGCGGTCGACCTGTGCAAGGCAATGATGCGATGACCCAACCCAGCCCCTGCTACCACTGCGCTCTGCCCGTCCCCGCCGGTCGCGCGTTCACCGCCGTGGTTCTCGGGCAGCCCCGGGCCTTCTGCTGCCCCGGCTGCCAGGCGGTGGCCGAGTCGATCGTGGCGGGGGGCCTTGAGCACTACTACCAGCACCGCAGCGACAACAGCGCCAACCCGCAAGCCCTGCCTCGGCAGTTGCAAGACGAGTTGGCGCTATACGACCGCAGCGATGTGCAGCAGCGATTCGTACGGCACGAGGGCGAGCTGGCCGAAGCCACGCTGTTGGTCGAAGGCGTCAGTTGCGCGGCCTGCGGCTGGCTGATCGACAAGCACCTGCGCAACCTGCCGGGGGTGGCCGAAGCGCGCCTGAACCTGTCCAATCATCGGCTGCTGCTGAGCTGGGACGATCGGCAATTGCCGCTGTCGCAGGTGCTGGCGGCGCTGCGCCGGATTGGCTACGCCGCCCACCCCTATCAGCCGGACCAGGCGGCCGAGCAATTGAGCCGGGAAAACCGCAGCGCGTTGCGCAGGCTGGGGGTGGCCGGGTTGCTGTGGTTCCAGGCGATGATGGCAACCATGGCCACGTGGCCGGAATTCAACATGGACCTGTCCGCCGAGCTGCACACCATCCTGCGCTGGGTGGCCTTGTTCCTCACCATTCCCATCGTTTTCTACAGCTGCGCGCCCTTTTTCAAGGGCGCGGCGCGTGATCTGCGCACCCGCCACCTGACCATGGACCTGTCCGTCTCGCTGGCCATTGCCCTGGCGTTCGGTGCCGGGATCTGGACAGCGGTGACCGGCAGCGGCGAGCTGTATTTCGACACGGTCGGCATGTTCGCCCTGTTTCTCCTGACCGGACGCTACCTGGAACGGCGCGCCCGCGAACGCACGGCCGCCGCGACGGCGCAGCTGGTCAACCTGTTGCCGGCATCCTGCCTGCGTGTCGACGCCCAGGGCCGCAGCGAGCGCATCCTGCTCAGTGAACTGCGCTGCGGGGACAGCGTGCAGGTGTTGCCAGGGTCGGTGATCCCGGCTGACGGGCGCATCGTGCAAGGGCGCTCGAGTGTCGATGAATCGCTGCTGACCGGCGAATACCTGCCTCAACCTCGCCAGGTGGGTGATCAGGTCACAGGTGGCACGCTGAACGTGGAAAGTGCCCTGCATGTGCAGGTGCAAGCCCTGGGCCAGGATTCGCGGTTGTCCGCCATCGTGCGCTTGCTGGAACGCGCCCAGACCGAAAAGCCGCGCCTGGCCCAGATCGCCGACCGCGCCTCCCAGGTGTTCCTGTTGTGTTCACTGCTGGCGGCCGTCGCGATTGGCGTGTGGTGGTGGCAAGTGGAGCCGCAGCGGGCGTTCTGGATCGTGCTGGCCATGCTGGTCGCGACCTGCCCCTGCGCGCTGTCGCTGGCCACCCCGACCGCGCTGACGGCGGCGACAGGCACGTTGCACAAGCTGGGCCTGCTGGTCACACGCGGTCATGTGCTGGAGGGCCTGAACCAGATCGACACGGTGATTTTCGACAAGACTGGCACGTTGACCGAGGGGCGCCTGACCTTGCGCAGCATCAGGCCGCTGGGCCGTGCGACGGCCGACACCTGCCTGGCCTGGGCCGCAGCCCTGGAACACCGCTCCGAGCATCCCATCGCACGGGCCTTCGGCCAAGTGGCCACGCCGGCCGATGCTGTGCTGGCCGTGCCCGGTCTGGGCCTTGAGGGCGAGGTTGAAGGCCAACGCCTGCGCATAGGCCAGGCGAGCTTCGTCTGCGCTTTGAGCGGCACACCGCCGCCGGCGATACCCGAGCCACGGGGGCAGTGGCTGCTGCTGGGCGACCGCCGCGGCCCGCTGGCCTGGTTCGGGCTGGACGATCGCCTGCGCGAAGACGCCCCTGCCCTGCTCGCCGCCTGCAAGGCCTTTGGCTGGCGTACGGTGCTGTTGTCCGGAGACAGCTCGCCGATGGTCGGCGAGGTGGCCGCGCAACTGGGCATCGACGAGGCCGCTGGCGGCCTCAGGCCCGATGACAAACTGGCGCGGCTCAAGGCCCTGCAACAGGCCGGGCACAAGGTGCTGATGCTGGGGGACGGGGTCAATGACGTGCCGGTGCTGGCAGCGGCAGACATCAGCATCGCCATGGGCAGTGCCACTGACCTGGCCAAGACCTGCGCCGACGCGGTGCTGCTTTCCAACCGGCTCCAGGCGCTGGTGCAGACGGTCTCGCTGGCGCGGCGCACTCGGCGCATCATCATCGAGAACCTGCTGTGGGCCAGCCTGTACAATGGCCTCATGCTGCCGTTCGCGGCCCTTGGCTGGATCACCCCGGTGTGGGCAGCGGTCGGCATGTCGGTCAGTTCACTGGTGGTGGTGCTCAATGCCCTACGCCTGACCCGTATGCCTGCTGCTGCGCCTGCCCTGGCCGCGTCAGCACCTACCCCTGCGAGGAACCTGCCATGCCCGCCCTCTATGTGATGATCCCCGCAGCGCTGCTGCTGGTCGGCGTGGCCGTCTACATCTTCTTCTGGGCGGTGGACAGCGGTCAGTACGACGACCTCGAAAGCCCCGCTCACAGCATCCTCTTCGACGATCAGGATCCCCGTCACCAGGCCGCCGTCACGCCCGACCAAACGCCTGATTCCCATCCCGAGCCCCCGACGCGTGGCTGACCTGCTGCCCTTGCTGGGCTCGGCGCTGGTTCTCGGCCTGCTCGGAGGGGGTCACTGCCTGGGCATGTGCGGCGGCCTGATGGGCGCCCTGACCCTGGCCATTCCCCCAGCCCAGCGCGGCCGTCGCCTGCGGCTGCTGGTGGCTTACAACGTCGGGCGTGTGCTCAGCTATACCGTCGCGGGCCTGATGCTCGGTGTGGCGGGCTGGGCGGTGGCCAACAGCCCTGCAGTGCTGGTTTTGCGCACCATGGCCGCCTTGCTGCTGATCGCCATGGGCCTGTACCTGGCCGGTTGGTGGAGCGGACTGACCCGCATCGAGGCCATGGGTCGCGGGCTGTGGCGGCACATCCAGCCGGTGGCGTCGCGCCTGCTTCCGGTTTCTAGCCTGCCTCGTGCATTGCTGCTGGGTGCCTTTTGGGGGTGGCTGCCGTGCGGGTTGGTGTACAGCACCTTGTTGTGGGCTGCGAGCCAGGGGAACGCCTTGCACAGCGCAGCCCTGATGGCGGCATTCGGGCTGGGGACCTGGCCCGTGCTGCTGGTCACAGGGTTGGCGGCCGGGCGGGTAAACAGGGTGTTGAGACGACGCAGCGTGCGGGTGGCCGGTGGCATGCTCGTGGTGCTATTCGGCCTGTGGACACTGCCCGGGCCTCATCAATACTGGCTGATGGGCCACTGAAGCGCCAGGTGGCGCAGCACATGGCTTATGGCCACTAACCAGCCGTGACGACCGCGCATCGCCTGAGCTAGACGCAGCGCCCTCAGGCCGTTTAGCGCTTGATACAAATCAACACAGATTCCTACAGACATCCCTAGACTCCGGAACATTGCTGCTCTTTCCGGGGACCGCCCTCATGCTCGACGACCTACGTTGGGACACCGACCTGATCCGCCGCTACGATCTGGCCGGCCCACGCTACACCTCCTACCCAACCGCCGTGCAACTGCACAGCGAAGTGGGCTCGTTCGACCTGCTGCACGCCCTGCGCGAAAGCCGGCGGGCCGTGCGCCCGTTGTCGCTGTACGTGCATGTGCCGTTCTGCGCCAACATCTGCTACTACTGCGCATGCAACAAGGTCATCACCAAGGACCGGGCACGCGCTGCCCCCTACCTGCAACGCCTGGAACAGGAAATCCAGCTGGTGGCTTGCCACATGGACAGCAGGCAACGTGTGGAGCAGCTGCACTTTGGCGGCGGCACCCCAACCTTCCTGAGCCACGTAGAGCTGCGTCAACTGATGGCCACGCTGCGCCAGCACTTCAGCCTGCTCGATGACGATTCCGGCGACTATGGCATCGAAATCGACCCGCGCGAGGCGGACTGGTCGACCATGGGCCTGCTGCGTGAGCTGGGCTTCAATCGCGTCAGCCTCGGCGTGCAGGACCTGGACCCGGCCGTGCAACGCGCCGTCAACCGCCTGCAGAGCCTGGAGCAGACGCGGACCTTGATCGAGGCGGCTCGCACCCTGCAGTTCCGCTCGGTGAACCTGGACCTGATCTACGGACTGCCGCGCCAGACGCCCGAAGGGTTCGCCCGCACCGTTGAGGAAGTGATCCGCCTGCAGCCCGATCGCCTGTCGGTCTTCAACTACGCCCACCTGCCTGAACGGTTCATGCCGCAACGGCGCATCGAAGCCGGGGAGCTGCCCAGTGCAGCGGCCAAGCTGGACATGCTGCACGCCACCATCGAGCAACTGACCGCTGCCGGCTACCGCTACATCGGCATGGACCACTTCGCCCTGCCCGATGACGAACTGGCCGTCGCCCAGGAGGAAGGCACGCTCCAGCGTAACTTCCAGGGCTACACCACCCATGGGCACTGCGACCTGATCGGCCTGGGCGTGTCGGCGATCAGCCAGATCGGCGATTTGTACTGCCAGAACAGCAGCGACCTGGCCACCTACCAGGACAGCCTGTCCAACGCCCAGCTCGCCACCCAGCGTGGCCTGCTGTGCACCCCCGACGACCGCCTGCGCCGGGCGGTCATCCAGCAGCTGATCTGCCACTTCGAGCTGGACTTCGAGCCGATCGAACAAGCATTCGCCGTCGATTTTCGTGGCTATTTCAACGACCTGTGGCCGGAGCTTCTGACCTTGCAGCGCGACGGCCTGATTCGCCTGGACGACAAGGGCATTCGGATCCTGCCGGCTGGGCGACTGCTGGCCCGCGCGGTGTGCATGGTCTTCGATGCCTACCTGGCCATGCACAATCGCCAACGGTTCTCCCGTGTGATCTGAGCGAGACATTTGGCCGCACTCACCACGCTCCGGCCATGTGGCTCTTGGCACACAGGCGATCGGGCAATGCGCTGGCGGGTCTGACAGGTCATCCTGCTGGTCGCGGCCACTGGCCTACACCCTATGTCGTGGGTTACCCTTACGACTTATGTGTGCTTTCCCACAAGGATCGAGTCAAATGTCCGAGCCAGTCAAACTGCGCCCACACAGCCAGGCCCATTGCAAGGATTGCAGCCTGGCCCCCCTGTGCCTGCCCCTTTCACTCAACCTGGAAGACATGGACGCACTGGACGAAATCGTCAAGCGAGGTCGCCCTCTCAAGAAAGGCGAGTTCCTGTTCCGCCAGGGGGATAATTTTGGCTCGGTCTATGCCGTACGCTCCGGCGCCCTGAAAACGTTCAGCCTGAGCGACAGCGGTGAAGAGCAGATCACCGGTTTCCACCTGCCCAGCGAGCTGGTGGGCCTGTCCGGCATGGACACCGAGGCGTACCCGGTGTCGGCCCAGGCCCAGGAAACCACATCCGTTTGCGAGATTCCGTTCGAGCGCCTGGATGAGCTGTCGGTGCAGTTGCCGCAGCTGCGTCGCCAGCTGATGCGCGTTATGAGCCGCGAAATTCGCGACGATCAGCAGATGATGCTGCTGCTGTCGAAGAAGACCGCCGATGAGCGCATCGCGACGTTCCTGGTCAACCTGTCGGCGCGCTTTCGCGCCCGTGGTTATTCGGCCAACCAGTTCCGCCTGAGCATGTCGCGCAACGAGATGGGCAACTACCTGGGTCTGGCGGTGGAAACCGTGTCGCGCGTGTTCACCCGCTTCCAGCACAATGGCCTGCTGCGCGCCGAAGGCAAGGAAGTGCATATCCTCGACCCGATCCAGCTTTGCGCGCTGGCCGGTGGGGCAATGGAGGCCTGAGGGCTGCATTAGCAGGTATACTGGGCCATTCGTTTTCCCAGGATACCTGCAACAATGCACAGCGACGCCTTCGACCTCAAAGCCCTGATCCGTCCGGTAGTGGACTTCCCCAAGCCGGGCGTGATCTTCCGCGACATCACCCCACTGTTCCAGTCGCCGCGCGGGCTGCGCTATGTAGCCGATCAGTTCATCGAGCGCTATGTCGAGGCCGAGTTCAGCCACATCGGCGCCATGGACGCGCGTGGTTTTCTGATCGGTTCGATCATCGCCCACCAGCTGAACAAACCCCTGATCCTGTTCCGCAAGCAAGGCAAGTTGCCCGCTGACGTGCTCAGCGAGGGGTACCAGACCGAGTACGGCGAAGCCTTCCTGGAAGTGCACGCCGACAGCCTGTGCGAGGGCGACTCGGTACTGATCTTCGACGACCTGATCGCCACCGGCGGTACGCTCCTGGCCGCCGCCAACCTGGTGCGCCGTACGGGTGCGCAGGTGTTCGAGGCGGCAGCCATCATCGACCTCCCCGAACTGGACGGCTCGCGCCGCTTGCAGGCGGCGGGCGTACCGACCTTCTGCCTGACCGAGTTTTCCCTCAGCGAGCGCTGAGGGGGGACGGATGGGCGGCGATGGGGTTCAGGATCAACTTCGCCGCTGGAACCCCTATGTCACGGCACTGCCAGTCGAACCCGATCGCTGCCTCAGAGCGAAATAGGACGACGCCCTGCAAAGGCATGGGCCAGCGTGCCGCCGTCCACCAGCTCCAGCTCGCCGCCCAAGGGCACGCCATGGGCGATACGCGAGGCGACCAGACCCTTTTCAGCCAGCAACTGGGCAATGTAGTGCGCCGTGGCTTCACCTTCCACCGTGGGGTTGGTGGCAAGAATGACTTCGGTGAAGGTGCCCTGCTCCTGGATGCGCGCCATCAACTGGGGAATGCCGATCGCCTCCGGGCCCAGTCCGTCGAGCGGCGACAGATGCCCCTTGAGCACGAAATAACGCCCGCGATAGCCAGCCTGCTCGACGGCATAGACATCCGTCGGGCCTTCGACCACGCACAGTTGCGTGTCGTCACGCCGTGGGTCGGCACACTGGGGGCAGAGGTCCTGTTCGGTCAGGGTGCGGCATTGACGGCAATGTCCTACCCCTTCCATGGCCTGGGTCAGCGCCTGGGCGAGCCGCAGCCCCCCGCTGCGGTCACGCTCCAGCAATTGCAGGGCCATGCGCTGTGCCGTTTTCTGGCCAACGCCGGGCAGAATGCGCAAGCCGTCGATCAGCTGGCGGATGAGAGGACTGAAGCTCATGGGAAACGCCTGACAAGTCATTAAGAGGCGGTTTATACCCACCATGGGGAGTGGCGTCAAATCGGCACGGCGGCCATAAAAAAACCGCCGCTGTTACCAGCGACGGTTCGTCGGCACGCAAATGCTCAGAACGGCATCTTGAAGCCTGGCGGCAGTTGCATGCCAGCGGTCATGCCGCCCATCTTTTCCTGGCTGCTCTGTTCGATCTTGCGCACGGCATCGTTCAGGGCTGCAGCGATCAGGTCTTCAAGCACTTCCTTGTCGTCTTCTTCGGTCGACATCAGGCTCTGGTCGATGCTCACGCGCTTGACGTCGTGGCGGCCGGTCATCACCACGCTGACCAGACCACCGCCGGACTGGCCGGTGACTTCTGCGTTGGCCAGCTCTTCCTGCATTTTCTGCATCTTTTCCTGCATCTGCTGGGCCTGCTTCATCAGGCCGGCCATGCCACCTTTCATCATGGGGAATACCTCGATTGGGTCATGTGATGCGGCCTGGCACTAGGCTGGCCGCATGGTTATCCGTTACTGGCCCTGACTGGCCAGGGCCTCTACAGGCTCAATAGTATCGTGCCGCACCTTGGCGCCAAACAGCTTGATCATCTGCTGGATCAGCGGGTCGTGCTCGATTGACGCCTCGGCTTCATGCTGGCGTTCAAGGCGCTTGCGGGCCGCGGCCTGGGCTGGCGTTTCCTGTTCGGGCCGAATCAGCTCGATGCGCAGGTTCAACGTACGCCCCAGGTGCTGGTTGAGCGCCTCGTTCAGGCGCCTTTGCTGGGTGGCGTTGAACAACGCGCCTTGCCCCGGGTCCAGGTGCAGGAGCCAGTCATCACCGTCGGCGGCGATCAACGTGCAGTTGGCCGCGATGTTGCCTGTCATACCAGAGACAGGCAACTGCGGGAACAATTCCAGCCACTGCAAGGCTAGCCCGGTCGCCGGCTTGGCAGCGGGCAGCGGCTCGGCGGCGGCCTGGGGTTGTTCCTGGACGTGCTCGGCCAGCTCATCGAGGTAGCTGAAGCCCACCGGATCGCTTTCGCCAGCATAGTAGTCTTCGTCGAGCGGCGGCTCATCGTCGCGGTCCATGCCCACCGACGCGTACGCACCTGGATCGAACGGGGGTACGTCATCGTGGGCTGGCGCCTGTTGGGCAGGCGCAGGTTTTGCAGCAACGGGTGCTGGGGCCGGCTGGGGCTCCGGCACGGCCGGTGCGGTAGGCTCTTCCCATGGCAGATCGACAACCGGCGCAATGGGCTCAGGCACCGAGATGGCGGAGATTTCCGCCTCGAGTTCGCGGTCACGCTCAGCTTCGGGTTCATGGTCGGCCGTTGCTGGTGCAGGCACCTCGATCACGGGCGCTGACGGCGCCGACGCAACCGGTTCGCTTACCGGTTGGGCAACCGCTGCCGGGGGCGCCACCGGCTCGACGGAATCAGCTGTGGCCTGGCTGATCCCCACTGGCTTTAGCACCGGCCTCGGGGCCCCGTCCGCATCGGCCGGGCGGAACGCCAGCATGCGCAGCAGTACCATTTCGAAGCCACCACGCGGGTCGGGCGCCAAGGGCAGGTCACGCCGCCCTATCAGGCCCATCTGGTAATAGAACTGTACGTCTTCGGCCGGCAAGGCAGCAGCCAGGGCCAGCACGCGCTCCCGGTCACCCTGGCCGTTGTCCACCGCCTCGGGCAAGGCCTGGGCGATGGCCACGCGGTGCAGCACGTTGAGCATTTCGGCCAGCACCCCGGCCCAGTCCGGGCCCTGCTCGGCCAGGTTGCGCACGGCTTCGAGCAGTGCGCGTGCATCCCCTTCGAGCAATGCCTGCAGCACCCCGTACACCTGGCCGTGGTCCAGGCTGCCGAGCATGGCGCGCACATCGGCAGCCAGCACCTTGCCTTCACCGAAGGCAATGGCCTGGTCGGTCAGGCTCATGGCATCGCGCATCGAGCCGTCGGCCGCACGGCCGAGCAACCACAGCGCATCGGCTTCGAACGGCACGTTCTCGGCCTCGAGCACGTGGCTCAGGTGCTCGACCACACGCTCCGGGCTCATGTTCTTCAAGGAGAACTGAAGGCAGCGCGAAAGAATGGTAGCCGGCAGTTTCTGCGGGTCGGTGGTGGCGAGGATGAACTTGACGTAGGGCGGTGGTTCTTCCAGCGTCTTGAGCAACGCGTTGAACGAATGGGTCGAGAGCATGTGCACTTCGTCGATCAGGTAGACCTTGAAGCGACCACGGCTCGGCGCGTACTGGACATTGTCCAGCAGCTCGCGGGTATCCTCGACCTTGGTACGGCTGGCGGCGTCGATCTCGATCAGGTCGACGAAACGCCCTTCATCGATTTCCCGGCAGACCGAGCAGGTACCGCAGGGCGTGGAGGTGATACCGGTTTCGCAGTTCAGGCATTTGGCGATGATGCGCGCGATGGTAGTCTTGCCTACGCCGCGCGTGCCGGTGAACAGGTAGGCATGGTGCAGGCGCTGGTTGTCCAGCGCGTTGATCAAGGCCTTGAGCACATGGGCCTGGCCGACCATTTCGCGAAACGAGCGCGGACGCCATTTACGTGCAAGAACCTGATAACTCATCGAAAAACCATCGTAGCCTGATCGAGCGGAAGAGCGCTAATGCTAGCGGAGCGGGGGCAAAATTGCACTGCCTGACTGGCCGGGCGCGACGATGGACAGCGGATCATGGAGGACCTGCGGTGCGGACCCTGCTGACTTTGCTTCTTTTCTGGTCGGCTCACAGCCTGGCTGAACAGCCGGTACTGCGTTTTTCGGTGGCCGAGAGCTGGAGCATGCCGCTGATTCGCATCGAGAACGGCCAGCCGGTCGAGGGCCTGTTGTTCGATGTGATGCAGGCGGCCGCCGAGCAAGCCGGTGTACGCGCCGAATATCATGTAATGGCTCGAATGCGCCTCGAGGAGGCGATGAACCAGGGTGATATCGATGTACGTTGCTATGTCAGCGATCAGTGGCTGATGGCGCGGCCGAAGGACTTCATCTGGAGCGTGCCGCTGATTCACCAGCGCGATGTGCTGGTAGGCCGCATAGGCGAAGGCGGCCCGATTTCGCCGCAACGGTTGTCACCCCAGCCCATCGGCACCGTCCTGGGCTACACCTACACCACGCTTGAACCCCTGCTGGCGGCACACCGCCTTTACCGGGAGGATAGCCGCAGCCAGGAGTTGGCCCTGCAGAAGCTGCAAGCGGGACGGTATCGGTATGCCGTCAGCAACCAACTGTCACTGCGGTGGTTCAATCACCAGCGCCATGCGCAACTGCAGCCACTGGCGGTGCTGGACGAACAGGACCTGGGCTGCCTGGTACGCAACGACCCTGACATCCCCGCCCAAGCGCTTCTGCGCGCATTGGTGCACCTCAAGCAGAGCGGGGAGATGGAGCGCTTGCTGCAACGCTACGGCAGCACCGAAGAGCCCCAACCCGCCGGGACGGGCACCTGACACCTACAGCGCCAAGGCCGTCACGTACATCCCGATACCGAATACCAGGTGGTTCACCAGGCTCTTGAACCGCGCGCGCCAGGGGCTGGGCGTGCGTGAAGCAAAAAAACCCATGCCCATGGCAGGCTGCATCAGGCACAGCGGCGCCAGTACCGTACCTGCGCCCACAGCCAATGCCGGCCACAGGGTCGGGGCGCTCAGCCAGGGAGTGCCCGCCGTGATGACCAGCAGCATCGCGAACGCCACGCCAATGACGTAGTGCAGCGTCCAGCCCAAGATCCGCTCATGCTTGATGGGCGGGGCCTGACGGATTGCCTGGTGGCGCCAGCGCCCTCGCAGTGCATGCCCCGCCCAGCGACCCACCAAGGCGTAATCGAGCGTGCTAACGCCCAGGCGCCGGGAGACCGCCGACCAGCCGTCCATGACCAGTGTGGCCCCGACGCCGATGCCTATTGCTGCAATCCACTGTTCGCTGATGACCATGACGCTCCCTCTGATTTGACGTTGTCGGATACGCCGGTCAGCATGCAAGTTGAAGTCAACTTCAAGTCAAGGGCTTGTACATGGACATTGCAGATGTGGCGAGACGCACGGGCGTGCCGTCTTCGACGCTGCGTTATTACCAGAAGAAGGGACTGCTCACGGCGCGTGGCGAGCCCGGCCAACGCCGGCAGTTTTCGGCTGACGTGGCGCAAAGGCTCGCATTGATAGCGCTGGGCCAGTCCGCCGGTTTTTCGCTGGACGAAATCAGCACCCTGCTGGTGGACATGAAGGTCGACCGGGCGCAGCTGCTGGCGAAGGCCGATGAGCTCGACAGCCGGATCAAGACGTTGCAGGCCATGAGCAAAGGCTTGCGCCACGCGGCTGAGTGCCCTGCCGACGATCATCTGGCTTGCCCGAGATTTCGTCGGTTGATGGCAGTGGCCTCAGCGAGGTCAGCACGCATGAAAGTATCGAGCCGCTCTGTGAAGGCCGGGTAGAAACGCGGTAGTGTGCGCAGCGCCATAGCCAATTGCCTCAGGGGCGTGACCGGGCTGCGCTTACAACAAAAACCGAAACGCCTTGGCGCATTGTGGCAAAGGCCGACAGATTTTCGTGTGCAGTCTGAGTGACCAAGCGCTTGGCCTTTTAGAATTCAAGGCCTGAAATGGAGGCGGCCCCGCCAGCCACACCCCGGCACTCGATGTTCCCGCTATGGCTGCTCCCTTCCGGGCCTGACCAGGTTAACGGGTAATCAATGCGGGAGGACCGACAGGGCCACCACTACATGTCTCGCTGAACAGCGAGTGGCGCCATTGTACCGGTCCTGAGCCCAGATACAACCTCTGCAGCAGAAAAAGTCATCATTTCTCAATGACTTGTCTGGCTAGCGCGCGCCACGCGGTCAAACACCTCGCCAGCCACCCCCGCACGCCAAGATGGCCAAGTGCCGACAATCACGCACCGGGCCAACACGGCTCCAGGGTTATCAGACCTCGATGCCCTGCTGGGCAAGAAACGCCACGAACGCCTCTTCATCGAGCACCTTCACGCCCAGCTCGCTGGCCTTGGCCAGCTTCGACCCGGCACCCGGCCCTGCCACCACGCAGTGGGTCTTGCCAGAAACGGACCCCGCCACTTTCGCCCCCAGGCCTTCGAGCTTTTCCTTGGCGATGTCGCGGCTCATGCGTTCCAGGGAGCCGGTCAGCACCCATGTTTGGCCCGCCAGAGGCAGCCCCTCGGCCACCTTCTTCTCGCTGCGCCAGTGCATGCCGAAGGCCAGCAGCTGCGCCTCGATGGCATGGGCAAGACGCTGGTTGGCTTCATCCCTGAAGAACGCGCGTACAGCCTCTGCCTGGCGCGTATTGAGCGCCTGGCGCAGGTCAATGCCGTCGGCGGCGATGATCTTGTCCAGGCCGTCCAGGCGCGCCACCAGCTTTTGCGCGCCGGTAGGCCCTACCGAGGGGATGTCGAGCTTGGCGAGCATGTCAGCCAGGGTGGTACTGGCGGCGAACTCCGCGGCCAGTTCGCCTTCGTCCTGCAACTGCATGCCGCTGTCCAGCAGCTGGCGGATGACCTTCTGGTTGTGTTCGTCTTCAAAGAAGTTGTGGATCTCATGGGCCACTTCCAGGCCAATGTCCGGCAGATAAGTGAGCACCTGCGGCAATGCCTGTTGCACGCGCGACAGGCTGCCCAGTGAGCGGGCCAGCACCTTGGCGGTTTCTTCACCGACATCGGGAATGCCCAGGGCATAGATGAAGCGGGCAAGGGTCGGCTGCTTGCTGGCGGCGATGGCATCGAGCAGCTTGCGGCTGGACACTTCGGCAAAACCTTCGAGGCCGACGATTTGGTCAAACGTGAGCGTGTAAAGGTCGGCGGGTGAGGCAATCAGGCCCTCGTCCACCAACTGCTCCACGCTTTTCTCACCCAGCCCGTCGATGTCCATGGCCCGGCGCGACACGTAGTGGATGATCGCCTGCTTGAGCTGCGCCCCACAGGCCAGGCGACCGACACAGCGGTACACGGCCCCCTCGCTGGTCACTTCCCTGCCCTTGCTGCGCTTGACCAGCTGGGTGCGCTCCACATGCGAGCCGCACACCGGGCACTGGCTGGGCACCCGCACTTCACGCGCCCCTTCCGGCCGACGCTCCAGCACCACCTGCATCACCTGCGGGATCACGTCGCCTGCGCGGCGGATGATGACCGTATCGCCAATGCGCAAGCCCAGGCGGGCGATCTCGTCCATGTTGTGCAAGGTGGCATTGGACACCGTCACACCGGCGACCTTGACCGGCTTCAGGCGGGCGACTGGGGTGACCGCGCCCGTACGCCCCACCTGGAACTCCACGTCCAGCACCTCGGTGAGCTCCTCCATCGCCGGGAATTTATGGGCGATGGCCCAGCGCGGCTCCCGGGCACGGAAACCCAGCTCCCGCTGTGCGGCCAGGCTGTTGACCTTGAACACCACGCCATCGATCTCGTAAGGCAGGCTGTTACGCCGCTCGCCGATGTCGCGGTAATAGTCCAGACATTGCTCGATGCCGGCCGCGTGCTTGAGCTCGCGACTGATCGGCAACCCCCATGTCTTGAGCTGCTCCAGCGTGGCGATATGGCTGTCGGCCACAGGTGCGGACACCTGGCCGACACCGTAGCAGCAGAATTCCAGCGGGCGACTGGCAGTGATCTTGGAGTCCAGCTGACGCAGGCTGCCTGCCGCGGCATTGCGCGGGTTGGCGAAGGTCTTGCCGCCGAGGTCGGCCTGGGACGCATTGAGCCGGTCGAAGCCGGCCTTGCTCATGAACACCTCGCCGCGCACTTCCAGCACCGCAGGCCAGCCTTGCCCGTGCAGCTTCAAGGGAATGTTGCGCACGGTACGCACGTTGGCGCTGATGTCTTCACCCGTGGTGCCGTCGCCTCGCGTGGCACCCTGCACCAGGTGACCGTCACGGTAGAGCAGGCTGACCGCCAGGCCATCGAGCTTGGGCTCGCAGCTGAAATCCACCGCGCCTGGCTGGTCCAGCCCTTCCGTCACACGGCGACCGAACTCACGCAGGTCAGCCTCTTCGAAGGCATTACCCAGGCTGAGCATGGGAATCTCATGACGAACCTGGCTGAATGCGGCAAGGGCCGCCCCACCTACCCGCTGGGTGGGCGAGTCGGGCGTGACCAGGTGGGGATGCTCGGCCTCCAGCGCCTTGAGTTCGTTGAACAGCCGGTCGTACTCGGCGTCGGGCACGCTGGGTTCGTCCAGCACATAGTAGCGGTAGTTGTGCTGGTCGAGTTCGGCACGCAGTTCGTGAATGCGGGTTTCAGCGGTCATTTTGAGCTTCTCTTGCAAAACGAAAGAGCAGCCTGGCAGCCTCTGGAGAGCCAGGTCTCGTCATCGCCTTGTGCCTTAGGCAGCGAGCCCGCTCCACAGGTTCGCCACAGCCTTCAAAGGCTGCGGTGAAACCGTGAAGCGGGCTCGCTTGCCGAAAGCCGAGTCGATGAGCAAGAGGCCTGAACCGACCAGCACGCCCCGAGGCTGCTCTTCGTCTGGATTTATCAGCGCTTCTGGGTCAGGGCACGGCGCTCGAATTCCACGATGCGCTGGCGGTAGTGTTCGATGGTCTGCGCCGTTAAAACGCTGCGCTGGTCATCCTTGAGTTCACCGTTGAGCTCATGGGCCAGCTTGCGCGCTGCCGCCACCATGACGTCGAAGGCCTGCTTCGGATGGCGCGGGCCGGGCAGGCCGAGGAAGAAGCTCACCGCACGCGTGCTGAAATGGTCGATGTCATCCAGGTCGAAGATGCCAGGCTTGACGGCATTGGCCATGGAGAACAGCACTTCGCCGTGACCGGCCATGCTCTCGTGACGGTGGAAGATGTCCATCTCGCCGAACCGCAGGCCACTTTCCAGAATGTTCTGCAGCAACGCCGGGCCCTTGAACCCACCCTCGTCACGGGAAATAACGCTGATCACCAGCACTTCCTCGGCCGGCGGCAGCTCCTTGACGCTGTTGTTGGCCGCTGCAGGGGATGGGCTACGCCCTTTGTCCGCCGCGAAGTCGTCCTCGTCGTCGATCACAATATCCGCTTCACGGGAGGGCGCGCTGAAGCCTGCGTCAACGCGCGGCGCTTCTGCAGCCGCCGGGCGTTTTGGCCACTTGCTGACCTTGGTAGGTTTGGGTTCGCGCTCACGGTCCCGGTCCGAGGCACTGAGCGACGGAAGATCACTTTCGTCCAGCTCAGGCTCCCTGTGGGTGTCGAGCACGCGGGGTGGGCCGAGCACTTCGGCACCACCGCCTTCATCGTCCGCCGCATTGGCATAACTGCGGTCCAGACGGAATTTCAACTTACCCTTGCCGCCGCGCATACGGCGCCAGCCATCGAAAAGAATGCCGGCAATGACAATGATGCCGATAAGGATCAGCCACTCGCGCAGACCGATTTCCATGTAATCCCGTGCCTCTAATAAATATGCTGAAAACAAAGGCTTCAAAGGCCTTTAACACGTGGCGCCAAGCCTATGTTCTGACAGGCGTTTTACCCACGCAGAAAACGAGTGACATAAAGCTAGCACGACCAAAGACAACTTTACACCGTCTGTCTCACATGACAGGGGCATTTCAATGAAGATTGTGCCGTTCGACCACAGGTTTCACGCATCGACCATCGCCATGGCCGCCTCCACATCCACGGCCACCAGGCGCGAACAGCCCGGCTCGTGCATGGTGACCCCCATCAGCTGGTCGGCCATTTCCATGGCGATCTTGTTGTGCGTGATGTAAATGAACTGCACGCTCTCACTCATTTCCTTTACCAGCCGGGCATACCGCCCAACGTTGGCATCGTCCAACGGTGCGTCGACTTCATCGAGCATGCAGAACGGTGCGGGGTTCAACTTGAAGATGGCAAACACCAACGCCAAGGCGGTCAGTGCTTTTTCGCCACCGGACAGCAGATGAATGGTGCTGTTCTTCTTGCCCGGTGGTCGCGCCATGATCGTCACCCCTGTATCGAGTAGATCTTCGCCCGTCAGTTCCAGATAAGCGCTGCCGCCACCGAAAACTTTTGGGAAAAGTGCCTGCAATCCGGCATTTATCTGATCAAAGGTATCTTTGAAGCGGTGGCGGGTTTCCTTGTCGATCTTGCGAATGACATTTTCAAGCGTGTCCAGCGCTTCGACCAGGTCAGCATCCTGGGCATCGAGGTAGCGCTTGCGCTCGGACTGCTGTTCGTACTCCTCGATGGCGGCCAGGTTGATCGCGCCCAGCCGCTGGATACGGGCATCGAGTTGCTCCAAGGCCTGCTCGGTGCCGGCCTCGGTAGCGTCGGGCTCGACCGTGGCGAGAACGCCCTGCAAGTCGTAACCGTCGGCGAGCAACTGCTCCTGCAATGTAGTACGCCGCACTTCCAGGCCCTGACACTCCAGGCGCAGTTGTTCGAGTTGACCACGCAGCAACTGAGCCTGCTGCTCGGCCTGGGTGCGGCGCTTTTCGGCATCGCGCAGTTCGCGGTCGGCCTCGTCCATTTGCAGGCGTGCCTGGCGCATTTCTTCGTCGACACCCATGCGCCGTTCCAGCAACTCTTCGAGCTTGAGCCGCAGCTCCTCCAACGGCGCCTCCCCTTCCTCCAGGTTCAGACTCAGCTGCTCCTGTCGCTCGCTCAGACGGGCCGCTTGCAGTTCCAGGCGTTCCAGGGCCTGACGCGTGGAGTCATGCTGGGCGCGCAGCGACCCCAGGCGCACGGCCAGCTGGTGGGCATGGTCCTTGTGCTGCCTGGCTTCCTGACGAATGCGGTCCAGGCCCTCACGCAGCCGGTCGCGCTGGGCCAGCAGCACTTCGCGCCGATCGGTGTCCTGGGCCATGAGTTCGAGGGCATCCTGCAACAGCAAACGGGCTTCGCCCAGTTGCTCATGCTCGAGGGCGCGCTGCTCGTCGAGCTCAGCCAGCTCTTCGTCCAAACGGCGGCGGCGCAGCGCGACCTGTTCGGCACGGGCACGGTTGGCTGACAAGCTGGCCTTGAGTTCGGCTTGCAGGCGGCTTTCTTCCTGGGCGCGACGGCGTACCTGCTCGCGCTGCGCTTCCAGGTGCTGCTGCTGTTCACGTAGGGTGTGCAGCTGCTGGTCAAGCTGCTGCAGGGCGATGTGCTGCTCACGCTGACTGTGCTCGAGCCGCTCGATCTCCTGACCGCGCGCCAGCACCCCGCCTTCACCGCTGCCACCGCGGCGCACACGAAGGCTGTGGCGGGCGACCCAGTAGCCATCGCGGCTGACCAGGCTCTGCCCTTCGCCCAACGCAGCACGCAAGGCCAAGGCCTCGGCCAGGTCTTCCACGGGCCTGACCTGGCCCAGCCATGGCGCGAGGTCGACGGGGCCTTGTACCTTGTCCAGCAGGCTGCCGGAAGGCACCGCCTGGCTGGCGCAAGCCGCGAGCAGCAGGCTCACATCGCCCTGCTGCAAGCCCGCCAGATCCAACGGTGCGAAGTCGTCCACCAGCACGGCTTGCAAGTCGGCGCCCAACACGGTTTCCACCGCAAGCTCCCACCCGGGCTCAACGCGCAACGCTTGTGCCAGGCGAGGGCAGTCTGCCAACCCCTGCCCCTGCAACCATTGGCCCACACCAGCACCTGGGTCCAGGGCTGCCTGCTGCAGGGCTTCCAGCGATGCCAGGCGCCCGCCCAGGCGTTGCACATCACCCTGGGCCTGTTGCTGAGCCAGCCCGGCCTCCTGCAGCGCCTGGCGCACCGTTTCCAGGCGCTCGATAACCTCCTCTTCCTCCAGCTGCAGTGCTTCGAGCGACAACTCGCTGCTGGCCAACTGCTCAACCTGCTCCAGCATGGCCGCGTCTTGCGGGTCTTCGCCCAACTGCACCTGTTCGTCGGTGAGTTTGCGCTGACGCTCGGCCAGGCGCTCCAAGCCGCTTTCCAACTGCTGCAAGCGCGCCTGCTGCACTTCGGCCTGACGACGCGGTTCAGCCGAGCGACTGTTGAAGGTGT
The DNA here is from genome assembly GCF_043104335.1 of Pseudomonas sp. WSY_20. Lineage (NCBI taxonomy): Bacteria > Pseudomonadati > Pseudomonadota > Gammaproteobacteria > Pseudomonadales > Pseudomonadaceae > Pseudomonas > Pseudomonas sp. WSY_20. The sequence goes on from NZ_JBICKP010000008.1 coordinate 59,715, forward strand.
CCCACTGCTCCTGCCAACCGTGCATGCCTGATTCGGCCTCTTCCAGCACGGCAGCGCTTTCTTCGGCAGCCGCCAGGGTCAGCGCCTGCTCGGGCTCGAGCATGGCCAGTTCTTCGCCCAACGTTGCCAGCAGCGTACGGTCATGCCCCAGGTGCGATTCGGTTTCCTGGCGCGTGCGTTCGGCTTCCTTGAAATCGTCCTGCAACTGGCGCAAACGTTGCTGGCCGTGCTGGATGCTTTGCTCGACCCGGGCGATGTCGCCGGCCACCGAGTAGAACCGGGCCTGCACCTGGTTGAAGCGCTCGGACAGCTCATGATGACCGTCACGCAGCCGCTCGATGCTGGCATCGGCATTGCGCTGCTCGGCCACCAGCGCCTCGAAGGACACATCCTGGTTACCGATCACCGACTGACGCTGACGAACCCGTTCGTCCAGCTCGCGCCAGCGCAACGCCGCCAGGCGCGCCTTGAGCTGGCGTTCCTGCGCCTTGTATTCACGGTATTTCTCGGCCGCCTGGGCCTGGCGGTGCAGGCGTTCGAGCTGGCGTTCCAGCTCCTCGCGCAGGTCGGTCAGGCGTGCCAGGTTCTCCTGGGTTCGGCGGATGCGGTTTTCAGTTTCGCGGCGACGTTCCTTGTACTTGGAGATACCCGCCGCTTCCTCGATGAAATTGCGCAGTTCCTCAGGCTTGGCTTCGATCAGCTTGGAGATCATGCCCTGTTCGATGATCGAGTAGCTGCGAGGCCCAAGGCCTGTGCCCAGGAAGATATCGGTGATGTCCCGACGCCTGCACTTGGTGCCGTTGAGGTAATAGCTGTTCTGACTGTCGCGGGTGACCTTGCGCCGAATCGAGATCTCGGCGTAGGCGGCATACTCGCCCACAAGGGTAGTCTCGCTGTTGTCGAACACCAGTTCGATGCTGGCCTGGCTGACCGGTTTGCGGCCGCTGGAGCCGTTGAAGATGACGTCGGTCATCGACTCGCCGCGCAGGTTCTTTGCCGAACTTTCGCCCATCACCCAGCGTACGGCGTCGATGATGTTGGACTTGCCACAGCCATTGGGGCCTACGACCGCCGCCATGTTGCTTGGGAAGTTGACGGTGGTGGGGTCGACGAAGGACTTGAACCCCGCCAGGCGGATGCATTTGAGGCGCATCAGTCAGGGCCGAGCCAGCGCCGCCAGTACCAGTTCGCAACTGCGCTGGCCATAGGCGGTAAGTACTTCACGAATGCGCGGCAAGTCGCGCAGCACCACCGCCTCGAGCAAGTGACCGAACAGGCCCAGGTAATCGACCATGTTCGCCTGGCGCTGGTCCAGGGACAGGTAATAGGCGCGGCTCATGGCGGGCTGCAGGTTCTCGACGGTTTCCTGCAGGAACGGGTTGTCGGCGAAGGGGTAGGCAGCACGCATCACCTCGAAGCTCTCGGCCACGAACGCCTCGATGTCGCGTGCGGCATGCGCCACATGAAGACGCTGCTGAATGTCCAGAAACGGGCGCAGTTCGTCTTCGCTGCGCCAGCGTTGTGCAACCGCGTTGCCCAGCAGGATGTAGAACTCGCTCATGAGCGTGCACAGGCTGCGCACGCTGCGCTCGTCCAGTTCGGTGACGTGGGCGCCCCGGCGCGGCAATATCGCCACCAGGTGGCGACGTTCAAGGATCAGCAGCGCTTCGCGCACCGAACCCCGGCTGACGTTGAGCGCCTGGGTCACCTTCTGTTCCTGGATACGCTCTGCAGGCGCCAGTTCGCCGCGGATGATGCGCTCGGCCAGGTAATCGGCAATCTGCTCGGCGAGGCTGTCCGGGGCCTTGAACGTCATGGTTTTCCTTCAAATCACTGAACGGGACACAAGGGGGCGGATTGTAGCCTACTTGCCCCCGGGAAGCGCAGCGGGCTATCGGGGTTTATTTGACCACCCGGACAGCTGCCGGGCCGGCGCGATCTATGCTTGGTGTAAGCATCATCAACCAGGGTGGGCCGGCCGCCGGACGATTTCCTGACCTTTGAGTCAGAAAAACATTGACCCGCGCGACAGGTGTTGCTTAGAGTCGGCCCAACAACAATAAAACCATTGCGAGGCCATCCCCGTGATCCAGTTTCTCGTCAACCAGGAGCTGCGCAGCGAGCACGTCCTGGACCCGAACATGACCGTGCTGCAATACCTGCGCGAGCAGTTGGGCAAACCCGGCACCAAAGAGGGCTGCGCCAGCGGTGACTGTGGTGCCTGCACCGTGGTGATCGGTGAACTGACCCAGGACGCCGCCGGCGACGATGCCTTGCGCTATCGCAGCCTCAACTCATGCCTGACGTTCGTGTCCAGCCTGCACGGCAAGCAACTGATCAGCGTCGAAGGCCTCAAGCACCAAGGCCAGCTGCACAGCGTGCAACAAGCCATGGCGGACTGCCATGGGTCGCAATGCGGTTTCTGTACGCCAGGCTTTGTGATGTCGCTGTTCGCCCTGCAAAAGAACAGTCAAGGTGCCGACGTGCACCAGGCCCAGGAAGCACTGGCCGGCAACCTGTGCCGCTGCACGGGTTACCGACCCATTCTTGACGCCGCCCAGCAGAGCTGCCGGCAACCCTGCCGCGACCAGTTCGATGCCCAGCAAGCGCAGACCATCGCCCGCCTCAAGGCCATTGCACCGTCGCAGACCGGCGAGCTGAACAGTGGCGACAAGCGTTGCCTGGTCCCGCTGACCGTCGCCGACCTGGCCGAGCTTTATAGTTCGCACCCCGAAGCCCGGTTGCTGGCAGGCGGTACCGACCTGGCGCTGGAAGTCACGCAAATGCACAAGACCCTGCCAGTGATGATCTACGTGGGGCATGTAGCCGAGCTCAAGCGGATCGAGCAGACCGCCACCCATCTTGAAATCGGTGCCGCTACCCCGCTCACTGACTGCTACCAGGCGTTGAACGCCCAATACCCGGACTTCGGGGCGCTGCTGCATCGCTTCGCTTCGCTGCAGATCCGCAACCAGGGCACCCTGGGCGGCAACATCGGCAACGCTTCGCCCATCGGCGACTCACCGCCCTTGTTGATCGCGCTGGACGCCCAGGTGGTCCTGCGCCAGGGCGAGCGCCAGCGCACGATGCCGCTGGAAGCCTATTTCATCGACTACCGCATCACCGCCCGGCAGGACAGCGAGTTCATCGAGAAGATCCTGGTACCCCTGGCCCGGCACGACTGGACGTTCCGCGCCTACAAGGTTTCCAAGCGCCTGGACGATGATATTTCGGCGGTGTGCGCAGCGTTCAACCTGAGCATCGAGCACGGGGTGGTCAGCGGCGCACGCATCGCCTTCGGCGGCATGGCGGCCATCCCCAAGCGCGCCCGTGCCTGCGAGGCGGCGTTGCTGGGCCAACCCTGGAACAAGGCCAGCGTGGAGCGCGCCTGCCAGGCCCTGGCCGAAGACTTCACCCCGCTCAGCGACTTCCGCGCCAGCCAGCAATACCGCCTGCTGACCGCGCAGAACCTGCTGCGCAAGTACTTTATCGAACTGCAAACGCCGCACATCGAAACCCGGGTGACCGCTTATGTCTAACCATCATGTGCCCAAAAGCCAGGCCGAAATGGCCGACCTGTTCCGCCAGGACCTGACCACCGGGGTCGGGCGCAGCGTCAAGCACGATAGCGCCGACAAGCACGTGTCCGGCGAAGCGTTGTACATCGACGACCGACTGGAATTCCCCAACCAGCTGCACGTCTACGCACGTACCGCAGACCGTGCCCATGCGCGCATCCTGCGCATCGACACCACGCCCTGCTACGCCTTCGAAGGGGTGCGCATCGCGATCACCCATCAGGACATTCCCGGGCTCAAGGACATCGGCCCGGTGGTGGCAGGCGATCCCTTGCTGGCCATCGACAAGGTCGAGTTCTTCGGTCAGCCGGTCCTGGCCGTGGCCGCACGTGACCTGGACACCGCACGCCGCGCCGCCATGGCCGCCGTCATCGAATACGAGGACCTCGAACCGGTGCTCGATGTGGTCGAGGCGCTGCGCAAGCGGCACTTCGTGCTCGACAGCCACACCCATCAGCGCGGCGACAGCGCTGCAGCCCTGGCCAGCGCCCCGCATCGCCTGCAAGGCACCCTGCACATCGGCGGCCAGGAACACTTCTACCTAGAGACCCAGATTTCCTCGGTGATGCCCACCGAAGACGGCGGCATGATCGTGTACTGCTCCACCCAGAACCCCACCGAGGTGCAGAAACTGGTGGCCGAAGTGCTCGATGTGCCCATGAACAAGGTGGTGCTGGACATGCGCCGCATGGGCGGCGGATTTGGCGGCAAGGAAACCCAGGCCGCGAGCCCGGCATGCCTGTGCGCCGTCATCGCCCGCCTGACCGGGCAACCGACGAAGATGCGCCTGCCGCGGGTCGAGGACATGACCATGACCGGCAAGCGACACCCCTTCTACGTCGAGTACGACGTGGGCTTCGACAACCAGGGTCGCCTGCACGGCATCAACCTGCAGCTGGCCGGCAACTGTGGCTACTCCCCGGACCTGTCCGGCTCGATCGTCGACCGCGCCATGTTCCACTCCGACAACGCCTACTACCTGGGCGATGCCACCGTCCACGGGCACCGCTGCAAGACCAACACCGCGTCGAATACGGCCTACCGGGGCTTTGGCGGACCGCAAGGCATGGTCGCCATCGAGCAGGTGATGGACCACATCGCCAGGCACCTTGGCCGCGACCCGTTGGCCGTGCGCAAGGCCAACTACTATGGCAAGGACGAGCGCAACGTCACCCATTATTACCAGACCGTCGAGCACAACATGCTCGAGGAGATGACCGCCGAGCTTGAAGCCAGCAGTGACTACGCCGAACGGCGGGCGGCCATCGGCCGCTTCAATGCCAGCAGCCCGATCCTGAAAAAAGGCCTGGCGCTGACTCCGGTCAAGTTCGGCATCTCGTTCACCGCCACCTTCCTCAACCAGGCAGGGGCGCTGATCCATATCTACACCGATGGCAGCATCCACCTGAACCACGGCGGCACTGAAATGGGCCAGGGCCTGAACACCAAGGTGGCGCAGGTGGTGGCCCAGGTCTTCCAGGTCGATATCGACCGGATCCAGATCACCGCCACCAACACCGACAAGGTACCCAACACCTCCCCTACCGCCGCTTCCAGTGGGGCTGACTTGAACGGCAAGGCCGCACAGCATGCAGCCGAGATTCTCAAGAAACGTTTGACCGAATTCGCTGCCAGGCACTACCAGGTCACCGAGGAAGACGTGGAGTTCCGTAATGGCCACGTGCGTGTGCGCGACCAGATCGTCAGCTTCGAGCAGTTGGTGCAGCAGGCTTATTTCGGTCAGGTGTCGCTGTCGAGCACCGGGTTCTACCGCACGCCAAAGATCTTCTATGACCGCAGCCAGGCACGGGGGCGCCCCTTCTACTACTACGCCTTTGGCGCGGCCTGCGTGGAAGTGATCGTCGACACCCTGACCGGCGAATACAAGATGTTGCGCGCCGACATCCTGCACGATGTGGGCGACTCGCTGAACCCGGCCATCGACATCGGACAGGTCGAGGGAGGGTTCATTCAAGGCATGGGCTGGCTCACCACCGAGGAGCTGGTGTGGAACGCCAAGGGCAAACTCGTGACCAACGGCCCGGCCAGCTACAAGATTCCAGCGGTGGCCGACATGCCGCTGGACATGCGGGTCAAGCTGGTGGAGAACCGCAAGAACCCGGAGGACACGGTGTTCCATTCCAAGGCCGTGGGCGAGCCGCCGTTCATGCTCGGGATCGCCGCCTGGTGCGCGATCAAGGATGCGGTGGCCAGCCTTGCCGACTACCGCGTGCAACCGAACATAGATGCCCCTGCCACGCCGGAGCGGGTGTTGTGGGGCTGTGAGCAGATGCGCAAGGCGGCCACCCTGCAACCTGCGGTGCAGGAACTGGACGCAGTGAACAATTGAAGGTGCGTTGCCTGTTCGGGCCCATTGCCGGCAAGTCGGCGAGAAGGCCCGAACAGGCACCCATAGATGAGGATCTTGCATCATGCACCAATGGATCAACGCCCTGGCCGAACACCAAGCCCGAGGCGAGGCCTGCGTACTGGTGACCATCATCGAAGAACGCGGCTCCACCCCGCGCAATGCCGGTTCGAAAATGGTGGTCAGCGCCTGCGGATCATACGACACCATCGGCGGCGGCCATCTGGAATACAAGGCGCTGCACATCGCCCGGCAGATGCTCGGCGAGCACCGCGGTACCCCGCACCTGGAACGCTTCAGTCTTGGCGCCAGCCTCGGCCAGTGCTGCGGGGGTATGACGGTGTTGTTGTTCGAACCCATGGCCGCCGTGCAGGCGCAGATCGCCGTGTTCGGCGCGGGCCATGTCGGCCGGGCTCTGGTACCCTTGCTCGCCGCGCTGCCCTGCCGGGTGCGCTGGATCGATTCGCGCGAGCAGGAATTCCCTGCCCAGATTCCCGCCGGCGTGACGCGCGTGGTCAGCGAGGAACCGGTCGATGAAGTGGCAGACCTGCCGCCGGGCAGCTACTGCATCGTCATGACCCATAACCATCAGCTCGACCTGGAGCTGACCGCTGCCATCCTCAAGCGCAACGATTTCACCTGGTTCGGCCTGATCGGCTCGAAGACCAAGCGAGTCAAGTTCGAGCATCGCCTGCGCGAGCGCGGGTTCGACCCCGCCCTGGTGGCGCGCATGCGGTGCCCGATGGGCCTGACCGAGGTCAAGGGCAAGCTGCCCATCGAAATCGCCGTGTCCATCGCCGGCGAAATCATCGCCACCTACAACGCCCGCTTCGGCCAGCACGACGCTGCCGCCAACGCCGGCCCCATTGCCCAGTTGCTGCCGCCTTCACGGCGCAGCCAAGCCATTTGACGAGTGAGATATGACCGTTACCCGCAAAGCCTACCGAGCCGCCATCCTGCACAGCATCGCCGACCCGGCCGAGGTAGGCCTGGACGCTTCCCATGAGTATTTCGAAGACGGCGTGCTTGTGATCGACGGCGGACGCATCCAGGCCGTGGGCCATGCCAGCGACCTGTTGCCGACCCTGGACGCCGACATACCGGTAGAGCACTACCAGGACGCATTGATCACCCCAGGGTTCATCGACACCCACATCCACTTCCCCCAGACCGGCATGATCGGCTCCTACGGGGAGCAGTTGCTGGACTGGTTGAACACCTACACCTTCCCTTGCGAGAAGCAATTTGCCGACAAGGACCATGCCGACCAGGTGGCGCAGATCTTCCTCAAGGAGCTGCTGCGTAACGGCACCACCACCGCCCTGGTGTTCGGCAGTGTGCACCCCGAATCGGTCAACGCCTTGTTCGAAGCAGCCGAGCGCCTGGACCTGCGTCTGATCGCTGGCAAGGTGATGATGGACCGCAACGCCCCCGATTACCTGACCGACACCGCCGAGTCCGGTTACGCCCAGAGCAAAGCGCTGATCGAGCGCTGGCATGGCAAAGGCCGCCTGCACTATGCCGTCACCCCGCGTTTCGCACCGACCAGCACGCCTGAGCAGCTGGCACGGGCGGGCCAACTGCTCAAGGAACACCCAGGCGTTTACCTGCACACGCACCTGTCGGAGAACCTTCAGGAAATCGACTGGGTCAAGTCGCTGTTCCCCGAACAGAAGGGCTACCTGGATGTGTACGACCATTTCGAACTGCTGGGCGAGCGCTCGGTCTTCGCCCATGGCGTGCACCTGTGCGACGAAGAATGCCAGCGCCTGGCCGAGACGGGCTCGGCGGTCGCGTTCTGCCCCACCTCCAACCTGTTCTTGGGCAGCGGGCTGTTCAATCTGCCTCAGGCGGAGCGCTTCAAGGTCAATGTCGGCCTGGGCACCGACGTAGGCGCCGGTACCAGCTTCTCGCTGCTCAACACGCTCAATGAGGCATACAAGGTGATGCAGCTGCAAGGCGCACGCCTGCACCCTTTCAAGTCGCTCTACCTGGCGACCCTGGGCGGTGCGCGCGCGCTGCGCCTGGATGACCGGATCGGCAGCCTGCGCCCGGGCAATGACGCGGACTTTGTGGTGCTGGACTACAAGGCAACGCCGCTGCTGGACTATCGCCTGCAGCAGTCCAGAAGCATCGAGGAGACGTTGTCCGTGCTGACCACCCTAGGCGACGACCGCACGGTTCGTGAAACCTATGCGGCCGGGCGTTGCGTGCATCAGCGCGAAAGGTAAGGGTCGCGCTGATGCGAGCCCAGGCGAACGGTCAGTTCTTGACCGTGAGCTTGGGCTTTTTCAGCAGATGGGAGAACACCGCATGCAGATCGTCCGAGGCGCTCTCCTCGTCCAGGTTCAGCTTGCTGTCGATGTGGTCCATGTGATGCATCATCAGGCTGACTGCCTGGGCGGCGTCACGCGCCTCGATGGCATCGATCAGCTGCAGATGCTCGTCGTACGAGCAGTGGGAACGATTGCCGCTCTCGTACTGGGCGATGATCAGCGAGGTCTGCGATACCAGGCTGCGCTGGAAGCTCACCAGCGGCGCATTCCCCGCCGCTTCGGCAAGCTTGAGGTGAAACTCGCCGGACAGCCGGATGCCGGCGCCGCGATCCCCTCGGGAAAAACTGTCGCGCTCTTCGCGGACCATCTGCCGAAGCTCGGCCAGCTGCTCGGCAGTGGCGTGCTCCACGGCAAGCTCGGTGATGGCACGCTCGACCATGCGCCGCGAGAAGAACACCTGGCGCGCCTCCTCCACGGTTGGGCTGGCGACCACGGCACCTCGGTTGGGCCGCAGCAGCACCACGCTCTCATGGGCCAGCCGTGACAGGGCCCGGCGGATGATGGTGCGGCTGACGCCGAAAATCTCGCCCAGCGCCTCTTCGCTGAGCTTGGTGCCCGGCGCCAGACGTTGCTCCAGGATGGCCTCGAAGATGTGCGCATAGACAATGTCGTCCTGGGTACCACTGCGACCGGCCTTGCCAGCACGCGCGGGTTTTTTCAGGGGTTGCAGCTGTTCGTTCATGGGCTCTCGAGGCACGAAGGAAAGTATGGCGTCATTGTACACAGGCTGAGCCGTTTCTGCAGGCGTGCTTTAACGCATATAGCGATTGTTCACCTCACCTGGCATACAAAACATAAAACAGTATTTGCTTTCTTTGTACACAAAAGCATAATCGCTCAGGCAACTTCCTGACCTTACGGTCAACAATGCGCCACGGCACTGCATGCTGCTGGCCAGTTGCCGCCCTCGCGGAGCCGCCAAGTGCATTGCTCAGGACCACGGGCTCCATAACAACAAGAAAGACTTTAGGAGTACTCGCTGTGGAAAGCCGCAAAACCGAAGTCCCTACGCTGGACATCGCTTCACCGCCCGCCACGGGTTGGCTGGAGCGCATTTTCAAACTCAGGCAACACGGCAGTACCGTTAAAACCGAGCTGATCGCCGGGGTGACCACCTTCATCACCATGGCCTACATCATTTTCGTCAACCCCAACATCATGGCCGATGCCGGCATTGATCATGGCGCAGCCTTCGTGGCGACTTGCATCGCCGCCGCCCTCGGCTGCCTGCTCATGGGGCTGTATGCCAACTGGCCAGTGGGCCTGGCACCCGGCATGGGCCTCAATGCGTTCTTTACCTACACCGTGGTCGGCACCATGGGCTACAACTGGGAAACGGCACTGGGCGCGGTCTTCATCTCCGGCGTGCTGTTCATGTTCCTGACGCTGTCCAAGGTGCGCGAGTGGCTGCTCAACAGCATCCCCGTCAGCCTGCGCCATGCCATGGGCGCCGGGGTGGGCCTGTTCCTCGGCCTGATCGGCCTGAAGACCGCAGGTATCATCGTCGACAGCCCCGCCACCCTGATCAAACTCGGTTCGCTGCATGAGCCAGGCCCGCTGCTGGCGGCGATGTGCTTTTTGATGATCGCCATCCTCAGCTACAAGCGGGTATTCGGGGCGATCCTGATCAGCATCATCGGCGTAACGCTGGCGGGCTGGGGTCTGGGACTGGTGAAGTTCGGCGGCGTGGTGTCGATGCCGCCCAGCCTGGCGCCGACCTGGATGGCCATGGACGTGGCGGGCGTGTTCAACGTGAGCATGATTAGCGTGGTCCTGGCCTTTCTGTTCGTGCACATGTTCGACACCGCCGGGACGCTGATGGGCGTGGCACAGCGGGCGAACCTGGTGGCCCCCGACGGCCGTATCGAGAACCTGTCCAGAGCCCTCAAGGCCGACAGTGCTTCGAGCGTGTTCGGCGCCGTAGTCGGCGTGCCGCCGGTCACCAGCTATGTGGAAAGTGCCGCGGGGGTGGCCGCCGGGGGGCGCACCGGCCTGACGGCGGTGGTGGTAGGCGTGCTGTTCATCGCCGCCATGTTCTTTGCACCGCTGGCCGGCATGATCCCCGCCTATGCAACCGCTGGCGCCTTGATCTACGTCGCCATGCTGATGATGGGCAGCATGGCGCACATCAACTGGGACGAAGCGACCGACAGCATTCCGGCAATCGTCACCGTGATCATGATGCCACTGACGTTCTCGGTAGCCGATGGCATTGCGCTGGGTTTCATCAGCTACGTGGCGCTTAAAGCCGGTACGGGTAAATACAAGGAGATCTCTGCCAGCCTGTGGGTGCTGTGTGCGATCTTTATTGCCAAGTTCATCTTCCTCTGAAACTTTCGCAACAGCCAAGGGCGCTTCGGCGCCCATTTGTCATTACCGGCGCGATTGGCGTGCAAATCGATCAAACTAGGATTTTTGCCAGGTGCAAACTGAATCGGTGCTTGTTACAAGTGAAAGCCTTTACGGAGGCCTGCCGATGCACATACCTACCTCTGCCTTATCCACCTATACCCCATATGGTCATAGCCTATGGAGCAAGAGCTCATTGGGCTTCAACGGCGAGTTCAGTGATCCGATTTCCCGCCTGTACCCTCTAGGCAAAGGCCACCGGCTCTACGACCCGACACTGATGAGGTTGCAGAGCCCTGACCACTGGAGTCCATTTGCTCAGGGTGGGCTCAATCCATACGCCTACTGCCAGAACGATCCGGTGAACATGGCCGACCCGTCGGGTCGAGCGCCCGTGACGTTCAGCGCAATCAAGAAGTGGTGGAGGTCAAATCATGAGCTCGCGGCCGAAAGCTTGGGTCTTACCCGAAAGTCGATATCGCCAAACCCGCAGTCCATACCTAGCTTCAATGGGGGGCGGGCCGTGATCCATGAATACACGAGGAAACTCTCAACCAGTACGCCTTTCATCCACAAGCTTGGCGTGGTCAACAGCAACCTGGCCAGCCACGGTGATAATTCCCTGAGCATCGAGCACGCGCAAGTCTATGTAGACATCGCCGATCGCACTAGACGCGCTAGCATTTCCAACACATCTGCGCATTTACTGGCCAGTCAGGAATGGATGAAGGAACGGGGAGCACCTCGCCTGGTCGGCACGAGTTTCAACCTGCTAGGTGCGTTGGCCGCAGGCGCAGAAGACCACGCATTGTTCAGGACCGGCAAGTCGCTGGCATATATGCAACAGAGCATTCGTACCGAAACCACCTAGGCCTAGGCGAAAAAAAGCCCGCCAGTGTGAGAGCGGGCCAAAGGACCTACGAAGATTCTTCTAGCGACCAACTAGCTTCCACGGTAGGTCGAATAACTGTACGGCGATATCAGCAGCGGCACATGGTAGTGCTCCTGCTGCGCATCGATGCCAAAGCGCAATACCACCACATCCAGAAACGGCTGCTCAGGCAGCGCCACGCCACGCCCGCGGTAGTAGTCACCGGCATTGAACTGCAGCTGGTAAACACCCGAACGGTAGTCATCGCCTTGCAATAATGGCGCGTCGACGCGGCCATCGCTGTTGGTGAGCGCCGAGGTGACCAACGTCAACTGGCTGCCTTCGACACGGTACAACTCCACCTTGATTGCGCTGCCTGGGCAGCCATGGGCTGCGTCCAGTACGTGAGTGGTCAAACGTCCCATCTGCTTGTCGCCTCTTGTTTGCCAGGGGCAAGTACGCACGCCAGTGACCCGAACTGGGGCAACGTGCGGCTTGAATTCGCATAATTAAGACATTCTCAAAAAAAATTGTACACAATTTTATTGCTTGCCCAGCCAATTAGCCAACAGACCATGGCTTCAGCGGCAACAATGCAGGGCATAGCGTCTTCATCGCGCTTAGCTGACCAAGTGGGCAGGTTTCTTGCAAGGTATCCAGACACGACACCTGGGCAGAAATACGGAAATTCAGACTTACAAAAGAATTCATAAGTTGTATACAATCATCGCATCCGGTGGTGCGACACAGCGACGCGGCCCGCCACCTTGCCCACACGTACAAGAAGGAAGACTGCAGTGAGCGCTGACTACCCTCGCGACATGATCGGTTACGGCAATAACCCTCCTCACCCGCAATGGCCAGGCAACGCCCGCATTGCCCTGTCGTTCGTGCTCAATTACGAAGAAGGCGGCGAGCGCAACATCCTGCACGGCGACAAGGAGTCCGAAGCCTTCCTCTCCGAGATGGTCGCTGCCCAGCCGTTGCAGGGCGTGCGCAACCAGAGCATGGAGTCGCTCTACGAATACGGCAGCCGCGCAGGCGTGTGGCGCCTGCTCAAACTGTTCAAGGACAGCGGCATTCCCTTGACCATCTTCGCCGTGGCCATGGCTGCCCAGCGCCACCCCGACGTGATCCGCGCCATGGTCCAGGCCGGCCATGAAATCTGCAGCCACGGCTACCGCTGGATCGACTACCAGTACATGGACGAGGCCCAGGAGCGCGAGCACATGCTCGAAGCCATCCGCATCCTCACCGAAATCACCGGCGAACGCCCGCTGGGCTGGTACACCGGCCGCACCGGCCCCAACACCCGCCGACTGGTCATGGAAGAAGGCGGCTTTCTCTACGACAGCGACACCTATGACGACGACTTGCCCTACTGGGAGCCGAACAACCCCACCGGCAAGCCGCACCTGGTCATTCCCTACACCCTGGACACCAATGACATGCGCTTCACCCAAGTCCAGGGTTTCAACTGTGGCGAGCAGTTCTACCAATACCTCAAGGACGCCTTCGACGTGCTGTACGCCGAGGGCGCCGAGGCGCCGAAGATGCTCTCCATCGGCCTGCACTGCCGCCTGGTCGGTCGGCCGGCACGCCTGGCAGCGCTCAAGCGTTTCGTCGATTACGCCAAAAGCCACGAGCAGGTATGGTTCGCCCGCCGCGTCGACATCGCCCGCCACTGGCAAGCCACCCACCCGTACCAGAAAGAGACCGTCTGATGACCACCTTCAAGACCCTCAAGCCGTCCACCCTTGACCGTGACGCGTTCGTCCACGCCTTCGCCGACATCTACGAGCACTCGCCGTGGGTCGCCGAGAAGGCCTACGACCTCGGTCAACTGGACGAACTGGACAACGTGCAAACACTGCATCAGCGTATGAGCGACATCCTGCTGAGCGCACCCCAAGCCGACCAACTGGCCTTGATCAACGCCCACCCGGACCTGGCCGGCAAGGCTGCCGTGCAGGGTGAACTGACCGCCTCGAGCACCAACGAACAGGCCGGAGCTGGTATTCACCAATGCACCGCCGAGGAATTTGCGCGCTTCACCTCGCTCAACGAGGCGTACAAGGCCAAGTTCCAGTTCCCGTTCATCATGGCCGTGAAGGGCAGCGACCGGCACCAGATCCTGGCCTCGTTCGAACAGCGCATCCACAACGATGCCAAGGCCGAATTCGCCGAGGCGCTCAAGCAGATCAACCAGATCGCCCTGTTCCGCCTGCAACAGCTGTAAGCGACCGACGATTCTTTACAGAACAACGCACAATAGAAGAGATAACCGCATGCGCACCCTGATGATCGAGCCCCTGACCAAAGAAGCCTTCGCCCCTTTCGGTGACGTGATCGAAACCGACGGCAGCGACCACTTCATGATCAACAACGGCTCGACCATGCGCTTTCACAAGCTCGCCACGGTCGAGACCGCCGAGCCCGAAGACAAGGCGATCATCAGTATTTTCCGCGCCGACGCGTTGGAAATGCCGCTGACCGTGCGCATGCTCGAACGCCATCCGCTGGGCAGCCAGGCTTTCATTCCGCTGCTCGGCAACCCCTTTCTGATCGTGGTCGCGCCACTTGGCGATGCACCTGTATCAGGCTTGGTCCGCGCCTTCCGCAGCAACGGCAGGCAGGGCGTCAATTACCATCGCGGCGTCTGGCACCACCCGGTGCTGACGATCGAAAAGCGGGATGACTTCCTGGTGGTTGATCGCAGTGGTTCTGGCAACAACTGCGATGAGCATTACTTCAGCGAGGAACAGATGCTGATCCTCAACCCCCACCAATAAGAAAAGGTCGGTCATGCCAGGGCACTGCCCGCGCCTGTGACCGGCAAGAGGTACATACTGTGGAAGCACACCTTCACGAGTGGCTGAACCTGAGCATTCGCTGGGTTCACATGATCACCGGCGTGGCCTGGATCGGTGCATCGTTCTACTTTGTCTGGCTGGAAAACCACCTGAATCGAAGCAACCCGCGCGATGGGTTGTCAGGTGACCTCTGGGCCATTCATGGCGGTGGTATTTACCACCTGGAAAAATACAAGCTCGCCCCGCCGAAAATGCCCGAGAACCTGCACTGGTTCAAATGGGAAGCCTACTTCACCTGGATGTCCGGCATTGCCCTGCTGTGTGTGGTGTTCTACTGGAACCCCACCTTGTACCTGCTGGCACCGGGCAGCACCCTCAGCGGCGCCGAGGGCGTGGCGATCGGTATCGGGTCGCTGGTCGTGGGCTGGTTCGTCTACGACTTCCTCTGCGACTCGCCCCTGGGCAAGCGCCCTGCCCTGCTGGGTGCGGTGCTGTTCGTGCTGATCATTGCCGCCTGCTGGGGCTTCAGCCTGGTGTTCAGCGGCCGTGGGGCCTACCTGCACACGGGCGCGATCATCGGCACCATCATGGTCGGCAACGTGTTCCGCATCATCATGCCGGCCCAGCGCCAGCTGGTGGCTGCCATCGAGAACAACCAGACCCCGGACCCGGTGTTGCCGGCCAAGGGCCTGCTGCGTTCACGCCACAACAACTACTTCACGCTGCCGGTGCTGTTCATCATGATCAGCAACCACTTCCCCAGCACCTACGGCAGCCAGTACAACTGGCTGATCCTGGCGGGGATCGCAGTGGCGGCGGTGTTGATCCGTCACTACTTCAACACCCGCCACGACAGCAACAAGTACGCCTGGACGCTGCCGGTCGGCGCCCTGGCCATGATCTGCCTGGCCTATGTCACAGGTCCCAAGCCGATGCCGGTCAGCCCGGAACAGGCCGCTGCCAAGATCGAGTACCAGCCGTTGCCAGCCACGGCCGTGGGCGGCAAGACGGCGGCCGAACGCCGCGCCGAAGACGCGGCCAAGCCCGCCGAACCGGCAGTGCCGGCCGAGGCGACGGCGCAGGCCGGCGGTGACAGCTTCGAGAAGATCCACCATGTCATCCAGGAACGCTGCACCGTGTGTCACTCCTCCAAGCCGACCAGCCCACTGTTCAGTGCCGCCCCAGGTGGCGTGATGTTCGACACCCCGCAACAGATCCAGGCCCAGGCCGCGCGCATCCAAGCGCAAGCGGTTGCCAGCCAGATCATGCCGCTGGGCAACATCACCCAGATGACCACCGAAGAGCGCAAGCTGGTAGGCGACTGGATCGCCAAGGGCGCGCCTGTCAACTGACCGCAATTGGCTACACCGCATAACGTCGTACGCAAGCATCGAGCGCAGGCGCTGGCCCAGGCTTAAAGCAACGCGATCTTCAAGTCGAAGATCGCCGCTTGAACCTTGGGCTCGCCCGCCGCTTGGATCCGAGAATAAAAACAAAACTCGAGGTGCTGCATGTCCGAGTCATCCAAGGCGTCTATCCCGGTAGCGCCGCCGCGACAGCCCCTGCCCCTGTTCCAGCTCTTTCTGGTTGGCCTGCAACATGTGCTTCTGATGTACGGTGGCGCCATCGCGGTACCGCTGATCATCGGCCAGGCCGCAGGCCTGTCCCGCGAAGAAGTCGCCTTTCTGATCAACGCCGACCTGCTGGTCGCTGGGGTCGCCACCCTGGTGCAATCGCTGGGCATCGGCCCGGTGGGCATTCGCATGCCCGTGATGATGGGGGCCAGTTTTGCCGCCGTTGGCAGCATGGTGGCCATGGCCGGCATGCCCGGCGTGGGCCTGCAGGGTATCTTCGGGGCCACCATTGCCGCAGGCTTCTTCGGCATGCTGGTCGCGCCCTTCATGTCCAAGGTGGTGAGGTTTTTCCCGCCGCTGGTGACCGGCACGGTGATCACGTCCATCGGCCTGTCGCTGTTTCCCGTGGCGGTGAACTGGGCCGGAGGCGGCCAGCAAGCGACCACCTTCGGCTCACCGATCTACCTGCTGGTCGCTGGCCTGGTGCTGGCAGTGATTCTGTTGATCAACCGCTTCATGCGGGGCTTCTGGGTCAACGTGTCGGTGCTGGTGGGGATGGGCCTGGGTTACCTGCTGGCGGGATCGATCGGCATGGTCGACCTCTCGGGCCTAGGGGCCACGCCCTGGTTGCAGGTGGTCACCCCGCTGCACTTTGGCATGCCCACCTTCAGCCTGGCCCCGATCCTGTCGATGTGCCTGGTGGTGGTGATCATCTTCGTCGAGTCCACCGGCATGTTCCTGGCCTTGGGCAAGGTCACCGACCGCGAAGTCACCCCAGGCATGCTGCGCCGCGGGCTGCTGTGCGACGCTGGCGCTTCCTTCATCGCAGGTTTTTTCAACACCTTCACCCATTCCTCGTTCGCCCAGAACATCGGCCTGGTGCAGATGACCGGCGTACGCTGCCGTTTCGTCACGGTGGTGGCCGGCGGCTTGCTGGTGGTACTCAGCTTGCTGCCCAAGGCGGCCTACCTGATCGCCTCGATTCCGCCAGCGGTGCTCGGCGGCGCGTCCATTGCCATGTTCGGCATGGTCACTGCCACTGGCATCAAGATCCTTCAGGAAGCGGACATCGGGGATCGGCGCAACCAGTTGCTGGTGGCGGTCAGCGTCGGTTTCGGCCTGATCCCGGTGGTACGGCCGGAATTCTTCGCTCAGATGCCCCAGTGGATGGAGCCCATCACCCATAGCGGCATCGCCATGGCCACGGTTAGTGCGCTGGTGCTCAACGTGCTGTTCAACATTCTCGGCGGTGCGGACCGCGCGGCGCACAACGCGCCCTGCCACCCCCACTGAGCCAACGGGCGGCGCCCTGCCCGCCCGTGCTTTACGCCTGAATCACTGCTGTGCCGTCGGCCCACCCCGCGTGGGCCGCCCGGGGCGCGCACGCGCCTGACAACCCACAAGAACAACATCCGGGAGCTGTCACATGAACCACATCCCCACAGCCTTGTTGCTGGGCACCAGCCTGCTGGCCAGCGTACCGAGCCAGGCCGGCCAATGGCTGCAATGGCACGGCGAGAGCCTGACCTACCTGTACGGCAAGGATTTCAAGATCAACCCTGGCATCCAGCAGACGCTCACGTTCGAGCACGCCAACAAGTGGAAATACGGCGACACCTTCCTGTTCGTCGACAAGATTTTCTACAACGGCAAGGCCGATCCCGGCAAAGGGGTGACCACCTACTACGGCGAGTTCAGCCCTCGTTTCTCGCTGGGCAAGATCCTCGACCGCAAGCTCGCGTTCGGCCCGGTCAAGGACGTGCTGCTGGCCATGACCTACGAGCGTGGCGAAGGTGACAATCAAGCCTACCTGATCGGCCCAGGCTTTGACCTCGACGTGCCAGGCTTCAACTATTTCGTGCTCAATTTCTACGTGCGCAATACCGAAGGCAGCCGCCCCGGCGACAACGTATGGCAGATCACGCCCGCCTGGTCCTACACGGTGCCACTGGGCAAGTCCGACATTCTGATAGACGGCTACATGGACTGGGTGACCGACAACGACCAGAACCGACGGGGCACCTACCACGCCAACCTGCACCTCAACCCGCAGGTGAAATACGACCTGGGCAAGGCGCTTAGCCTGGGTGACAAGCAGCTGTACGTGGGCTTGGAGTACAGCTACTGGAAAGACAAATACGGCATCGACAGCCGGGGCGCCCTGGACAGCAATCAGAGCGTGGCCAGTGCCTTGATCAAGGTACACTTCTGACAACCTGACCACATGCACAGGTTTGCTCCACCATGCTCCACGACGGAGCACTTGAGGCCAGGCGCGCAAGCCAGTAATCTGCGCGCCCCCTCGATCAGGGCAGAACGGATTCTGCCTGCGTTTACTGACCGCTCAGTCAATGAATTCGGGCGGTTGGCCAACGTGTTGCCAGCCTGAAAGACCCTTTTCATCCGTTCAGAACGACGTCGAGCAGGACGGTTTCGCCAACCGGGAGAAAGTTGGCTCAACCCTTGCCAGACAGCTGTGGCCCATCGAAAAAAGCTGACTAAAAAGACAGAAAAAGCGCCAACACCGAGCGCTGACAACAGATCAACCAAGGGAGCGACATCCGCAATGCGTACCATCAACAGCCTGATCCTCGCCGGCGGCCTGCTGGCCTGTGGCACCACCTTCGCCGGCGACCTGCTGCAGTGGCAGAGCAACAGCCTGACCTACCTGTGGGGCAAGAACTTCAAGGTCAACCCGTCGACCCAACAGACCCTGACCTTCGAGCACGCCGACGGCTGGAAGTACGGCGATAACTTCCTGTTCGTCGACAAGATCTTCTACCAAGGCCAGAAGGACGCCGGCAACGGTCCCAACACCTACTACGGCGAAATCAGCCCGCGCCTGTCTTTCAACAAGATCTTCGACCAGAAGCTGTCCTTCGGCCCGGTCAAGGACGTGCTGCTGGCCATGACCTATGAGTTTGGCGAGGGCGACACGGAAGCCTACCTGATCGGCCCCGGCTTCGACCTGGACATCCCAGGCTTTGACTACTTCCAGCTGAACTTCTACCAGCGCACCACCGATGGCAGCCGCCCTGGCGACAATGTCTGGCAGATCACCCCGGTGTGGGCCTACACCATCCCGGTCGGCTCCTCCGACGTGTTGATCGATGGCTTCATGGACTGGGTGGTGGACAACGATGAAAACCGCCGTGGCACCTACCACGCCAACCTGCACTTCAACCCGCAGATCAAGTATGACCTGGGCAAAGCCATGCACCTGGGCGAGAAGCAGCTGTACGTGGGTGTTGAGTACGACTATTGGAAGAACAAGTACGGCATCAAGGACTCCGGCGCCTTCACCACCGACCAGAACACCATGAGCTTCCTGGTCAAGGTGCTGTTCTGATCACGGCATGATCGCGGGGCCGCGAGCCGGCCCCTTTGCCGAGGCGTCGTCGCTCAACCGGTCGCGCGTGCGCGAACCCAAGAGAATCCGCCGACCACCAGTGCCGCCAGGCCTCCGGCGACAGCCCCGACAACCCCGAACACGACGTGCTTGGCAACCGCTTCCCAGCTTCCGCTGTGCGCAACCCAGCCTTCGATGACATGCTCCAGGGGTGCAATGCCTTCGGCAATGAATGTCCCGCCGACCAAGAACATCGCGACCGTTCCGATCCAGGACAGCGCCTTCATCAGGAAAGGCGCGGCCGACACCAGCACTTCACCCAACTTTCTGACCGCACGGCCCCACATACCCTGGGCCTTGGATTTCGCCAAGGCGAAGCCTGCGTCGTCCAGCCGCACAATGCCAGCGACCAGCCCATAGACGCCCATCGTCATGACCAGGGCGATCAGAACCAAGGTCAGGATCTGCTGGTACAGCGCAGCCTCAGCCACCACGTTGAGGGTGATGACGATGATCTCCGCGCTCAAAATGAAGTCGGTCTTGATCGCCCCTTTGATCTTGCGTTGCTCATACGCGGCCAGTTCCTCGGGGGTTTTGGGAAGCGCCTTTTTTCCTTGCGCCTTGGCGCCATGCTCGCTGCGAGAAAACTTGTCCTTGATCGCCTCGAAGCCCTCGTAGCACAGATACAGGCCGCCGGCCATGAGCAGCCATTTGACCGCTGCCGGCAGCACTGCACTGAGGATCAGGGCGCAGGGCACCAGGATGGCCTTGTTCTTCAGAGAGCCTTTGAATACAGCCCATACCACCGGCAGTTCGCGATCGGCCTTCATGCCCGTCACTTGCTCGGCGTTAACGGCCAAGTCATCGCTCAGCACGCTGGCCGACTTCTTGGCCGCGACCTTGGTCATCAACGAGATGTCATCCAACAGGGCCGCGATGTCATCCAACAACGCAAAAAAACTGCTGCCAGCCATTCCATTCACCCTTAGTAGACGCGTGCGATTTCATCATCCTGAAACGCCTGAATAGCCAGACGTGCTCCCAGGGCAATCACGATGGCATACAGACCGGCCGGTGGCTGAACAGTTCTGCCGGGCGCGTGTGCGGTGGCCTGCGGCAGCAGAGGAGGTTCAGGGCAGCGTCAGGCACGGGGCAGCGCGCATGACGATTCGTTCATGGACGCAAACGAACAGCCGTGGCCAAGCGCCTGTCTCTATCTCATCGATCACGTCCTTTCATTCGCACCAGGAGTATTCATGGCAAAGCTCAACATGGCCCAGCAGTTGGCCTCGACCCTCGAACAGGCCGGTATCAAACGTATCTGGGGCCTGACCGGCGACAGCCTAAATGGCCTGACCGACGCCCTGCGCAGCATGGACAGCATCGAATGGATGCACGTGCGCCATGAGGAAGTCGCCGCCTTCGCCGCCGGTGCCGAGGCGGCGGTCACCGGTGAGTTGACGGTGTGCGCTGGCAGTTGCGGGCCGGGCAACCTGCACTTGATCAATGGCCTGTTCGACTGCCACCGCAACCGGGTGCCCGTGCTGGCCATCGCCGCGCAGATCCCCTCCTCGGAGATTGGCCTGAACTACTTCCAGGAAACCCATCCGCAAGAACTGTTCAAGGAATGCAGCCATTTCATCGAACTGGTCAGCAACCCTGCACAGATGCCGCAGGTGCTGCACCGGGCCATGCGCTCGGCCATCCTCAATCGCGGTGTGGCGGTGGTGGTGATTCCCGGTGACGTATCGCTGCTGGAGGTCGAGCAGAAACCGGCGGCCTGGCCTTCCCTGCAGCAGCCACGCATCCTGCCTACGGAAGTCGATCTGCAGCGCCTGACCGAGTTGTTGCAGGACAGCCACAAGGTGACCCTGCTGTGCGGCAGCGGCTGCGCCGGTGCGCATGACCAGGTCGTGGCCCTGGCCGATGCACTCGGCGCACCGGTGGTCCATGCGTTGCGCGGCAAGGAGCATGTGGAATGGGACAACCCCTTCGATGTCGGCATGACGGGCTTGATCGGCTTCAGTTCCGGTTACCACGCGATGCTCGGCTGCGACACGCTGGTGATGCTCGGCACCGACTTCCCCTACCGGCAGTTTTTCCCAAGCGACGCCAAGATCGTGCAGGTCGACCGTGATCCGCAAGCGCTGGGACGACGCGCAACGTTATCGCTGGGCATCGCTGCCGATGTCGGCGAAACCCTCAACGCCTTGCTGCCACGCCTGACGCGCAAGACCGATCGGCGCTTCCTGGATGATGCACTCAAAGCCTACAGCAAGGCGCGGCAGGGGCTGGACGATCTGGCGGTACCCTCCAAGGGTGACCGGCCGATCCACCCACAATACGTCACGCGCCTGCTCAGCGAACTGGCCAGCGAAGACGCGATCTTCACCGCCGACGTCGGTTCGCCCACGGTCTGGGCGGCGCGTTACCTGAAGATGAATGGCCAGCGTCGCCTGGTCGGCTCGTTCAACCACGGCTCGATGGCCAACGCCATGCCACAGGCCATGGGCGCACAAGCGGCCTTCCCGGGGCGCCAGGTAATCTCGATGAGTGGCGACGGTGGGTTCAGCATGCTGATGGGTGACTTCATCTCGCTCGCCCAGCTCAAGCTGCCCGTGAAGGTGGTGGTGTTCAATAACGCGTCACTGGGCTTCGTCGCCATGGAAATGAAGGCTGCCGGTTACCTGGATACCGGCACCGACCTGCACAACCCCGACTTTGCCGCCATGTCCAATGCCATGGGCATTCTGGGCATTCGCGTCGAGCGCTCCGAAGACCTGGAGCAGGCCCTGCGCCGTGCCCTGGCCCACGACGGCCCCGTACTGCTCGATGTAGTCACCGCCACGCAAGAGCTGGTCATGCCGCCGGCGATCAAGCTGGAGCAGGCCAAGGGCTTTAGCCTGTACATGCTCAAGGCCGTGATGAGCGGGCGCGGCGACGAGGTGCTGGACCTGGCGAAGACCAACCTGCTGCGCTAGCGCCCACGTGCGCGACTGGATGCAAAGGCCCTGCCCAAAGCCGCTGCCTTGAGCCGCCATTGGGCACGGTGCTACCATGCCGGCTGCCTCCTAGGCTCTGTGTGAAAAGTCTTGAGACGAAGGTCAGGCAAGGCGAAAACAGCCGAGGAAGCGGAGTTTACGGGTTGTAAATGAGCATTCCGAGGCTGTTTTCAACGCAGCATCACCGAGTATCAAGGCTTTTCACACAGAGCCTAGAGGTGGCCTGACACGAGGAAAATCCCTGACCATGAGCACCATTCGCGAGCGCAACAAGGAATTGATCCTGCGCGCGGCCAGCGAGGAATTCGCCGACAAGGGCTTCGCAGCCACCAAAACCAGCGATATCGCCGCCAAGGCTGGCCTGCCCAAGCCCAACGTCTACTACTACTTCAAGTCCAAAGACAACCTGTACCGCGAGGTGCTGGAAAGCATCATCGCACCGATCATGCAGGCCTCCACCCCGTTCAACGCCGATGGCGATCCTCGCGAGGTGCTGAGCGCATACATTCGCTCCAAGATCCGCATCTCCCGCGACCTGCCCCATGCGTCGAAGGTGTTCGCCAGCGAAATCATGCACGGCGCCCCGCATTTGTCGCCCAGCCAGGTCGAACAGCTCAACGAGCAGGCGCGGCACAACATCGAGTGCATCCAGCACTGGATAGACCGCGGCCAGATCGCCCACGTCGATGCGCATCACCTGATGTTCAGCATCTGGGCGGCAACCCAGACGTACGCTGATTTCGACTGGCAGATCTCGGCAGTGACCGGCAAGGCCAAGCTGGCCGACAGCGACTACGACGCGGCGGCCGAAACCATCATCCGCATGGTGCTCAAAGGCTGCGAACCCGAGCCGGCCTGAGCAGTACCGCCTTGCCGTTTGCCCTGCACGGACCCAGGCCCGCTGGGGGCTGGGGCATCGAGCAACGGCAGTTGATGCGGGTCAGGCCACCGCGCCCGCATCGGCGCGCAGCCCCAGCGCCTCGATGGCACTGATCGCACACTGCTCGTCGATATCCGATGTGTCCCCGCTGATCCCCACCGCCCCCAGCACCCGCCCATCCTGATCACGCACCAGCACACCGCCTGGCGCCGGCACGACCGCCCGTTCGCCCAACCCGTTGAGCGCGGCGAAGAAGGCCGGCCGTTGCTGCGCATCCAGCGCCAGCAGACGCGAGCCCTTGCCCAGTGCTATCGCACCCCAGGCTTTGCCCGTGGCGACCTCGGGTCGGATCAGGCTCGCCCCGTCTTCACGCTGCAAGGCAAGCAAGTGCCCACCGGCATCGAGCACCGCCACCGTCAGCGGCGCCGCCTGGATGGTACGCCCGGCAGCCAATGCGGCGTTTACCAGGCTCAGCGCCAGGTTCAGGTTCAAAGCATTCATGGGAAGGTCCTCTTTTTATTGTGAGAAGCCCTGAGGGCAGTTGAAAACCGATACCCCAATAGAACACAACCGAAAATATTTTTGTATACAATATTTAGATTCAATCGTATTCGATAGCGCAAACACCCTATTTCACGGCCGCATCGACTTGCCCGATCAAAACCCATTGACCGGATCACCTGAGCATGAATACACTGAATCGCAACGCAGGTTGTATACAATTACAAAATCGATGAGGCACAAATCATGAGCAAAATGAGAGCAATCGATGCAGCCGTACTGGTCATGCGCCGTGAAGGCGTGGTGACTGCGTTCGGCATCCCAGGGGCTGCCATCAACCCGTTGTATTCAGCCCTGAAGAAAGTGGGTGGCATCGATCACGTCCTCGCTCGCCACGTCGAAGGCGCCTCGCACATGGCAGAGGGCTACACCCGTGCCAACCCCGGCAACATCGGTGTGTGCATCGGCACCTCCGGCCCGGCGGGCACGGACATGGTCACCGGCCTTTACAGCGCCAGTGCCGACTCCATTCCGATCCTGTGCATCACTGGCCAGGCGCCACGCTCCCGCCTGCATAAGGAGGACTTCCAGGCCGTGGACATCACCAGCATTGTCAAGCCCGTCACCAAGTGGGCAACCACCGTGCTGGAGCCTGGCCAAGTGCCGTATGCGTTCCAGAAAGCGTTCTTCGAAATGCGCAGCGGCCGGCCCGGCCCGGTACTGATCGACCTGCCATTCGACGTGCAGATGGCTGAAATCGAGTTCGACATCGACGCCTATGAACCGCTGCCCGTGCACAAGCCTTCCGCCACGCGCGTCCAGGCGGAAAAGGCCCTGGCCATGCTCAACGAGGCCGAACGGCCCTTGCTGGTGGCAGGCGGCGGCATCATCAACGCCGACGCCAGCGACAAACTGGTCGAATTCGCCGAATTGACCGGTGTGCCAGTGATCCCGACGCTCATGGGCTGGGGCACCATCCCGGATGACCACCCGCTGATGGTCGGGATGGTCGGCCTGCAAACCTCCCACCGCTATGGCAACGCCACCCTGCTCAAGTCCGACCTGGTACTGGGCATCGGCAACCGCTGGGCCAACCGCCACACCGGTTCCGTGGACGTGTACACCGAAGGCCGTAAATTCGTGCATGTGGATATCGAGCCGACCCAGATCGGTCGCGTGTTCACCCCAGACCTGGGGATCGTTTCCGATGCCGGCAAGGCCCTGGAGGTGTTCCTGGAAGTCGCCAGGGAATGGCAGGCCGCTGGCAAACTCAAGTGCCGCCAGGCCTGGCTTGAAGACTGCCAGCAGCGCAAGGCCAGCCTGCAGCGCAAGACCCATTTCGACAACGTGCCGGTCAAGCCCCAGCGCGTGTACCAGGAGATGAACCAGGTGTTCGGCAAGGACACCTGCTATGTCAGCACCATTGGTCTGTCGCAGATCGCCGGTGCGCAGTTCCTGCACGTGTACAAGCCACGGCACTGGATCAACTGCGGCCAGGCCGGCCCACTGGGCTGGACCATCCCTGCGGCACTGGGTGTTGTCAAGGCCGACCCCACGCGCCAGGTCGTGGCCTTGTCGGGCGACTACGACTTCCAGTTCATGATCGAAGAACTGGCCGTCGGGGCGCAGTTCAACCTGCCCTACGTCCACGTGCTGGTGAACAACGCCTATCTGGGGCTGATTCGCCAGGCCCAGCGTGGTTTCGACATGGACTACTGTGTACAACTGGCGTTCGAGAACATCAACGCCACCGACGCTGCCAGCTATGGCGTCGATCACGTCGCCGTGGTCGAAGGCCTGGGCTGCAAGGCCCTGCGGGTATTCGAGCCGGCCGACATCGCCCCTGCCCTGCTAAAAGCACGGCAAATGGCCGAGCAGTTCCGCGTGCCGGTCGTGGTCGAGATCATTCTTGAACGGGTTACCAACATTTCCATGGGCACCGAGATCAACGCGGTCAACGAGTTCGAAGACCTCGCCCTGGTCGGCAACGATGCGCCGACCGCCATCTCGCTGCTGGACTGATCGCCTGACGCCCCGGCTGGCCCGGGGCTCTCAACGCAAGGAGACAACCATGCCTCGCTTCGCTGCCAACCTGTCCATGCTGTTCACCGAGCAGGACTTCCTGGCCCGCTTCAAGGCCGCCGCCGACGCCGGTTTCAGTGGTGTCGAATACCTGTTCCCCTACGATTTCAGCGCTGCCGAAATCCAGGCGCAGCTCAAGGCTCACGGCCTGACCCAGGTGCTGTTCAATCTTCCCGCGGGGGATTGGTCCAAGGGTGAGCGTGGCATCACCTGCCACCCCGATCGCGTCGAAGAATTCCGTGCAGGTGTCGACAAGGCCATCGAGTACGCCAAGGTGCTGGGCAACACCCAGGTCAACGCCCTGGCTGGGATTCGCCCAGACGGCCCGGACTGCGCCACCGTGCGCAAGACCTTCGTGGAAAACCTGCGCTATGCCGCCGACAAGCTCCAGGCCGCCGGTATTCGCCTGGTCATGGAAATGATCAACACCCGCGACATTCCGGGCTTCTACCTCAACACCACCGAGCAGGCATTGGCCATTCAGGCCGAAGTGGGCAGCGACAACCTGTTCCTGCAATACGACATCTACCACATGCAGATCATGGAAGGTGACCTGGCGCGCACCATGGAAACCAATCTGCAGTCGATCAACCACATCCAGCTGGCCGACAACCCGGGCCGTCACGAGCCGGGTACTGGCGAGATCAACTACCGCTTCCTGTTCGAGCACCTGGACCGCATCGGCTACCAGGGCTGGGTGGGCGCGGAATACAAGCCCAAGACCACCACCGAAGCGGGCTTGGGCTGGCTGAAAACGCACAACGCGATCTGAATCCCACCGGGAACGCGAACAACGATAAAAGAGGTAATTTCTGATGGCTAAAATCGGTTTCATCGGCACCGGCATCATGGGCAAGCCCATGGCCCAGAACCTGCAAAAAGCAGGGCACAGCCTGTTCGTCTCCACCCACCACGATGCAGCTCCAGCCGACCTGATCGCCGACGGCGCCGTGGCTCTGGCCAACCCCAAGGAGGTGGCCCAGGAAGCCGAGTTCATCATCGTCATGGTCCCGGACACCCCACAGGTCGACAGCGTACTGTTCGGGGACAACGGCGTTGCCCAGGGCGTGGGCCCGAACAAGGTGGTGATCGACATGAGTTCGATTTCCCCTACTGCCACCAAAGCCTTTGCCGAGAAGATCAACGCCACCGGCGCTACCTACCTTGATGCCCCGGTGTCCGGGGGTGAAGTGGGCGCCAAGGCCGCGACCCTGAGCATCATGGTCGGCGGCTGCCCAAAAGCCTTCGAGCGCGCCCTGCCGCTGTTCCAGAGCATGGGCAAGAACATCACCCTGGTAGGCGGCAATGGTGACGGTCAGACCGCGAAGGTGGCCAACCAGATCATCGTCGCCCTGAACATCCAGGCCGTCAGCGAGGCGTTGCTGTTTGCCGCGAAGAACGGCGCCGACCCGGCCAAGGTGCGCGAGGCACTGATGGGCGGCTTCGCATCGTCGAAAATTCTGGAAGTGCACGCCGAGCGCATGATCAAAGGCACCTTCGACCCAGGCTTCCGCATCAACCTGCACCAGAAGGACCTTAACCTGGCCCTGCAAGGCGCCAAGGAACTGGGCATCAACCTGCCTAACACTTCCAATGCCCAGCAAGTGTTCAACACCTGCCAGGCCCTGGGTGGCGGCAACTGGGACCACTCGGCGCTGATCAAGGGCCTGGAGCACATGGCCAATTTCTCGATCCGCGACGACCGCTGATCCGAGCGCAGGGCCTGCCTTGCAGCCCTGCTGCCGGTAACCCGGCACACCTGTTACGCCCCTTGGCTGAGCACAGCCAGGGGTGAACCCGAGCAACACCGCCCCTGGTTCGGCCTGCACGGAGGCTGTTCCAGGGGCGTTCTCGATTGTGCAGAACAACAATAAAGGGAGCCTGCCATGTCGGTCGATCCACACAAACTGCTGCGTGAGCTGTTCGACACAGCCATCGCCGCCGCCCATCCCAGCCACGTGCTCGAACCCTACCTGCCCGCCGACCGCAGCGGTCGGGTGATCGTCATCGGCGCAGGCAAGGCGGCCGCCGCCATGGCCGAGGTGGTTGAGAAGCACTGGCAAGGCGAGGTCAGCGGCCTGGTCGTGACCCGCTACGGCCATGGTGCCAACTGCCAACACATCGAAGTGGTCGAAGCCGCCCACCCGGTGCCTGATGCGGCCGGCCTGGCGGTTGCCAGGCGCGTGCTGGAACTGGTCGGCAACCTCAGCGAGCAGGATCGGGTGATATTCCTGCTGTCCGGCGGCGGCTCTGCCTTGCTGGCGCTGCCCGCCGCCAACCTGACCCTGGCGGACAAACAGCACATCAACAAGGCCCTGCTCAAATCCGGCGCCACCATCGGCGAGATGAACTGCGTGCGCAAGCACCTCTCGGCGATCAAGGGTGGGCGCCTGGCCAAGGCCTGCTGGCCGGCCACGGTCTACACCTACGCGATCTCGGACGTGCCGGGCGACCTGGCCACGGTCATCGCTTCAGGCCCCACCGTGGCCGACCCGAGCACCTCGGCCGAGGCACTGGCGATCCTCAAGCGCTACGCCATCGACGCCCCACAGGCCGTCATCGACTGGCTCAACGACCCGGCCTCGGAAACCCTCAAGGCTGGCGACCCAGCCCTGGCCCGCAGCCATTTCCAGCTGATCGCCAAGCCTCAACAGTCGCTCGAAGCTGCGGCGGTCCAGGCGCGCCAGGCAGGTTTCAGCCCGTTGATATTGGGCGACCTGGAAGGTGAGTCACGGGAAGTGGCCAAGGTGCATGCAGGCATTGCCCGACAGATCGTTCAGCATGGCCAGCCGCTCAAGGCCCCTTGCGTGATTCTGTCCGGCGGCGAGACCACTGTCACCGTGCGCGGTAATGGCCGCGGCGGGCGCAATGCGGAATTTCTGCTCAGCCTCACCGAAAGCCTCAAGGGCCTGCCGGGCGTCTACGCACTGGCAGGCGACACCGACGGCATCGACGGCTCGGAAGAAAACGCCGGCGCTGTCATGACGCCTAACAGCTACGCACGCGCCCAAGCGTTGGGCCTGTCGGCCAGCGACGAGCTGGACGACAACAACGGCTACGGCTACTTCGCCGCACTCGATGCGCTGATCGTCACCGAACCCACGCGCACCAACGTCAATGACTTTCGCGCCATCCTGATTCTCGAGACCGACCCCTCATGACGCCTGACAAGAAAGTGAAAATCCTCGCCACCCTGGGCCCGGCTACGGGTGGCATCGACGATGTGCGGCAACTGGTGGAAGCAGGCGTGAACATTTTTCGCCTCAACTTCAGCCATGGCGAGCACGCCGACCATGCGCTGCGCTATCAGTGGATCCGCGAGGTGGAGCAGCAGCTGCACTACCCGCTAGGCATCCTCATGGACCTGCAAGGGCCGAAGCTGCGTGTGGGCCGTTTCGCTGAAGGCAAGGTGCAGTTGCAACGCGGTCAGGCCCTGCGCCTGGACCTGGACGAGGCCCCTGGCGACAGCCGCCGGGTCAACCTGCCACACCCTGAAATCATCGCAGCCCTTGAGCCCGGCATGGACCTGCTGCTGGATGACGGCAAGCTGCGCCTGCAGGTGACCGCCAAACACAGCGATGCGATCGACACCGAAGTGCTGAACGGTGGCGAGCTGTCCGACCGCAAGGGCGTCAACGTGCCGCAAGCGGTGCTCAACCTCTCCCCGCTCACCGAAAAAGACCGCCGCGACCTGGCTTTCGGCCTGGAGCTGGGTGTGGACTGGGTGGCCCTGTCGTTTGTACAGCGCCCCGAGGACATCCTTGAAGCGCGCCAGCTGATTGGTGACCGCGCCTTCCTGATGGCCAAGATCGAGAAACCTTCGGCGGTCGAACAACTGCCAGCCATTGCCGAACTGGCGGACGCGATCATGGTGGCCCGTGGCGACCTGGGCGTGGAAGTACCGGCCGAGAGCGTGCCGCAGATTCAGAAGCGCATCATCGGCACCTGCCGGCAGCTGGGTAAACCGGTGGTAGTGGCTACGCAGATGCTCGAATCGATGCGTTTCTCGCCAGCACCGACTCGTGCCGAAGTCACCGACGTGGCCAACGCCGTGGCCGAAGGTGCGGACGCTGTGATGTTGTCGGCGGAGACGGCCTCGGGTAACTACCCGCTCGAAGCCGTGCAGATGATGAGCAAGATTATCCGCCAGGTGGAGAACGGCCCGGACTACCAGGCCCAGCTCGACGTTGGCCGGCCGAAGGCCGAGGCCACCGTATCGGACGCCATCAGCTGCGCCATCCGCCGCATCAGCGGCATCCTACCGGTGGCGGTGCTGGTCAACTACAGCGAGTCGGGCGCCTCGACCCTGCGTGCTGCGCGCGAGCGCCCACGGGCACCGATCCTCAACCTGACGCCGAACCTGAACACCGCTCGGCGCCTGAGCGTGGCCTGGGGCGTGCATTCGGTAGTGAATGACCGCCTGCGCCAGGTGGACGAAGTGGTTTCCACTGCGCTGGAAATTGCCCAGGCCCAAGGCATGGCCAGCCGTGGCGACACGCTTCTGATCACTGCCGGTGTGCCTTTCGGCAAGCCAGGGTCGACCAACACGCTGCGGATCGAGACGTTGAACTGAGATCCCCGGGGGCGCCCTGCGCCCCATTCCCGGGGCAAGCCCACTCCCACAGAATGCGCGCCACTCCATGGCACAGCGCAGACCTTGTGGGAGCAGCCTTGCCCCGGGAATGGAGGGCGCAGCCCTCCCCTAACACCGATGTACCAGACCTGCGGTCAATCGAGGCCCAAAGAGGCCCACCGCCCTCCCATCCACCTCACTGACTGCCCCATGTACACCAAAAATTTCGTAAACCCGTGCCCCGACTGGGCCACGGCGCTGCTAAACGGCTTCAGCCAGGTGCTGTTGCTGCGTAACCCCTGGTGCGGGCTATGCTGCCTGCTGGCGATCTTGTTGACCGCACCGGCGCTGCTGGGCGGCGCGCTGCTTGGCGCGCTGGCAGGCCTGCTGACGGCACAGGCCCGCGGCTACGACCGCGCCGATCGACAGGCTGGGCTGTACAGCTACAACGGCGTGCTCATCGGTTTGTTGATCAGCGCTGTGCTGCCTTGGTCGATCATCCAGCCACCGCTGGTAATCGCTGCCGCCGGCCTGTCCAGCATCATCACCCACCAATGGCGCAAGCGGGGGGGCAAGCTGCTGGTCGCCTACACGGCGCCCTTCGTACTGCTGGGCTGGGGCACGTTGCTATTCGTGCAGACGGCTAGCGCACCCGTGGTGGTCGAGGCCGACCTGGCGAGTGCCCTGGCAAGAGGGGTCGGGCAGATTTTCCTGCTCGATCAACCCCTGGCCGGGCTGCTGATCATCGTCGGCCTATTGATCGCCAACCCGTATGCCTGTCTCTGGGCGGTCATAGGCTCTGCCGCGGGTGCAGGCCTGGCACTGCTCGTGGGTGATGCGCAGTCAGCATGGATGGGGCTGTATGGATTCAACGCGGCCCTGGCAGCTCTGGCCTTCAGCCGACAAGGGGAAAAACCCTGGGTCACGCTGTTGGCCATTGGCCTGGCGCTGGCGTTGCAGCCGCTTTTGAGCAGGCTGCCGGTCCCGGCGCTCACGGCACCCTTCGTCGCCGCCTGCTGGCTCATCCACTTCGGTCGTCACCTGAAGCTTGGCAAACGCCAGACCCCGGGGCGCTTGCATAGCTGAAAGGCACCCCATAGGCTCAGCCGACTTCACGATGGACAGAGCCAATGAACAAACCTGCAAGCCTGCGCGAGCGGCTTTACGTGATCGTCTTCCAGAGCGATACCGTGGCCGGAAGACGCTTCGACAAGACCCTGTTGCTGATCATCCTGGCCAGCCTGGTCACGGTCATCCTGGACAGCATCGACGAGGTGCATCGCGGGTACGGGGGCCTGCTGGCCGCGATCGAATGGGGCTTTACCGCCATTTTCCTGTGCGAATACCTGACACGGTTGTACTGCTCGCCCCGGCCCTTGCGCTACGCATTCAGCTTCTACGGCCTGGTGGATCTGCTGGCGATCGTGCCGGGCATCATCGCGCTGTACTACAGCGACGCGCAGTACCTGCTGATCGTGAGGGTCATCCGCATGTTGCGGATCTTCCGTGTGCTCAAGCTCAGCCCGTACCTCAAGCAGGCCAATTACCTGCTCGATGCCCTGCGCGGCAGCAAGCAGAAGATCATCGTGTTTCTGGTCAGCGTCTCGACGCTGGTCACCGTGTTCGGCACCCTCATGTATGTGATCGAAGGCCCGGAACATGGCTTCACGAGCATTCCCAAGGGGATCTACTGGGCCATCGTCACGCTGACCACGGTCGGGTTCGGCGATATCGTGCCCAGAACGCCATTGGGCCAGGTGCTCTCTTCACTGGTGATGATCATCGGCTACTCGATCATCGCGGTGCCGACCGGGATCTTTACGGCCGAGCTCGCCAATGCCATGCGTGGAGAACAACTGCAGCACGCCTGCCCGACCTGCAGCAAGAAATCCCATGAAAGTGGCGCGGCGTTTTGTGCCCGGTGTGGCAATGCGTTGTTCCCGAAATCCGGTTGACTAAGGCGCCCCTGACGATCTGAAGGGCTCGCTCACCTTGACGGCTGAGCGAGTCATTAAGTGGGCAAAGCCCCTGGACAACTGCCAGAACCGCCAATCGGCCAGCGCATATAAGCAAAGACGCATTGATTCTTTAATACCTGAAGAACAAGACGCTATAGTCGCTGGCACATTGCCCAACATTCATACCCATAAGGAATGCGTCGTGAAAAAGTTCTTCACCGTCTCGCTGGCCGCCGCCAGCCTGGCCTTCGGCACCCTGGCCCACGCTGCCCCGACCTTGCTGAACGTTTCCTACGACGTGATGCGTGACTTCTACAAAGATTACAACCCCGCCTTCCAGAAGCACTGGGAGGCCGAGCATAACGAGAAGGTCAATGTGCAGATGTCCTTCGGTGGCTCGAGCAAACAGGCGCGCGCGGTGATCGATGGCCTGCCGGCCGACGTGATCACCATGAACATGGCCACCGACATCAATGCCTTGGTCGACAACGGCAAACTGATCCCTGACAACTGGGTCACGCGCTTGCCGAACAACAGTGCGCCGTTCACCTCTGCCACGGTGTTCATCGTGCGCAAAGGCAACCCCAAGGCATTGAAAGACTGGCCCGACCTGCTCAAGGATGGCGTACAGGTCATCGTACCCAACCCCAAGACCTCGGGTAACGGCCGCTACACCTACCTGTCGGCGTGGGGCTATGTGCTCAAGCAAGGCGGTGACGAGAACAAGGCGCGCGCGTTCGTCGGCAAGCTGTTCAAGCAGGCGCCGGTGCTCGACACCGGTGGTCGCGCCGCCACCACCACGTTCATGACCAACCAGATTGGCGATGTGCTGGTGACGTTCGAGAACGAAGCCGAAATGATCGCCCGCGAATTCGGTCGCGATCAGTTCGAGGTGGTTTACCCAAGCGTGTCGGCCGAAGCCGAGCCGCCGGTGAGCGTGGTCGATAAAGTCGTCGCCCGCAAAGGCACTCAGGCGGTGGCCGCGGAATACCTGAAATACCTGTGGTCCCCGGCGGCCCAGGAACTCGCCGCCCAGAACTACCTGCGCCCACGCGATGCGACTGTGTTGGCCAAGTACACCGACCGTTTCCCCAAGGTTGAATTCCTCTCGGTCGAGAAGACCTTTGGTGACTGGCGCACCGTGCAAAAAACGCATTTCAACGATGGGGGCGTGTTTGATCAGATTTATACCGGTCAGTGAAGCGGGCTGAGCTGGGTCAGCCGCGCACGCGCCTGGGGGCTTGAGCTTCGCCGCGTGGCCCCGCCCCATCAACCCAACCGAAACACCAACGCCTTCAACCCCCCAGCCGGATCCACATCCGGAAACTCCGGCGGGTTCTGCAGGCGTTCGACGAAGGCAAGGCCGGGCGCGTGCTCGGCCATGCCCTCGATCAGAAACTCAGGCCCGATGCCCGGGTCGTTCACACAGGCCAACACCGTCCCACCTTCATTCAACAGCTCAGGCAAGCGCCGCAGGATCTTCGCGTAGTCCTGGGTCAGCACGAAGCTGCCGCGCTGGAAGGTAGGCGGATCGATGATGATCAGATCGTAAGGCCCGTATTTGCGCACCTTGCCCCACGACTTGAACAGCTCATGGCCCAGGTAGGCCACCCGAGACGGGTCGTGCTGGTTAAGGCGGTGGTTATCGCGCCCTCGGGACAGTGCCGATTTGGCCATGTCCAGGTTCACCACCTGCTCAGCGCCACCTGCAATCGCCGCCACCGAAAAACCACAGGTGTAGGCAAACAGGTTCAGCACGCGCTGCCCCTTGGCCTGGGCGCGCACCCATCGGCGACCAAGGCGCATGTCCAGGAACAAGCCATTGTTCTGGCGTACCCCCAGGTCCAGCAGATAGGTCAACCCGTCCTCGATCACTTCACGTTGCTGACACGGCTCGCCCACCAGCCATTGACCGGGGCTGTCGGGCAGGTAACGGTGTTGCAGCAGGATCGCCTGGCCTGTCCACTGCTCAAGGCGCGACAGCCGCAACAGCATCGCCTCAAGCTCTGCCAATTGTCCTTCCGGGGGCTCACGGAACAAGGCGACCGACAACACGCCTTGAAGCCAGTCCACCGTGATTTGCTCAAGACCAGGCCAGCAACGGCCACGACCGTGGAAAAGACGACGGGTTTCTTCAGGGGCGGGGTTCAGGGCGGCAAGCAGATGCTGCTCGAGGGCGGCAATCGGAGAGGTCATGTCAGGTCACATCGGTAAGCGGAGTCGTATTTTACATGGCAAGGCCACGAAGGGGCGCCATCTCGGATTGTCTATTTTTTGTACACACTAATGTCACCTTAAGTGCCATTTTTGTGTGCACTTGCACCGATTAAGCCCCGATGTGTTACATGAAGCGCTCATTGAATGCTGACTAACTGATCAACTAAGCCCATGAATTCAAACAATTATTGACTTTGTGGTCAGTTTAAAAACCTGATTTTTCAGCTTGTTACCGCAATATACCCGCTTTCCGAATGAACACCTTGGCGGTCGCTTACTCAAGCTGGCATGGAAATGGCTTTACTGTGCTTGTGTTTTGTATACAAGTTTCAACGAACATAAATACACAAGAACCCGCGACGCCGATTGACCGTCGGCCGCCGCGCCCAGAACCCGAGATGCCAACGCTGCACCGACGAGATGGCGAGCCCGTGCGCTGCCCGCTCATCGCAGTCAACGTGCATCAGGAGCCCGCCGGAATGAGTAGCAGCCTCAACCTTGCCCCTGAACTATCCGTCGCCAGCACCCAGACCCACCCAACCCCGGCCGACACGATGCCGGACATGGCACTGAGCCCTCGCCTGCACAATCGAGACCTGGCCCCCACGCGCATCGCCGGACGCCGCTGGGGCCGTTACAGCATCTTCGCGCTGTGGACCAACGATGTGCACAACATCGCCAACTATTCATTTGCCATGGGCCTGTTCGCCTTGGGCCTGGGCGGCTGGCAGATACTTCTGTCGTTGGCCATTGGCGCGGCCCTGGTGTACTTCTTCATGAACCTATCGGGCTACATGGGGCAGAAAACCGGCGTACCCTTCCCGGTCATCAGCCGCATCGCCTTCGGCATTCACGGCGCGCAGATCCCGGCGCTGATACGTGCGGTCATCGCCATCGCCTGGTTTGGCATCCAGACCTACCTGGCCTCGGTGGTCCTGCGCGTGCTGCTCAGCGCCGTCTGGCCGCAAATGGCAGCCTATGACCACGACAGCATCCTTGGCCTTTCCAGCCTGGGCTGGGCTTGTTTCGTGGCCATCTGGCTGGTGCAGCTGGTGATCCTCGCCTACGGCATGGAGATGGTGCGTCGCTACGAAGCCTTCGCAGGCCCTGTCATCCTGGTAACGGTCGCGGCGCTGGCGGTATTCATGTACTTCAAGGCCGACACCCGCATCGCATGGTCGGTGGCAGAGCCCCTGAGTGGTTACGAGATGTGGCGCAACATTTTTGCCGGCGGTGCCTTGTGGCTGGCCATCTACGGCACGCTGGTGCTCAACTTCTGCGACTTCGCCCGCTCCTCGCCGTGCCGCAAGACCATTCGCGTCGGCAATTTCTGGGGCCTGCCGGTGAACATCCTGGTGTTTGCCGTGATCACCGTCGTGCTGTGCGGCGCTCAATTCAAGATCAACGGCCAGATCATCGATAGCCCCACCCAGATCGTGGCAGCCATTCCAAACACCACCTTCCTGGTGCTGGGCTGTCTGTCGTTCCTGATCGTCACGGTCGCGGTCAATATCATGGCCAACTTCGTGGCGCCGGCCTTCGTGCTCAGCAACCTGGCACCGCGTCACCTCAACTTCCGCCGCGCGGGGCTGATCAGCGCCACGCTGGCGGTGCTGATCCTGCCGTGGAACCTGTACAACAGCCCCTTGGTGATCGTCTACTTCCTCTCCGGCCTGGGTGCATTGCTGGGCCCGTTGTACGGGGTGATCATGTCCGACTACTGGCTGCTGCGCAAAGGCTGCATCAACGTCCCGCAGCTCTACAGCGAAGACCCGGCCGGCGCTTATCACTACACCAAGGGCATCAACCTGCGCGCGGTCGCGGCGTTCGTGCCGGCGGCCCTGCTGGCCATCGTGCTGGCCCTGGTCCCCAACTTCCACAGCGTCGCGCCGTTCTCGTGGCTGATCGGGGCTGGCATCGCCGCCGCCCTGTACCTGTTGATCGCGCCGCGCAACCGTCATTACCACGACGTCAGCGGCGAATGCATCGCCGTCGACCACAGCAGCCACTGAACAAGGAGGACTGCGCATGCGAATCCTGATTGCCAACGTCAACACCACCGAAGCCATCACCGAGGCCATCGCCGAGCAGGCCCGCGCCGTGGCGGCGCCGGGCACCGAGATCATCGGCCTGACGCCGTGGTTCGGCGCAGAATCGGTGGAGGGCAACTTCGAGAGTTACCTGGCCGCCATCGCCGTGATGGATCGGGTACTGGCCTATGAGGGCCCCTATGATGCCGTGATCCAGGCCGGCTATGGCGAGCACGGCCGTGAAGGCTTGCAGGAGCTGCTGAACGTGCCAGTGGTGGACATCACCGATGCCGCCGCCAGTACCGCCATGTACCTGGGCCACGCTTACTCGGTGGTCACCACCCTGGACCGTACCGTGCCCTTGATCGAAGACCGCCTCAAACTTTCCGGGCTCTACGATCGGTGCGCCTCGGTACGCGCCAGCGGCCTGGCGGTGCTGGAGCTCGAGGCCGATCCGCAGCGCGCCGTCGAGGCCATCGTCGAGCAGGCCGAACGGGCCGTACGCGATGACAAGGCCGAGGTCATCTGCCTGGGATGCGGAGGCATGGCCGGGCTGGACGAGCAGATCCGCCAACGCACCGGGGTACCGGTGGTCGATGGGGTCAGCGCGGCGGTGACCATCGCCGAGTCGCTGGTGCGCCTGGGTCTGAGTACGTCCAAGGTCCGCACCTACGCGACCCCTCGGGCAAAGAAGGTCATAGGCTGGCCGATGCGCCTGGGCCGCTAGGGCACCACGGCGCAACCTGCGCGGGATCGGCAACCGACCCTGCGCAGGGCCTGCTTAACCGATCATTCTGGCCAGCCGCTGGCCACTGCCGCAGGCCAGGGTGAAGCCCAGCGCGCCATGGCCAAGGTTGAGCCAAAGGTTGCGATAAGGCGTTGCGCCGATGATCGGCACACCGGTGGGCGTCGCCGGTCGCATGCCGGCCCACTCCACCGCGTGGGCGTAATCGGCGGCGTGGGGCAGTGTCTCCAGGGCCAGGCGTCGCATGCTCTGCAAACGGCGTTTGTCCAGCGCCTCGTCTTGCCCCACGATGTCCACCATGGCCGCAACGCGCAGTTGCCGATCCAGCCGGGCATAGACGATCTTGCGCTCGTAGTCCGTCAGGCTGATTTCAGGCGCACGCTGCCCTGATGCTAGCGGCGCAGTCAGGCTGTACCCTTTGAGTGGATAGATCGGAATGTTCACCCCTGGCAACTTCAGCGCAGCGCTGCGGTAACCGGCGCACAGCACCAACTGATCGACTGCCAGTTCTTCGTGGCCAAGGCGCAGCGCTACCACCTGATGCCCACGGTGAAGCAGCTGGGTCACCGGCTGACCGAGCCGGAACTGGCATTGGCCGGAGGCTTGCAGCGCGGCGGCCAGGCGCAGGCAGAAGGCATGGCAGTCGCCCACCTCCTCGTCCGGGGTGAATACCCCACCCACGAAGGGCGACTCTTGCAGCGCAGGATCCAGAGCCCGCAGCTCAGCAGCGCCCAGTACCTGCTGGTGATCAGGATCGGTCAGTTGCAGACGGCTGCGCTTGAACTGGGACTCGCTGCGAAACGCTACAAGCTTGCCATTGCGGCGCCAGGCAAAGTCGCCGAGGTCCTGGGCTTGGCGCCACTGGGCCAACACCGCCTGGCTGTGCAGGGCAAGGTCAAGCAAGACGGTGGCGTTGCGCCGGTTGACGCTGCGTCGACATGCCAGGGTAAAGGCCAACAGCCAGCGCCACTGCGCCGGGTCCAGACGCAGGTGCAGACGCAGCGGGGAATCGCCCTGCAGCAACCATCCCAGCGCCTGCCACGGCACGCCCGCATCAGCCAGTGGCGCGACGTAGCGGTAGGACAATTGACCGCCATTGGCAAAGCTGGTGGCTGCCCCCAAGGTGTCGTGGGCCTCGATCAATTCTACGCAATGGCCTTCCTGCACCAGCGCATAGGCCGTCGCCAGCCCGACCACGCCGCCCCCTATCACCGTCACCTGCCGCTTCATCGTTCATCCCTGTTCAGCATCCTGGCTCAACAGTACCAGCGGATCAGGTCGGGCAGCTATGCTCACCGTCATCGAGCCCCTGACGCACGTTACGGCTGCGCAGGCTGGCCTTGCCATCGTGCCAGTTCAGGGTCAGAACATAGAGGGTGTCGAAATCACCATCCTGCCAATCCTCGGTGATGACGTGCTCCTTGCCGACAGCTTTTTCCGCGACGGTATTGATCAGGTCCGGCAGGTAGCCGTGTGACCACGCGGTATAGATGGTCGCGTTACGGTACTTGTTGCTGAGCAGCTCATCGGCCAGGTCATCGGTGTCGTTGGCGCTGTAGTCGATGTTGACCGGCAGGCCAAGGCGAATGGCACTGGGGCTGATGGTCATGAGCGGACGCAGGTAGCTGTAGCTTTGGTCATCGGCGCCCTCCTCCACGTGCCGGGACGGGTTGGCGGCAAACACGTAATCGGCCTTGCCGAAACGTTCGGGTAAAACCGTGGCCAGGTCCAGTGCACGGTTCAGGCCCTGGCAGTTCAATTGGCCTAAGCCTTCACCGGGTTTTTCGGCATGGCGCAGAAACACCAGGGTCTGGGTGCCATCGACCGGTTGCGCGCGGCTCTCGACGGCGTCCAGCGCCAGCGGCACGCCTACGGCGGTCAGGGCCAGGCCCAGCAACCAATGACGGCGACGATGCAGGTGTGGAATCAACTTCATCAATGCAGGCTCGTGTGACAAACGGGTCACCCGCGCATCGCCCGGACGGGCACAGGGCGCCTTTTGCAGTGAGTGCCTTCCTTGACGACGGGTTCGGTTCAGAGTGCCAAAAACCCGATTTGTTCCCCGCTGCCCGGGTGCCAGGCGTCTGGCACGGGCATTACGGGGCCATCCTGTCAGTCGTCGCGCGTCAGCACTTCAAGCAGCTCGATTTCGAACGCAAGGTCCGAATCAGGTGGAATCGATCCGACGCTACGCGCCCCGTAGCCCAGGTGCGCCGGCACCAACAGCTTGCGCTTGCCGCCAACGCGCATGCCCATGATGCCCTGGTCCCACCCCTTGATAACGCGCCCGGTACCGATCACGCATTGAAACGGGTTGCCGCGTGACCAGGAGGAGTCGAACTCGGTGCCATCGGCCAGCCATCCGGTGTATTGGGTAGTGATCAGGGCACCTTTGACGGCCGCCTTGCCGTCGCCCTCGACCAGGTCGATGATTTGCAGTTCTTGGTTCATGCGCAGGCTCCAGCCGCTACGAAAATGCCGTCCTTTTCGCAGCATTGCCCGGATTTGGCAAGCCTTGGTGTCGGCTCGCGCATTGTCCGTGACGACAGGGCCGTCCTATAGGTAAACGTTACCGCGCATGAACAACGCCGCCCGCCCACTGATGATCACCCGGCCATTGCCCGGCAGCACGCAGCGCAGCTGGCCCTTGCGCGCACCGCCCTGCTCGCACTCAAGCGACTGCTTGCCTAGCCGTTGTGCCCAGATCGGTGCGAGCGAGGTATGGGCCGAGCCGGTCACCGGGTCTTCATTGACCCCCACGCGTGGCCCGAACCAGCGCGTCACGAAATCGAACCCACGCCCCGCCGCCGTCACGGCGATGCCGCGCACGTCAAAGCCGGCCAGCGCGACAAAATCTGGCGTGAGGGTGTCGAGCAACCCAGGGTCATCGACCACCACCACGTAGTCGTCGCTGCGATATACCGCCAGCGCCTGTTGCAGGCCCAACGCCTGCAACAGACCGGCTGGCACGGGCTGGGCCTCTGGTTGGCGAGCGGGGAAATCCATGGCCAGCAGGCCGTCCGCTTGACGAGTTACCCGCAGTTCACCGCTGCGGGTACTGAAGCGCAGCACCTGCGCCGGTTCATTGAGGTGTTCGAACAACACGTAGGCCGAGGCCAGCGTGGCGTGGCCGCACAGGTCCACTTCCACGGTGGGCGTGAACCAGCGCAGGTCGAACGCCTCGCCGTTGCGTACGAAATACGCCGTTTCGGAAAGGTTGTTTTCCTCGGCGATGCGCTGCAGCACGGCATCGGGTAGCCAGTGATCGAGCGGGATGACCGCAGCCGGGTTGCCGCCGAAGGGTTCGGCACTGAAGGCGTCGACCTGGAAGATTTCAAGTTGCATGGATGCGCTCCTTGTTGCCTGCCCTTGTGCAGGTATTTGGCAGTATGGGGCTTAATGAAGCACCGGTGTCAGCACTGGCTTGCCGGCGAAAAAAGCATCGAGGTTACGCAGCACCAACGTCACCGTGGCTTCTGCCGCTTCTGGCGATTGTCCGGCGACATGGGGCGTCAATACCGTGTTCGACAGCGACTTGAGGGTGTGGGGAACGTCAGGTTCCTCGTCAAACACGTCCAGGGCCGCACCGGCCAATTGCCCGCCCTGCAGTGCCTGGGTCAGCGCCTGGGTATCGACGACGCTGGCCCGCGCGATGTTGACCAGGTAGCCCTGGGGGCCGAGTGCGTGCAGCACCTGTGCATCCACTAGGTGGCGTGTATCGGCGCCGCCGGGTGTGGCGACCACGAGAATATCGACTGCCCCGGCCAGGGCCAGGACGCTGTCGTAGCCGGTGTAGGGCAATGCCGGACGTGGTGTACGGTTGTAGTAGCTTACGGGCATGTCGAACCCTTGATGCGCGCGCTTGGCGATGGCTCGGCCAACGGCGCCCATGCCCAGAATGCCCAGGCGTTTGCCAGTGACCGATGGGCTGATCACGCGCTGCCATTGGCCGCGCCGGGTACTGGCGTCGGCTTGTGGGATGTTGCGCAGCAGGGCCAGGAGCATAGCCATGGCGTGATCGGCCACAGCGTCAGCGTTGGCGCCGGCGCCGTTGGTGACGGTGATGTGGCGGGCATGGGCGGCTTGCAGGTCGACCTGCTCATAGCCGGCGCCGATGACGCAGATGATCTGCAGGTTGGGCAGTGCGTCGATTTCCTGGGCGGTCAGGCCGAGGGGGCCGCGGGTGAGGACGGCGTCGATGCGGGGGCCGTTTTGCTCGATGGCTTGGGCGCGCAGGTCGGGGGTTTGGGCGAGGATCAGGTGGTAGCCAGCGTTGGTCAACAGGGGTAGATAGGTGTCTACGGTTTCGACCAGGACCAGGATTGTCTTGTGCATGGTGCCTCCGGGTGGGTTGGGGATTATGCGGAGGGGGTGGGTGGTACAGTCAATGGGTATTGTCGGTGGGGACTTTATGGGAGGTGGGGGTGGGGTTTGTGGGCGGGCGCTTAGTAGTTACCCGGATTTTGAATCAAACTCGGCGGGATTTGAACTTTGAACTTTGAGTTCTGAGTTCTGAGTTCTGAGTTCTGAGTTCTGAGTTCTGAGTTCTGAGTTCTGAGTTCTGAGTATCGGTGTGGGCATTTATATTGAGTTGGTATTCAATAGTTAGGGTGGCGCATGATCACCTTT